>NZ_QJSX01000001.1:0-300000 GCF_003217515.1 Deinococcus yavapaiensis KR-236 | reverse complement strand
TCGACGCGCCGCCAACCTTCTCCGTCGAGCCATACTTCCGTCCACGCGTGCGCGAACGACTGCCGCACGATGAGGTAGTTCCCGTTGGGATTGACCTCGCCTCCGAGGTAGCCGCTCACGACTCGCGCGGGCAAGCCCGCCGCGCGCATCAAAAACGCGAACGCGGACGCGTAGTGCTCGCAAAATCCCTGGCGCGTGCCGAAGAGGAAAGCGTCGATGCCGTTTTCGCGCGGCAAGGCGGGCGGCTCGAGCGTGTACTTGAAGTTGCCGCCGCGCAAGAAGGCAAGGGCGCGTTCCACGCGCTCCGCGGGAGGCAGCGTCGCCCACGACGCGCCGAGGGCGCGCGCCCGAGGATCGCCGCCGCTCGGAAGCACCGTCGAGTCGTGCAGGATCGCCGGGTACTCGCGGCGTCCGACGAGGCTGCTCGGCGCGGATTCCAACTCGAAGCGTCGACGCGCCGTGATGATGTCGCGCACGACGAGCTGAAAGGCGTTCGTGATGCGAACATCCCCCGGACCTCGCAAGGGGTAGTCGAGGGCGAGCACCCAACGGGTGCCGCTCGGTTCGAGCGAAAGGGCGTAGCGAACGACGTTGCCGCGCTCTTCCACGAGCGGCGGCCACAGCGGACCTCCCGTGACGCCCGTGACGTAGGTGCGCGACCGCACCCAACGCCGCCCGTCGAAGTCGTCGAAGACGGGACCGCGCCAGTACAGCTCGTTTTGCGGCGGAATCGCGCCCTCGAAGTCGGCGCGAAAGGCGACCGCGCTGGACTTCGTGAGGCTGGAGACGCTGCCGGGCGAAATCTCGTTCGCGAGCCCCGTCTCGGCCCGGTCTGACGAGACGGGCAAGGTCCACAGCGGCTGCGCGGGCCTCGGGAAGACCACGAACAAGGCGGCGGCAAGCGGCACGGCGCTCAAGACGAGCTTCACGACCCGCGCGCCACGCGTTCGGGGGTGCGGACGGTCGGGCGCGCGCCACCACGCCGCGACGACCGTCAACGCGACGGTCATCAGCAGGGTGTAGAGCGTCACGAGAGGGCCTTGCTCGAAGAAGAAGTTCGCGCCGAGCGCGAAGTACCCCAGCAAAAGGAGGACGCGAACGTCGCGGCGGGTACGCGTCTCGTGAATTTTCAGGGCGAGCAAGAGCAGCAAGAAGGCCGTGCCTCCGTCTCGCCCCAGCAAGGTGCCGTACTCGCTCGCGATGCCCCACGCGACGACGGCGGCGCCGACGACGAGCGTGAACACGGGCGGAATGCCCGCTCGGCCCACGGCGATCAAAGCTCGCCAAGCCAGCAGGCCCACCAGCAGGGCCGACAGCCACGGCGGAAGGTGCGCGAAGTACGGCACGAACACGAGGCCCAGCACGCCGAGCAGCGTGACGGTCGGCCGCGAAGGCAGGACGTTCACGCGTCCGCCCGCTCCTCGAACGTGGCGAGGGCGACGAGGCCGCGCCGCGTGATCGCCGCGCCTTGACCTCTCACGACCGCCACTCCTGGCAAACGAAGCTCGAACACGACGTTCTCGCGCTCCGCTCGCAAAAGCCACGCGCACAAGCGCGACAGGCGCGCCTCGGCGCCCAGGCTTCTCAGAGCCGTGAAATCGAGCAGGGCGGCGCCGCCTCCGTTCGCGTCGAAGGTGCGCACGACGAGTGGACCCTGCGACCGCGCCGCGTGCCGCCACGACACGCGCGTCGGTGCGTCGCCGGGCACGTAGGGCCGCAGCGAGTGAAAGTCCTCGTTGCCAGCCACGCGCGTGCCCCCGCCCTCACCGCTGCCCGCTCCTCGCGGCAAGGGCGGCGCGCCGCGCTCGGGCGCCGGATAGACCAAGACCGTCACGTCCTCGTCGTGCCGCACGCGCGCCTCGAAAAAGCCGATGGGATCGCCGCCGCGTACCTCCACTCGCCCGAGGTTGGCCCGTCCTCGCCGCTCCACCTTCACGAGAACGTCCGCGCGGACGTCGCCTCGCGCGGGTACGTCCACGCGAATCCGCGCGCCTCGCAAGGCGACGTCCACGTCAGGCCGCTCGCGTCCCCCGCCGTTCAGCACGATCGGCACGCGCGCCTCCTCGCCCGCGAAGACGGCGGGCGGATCGGCCACGTCGACGTGCAAACCCGGCAGGGCGCGCAAAGCCGCCACGCCGCACGCCGCCCACAAGCCGGTCAGCAAGAAGGTCAGGAAGTACCCGAGGCTCAGACCGTAGTTGATGCACCCGATGAGCATCGCCGCGACGAGCCCCAAGAAGGACAAGCCGAAGCGGGTGGGTTTGACGGCAAACGGATCGTTCACGCGCGCCCTCAAGGAATCGGCGTTTCTTCGAGCAAGCTCGTCACGGCCCGCGGATCGGGAGCGAACGTCGTGCGTGACAGCAAGCGGTGGGTCGCGACGGCCGCGAAGACGGCGTGCACGTCTTGCGGAAGCGCGTGGTCGCGGCCCGACAGCCAAGCCCACGCGCGCGTCGCGCTCAAGAGACTCAGGCCCGCTCGCGGAGAAAGACCCGCCATGAAGGTGCTTCCCTCGCGCGTCGCGCGCAACAGCGTCTGAACGTAGTCGAGCAGCGCGGGCGCGACGTGCACGCGGTCCACCTCCGCTTGCACCTCCAACAGTTTCTCGGGCGAGAGCAAGGCGGGAAGGTGCCTCGCGATCTCACGGCGGTCGCGGCCCGCGAGGAGTTCACGTTCCGCCGCCGGGTCCGGATAGCCGAGGGTGACGACCATCAGGAAGCGGTCGAGCTGAGACTCGGGCAAGGCGAAGGTGCCCGATTGATCCGACGGGTTTTGCGTGGCGAGCACAAAAAAGGGCGTCGGAAGAAGGCGCGCCACGCCGCTCTCGCTCACCTGCCGTTCCTCCATCGCCTCCAGCAAGGCCGACTGGGTTCTCGGAGAGGCGCGGTTGATCTCGTCGGCGAGCAGCACGTTCGTGAACACCGGACCTTCGTGAAAGCGGAAGGTGCCCGTGTCGCGCTCGAACACGCTCGCGCCCAGCAAGTCGGCGGGCAGCAGATCCGACGTGAACTGCACCCGCGAGAAGCGCAGACCCAGCGTCGCGGCGAGCGCGGCGGCCAAGGTCGTCTTGCCGACGCCCGGCACGTCCTCGATGAGGAGGTGTCCTTTCGCGAGGACGCAGGCGAGGGCGAGCTTGAGCTGCCGTTCCTTCCCGAGGATGACTTCGCCGAGTTGCACGAGGACTTGCCGAGCGAGCGTGGAGGTCGAAGCGGTCACGCGGGCAGTCTAGCGGCTCGCGCCCGACCACCTTGTGACGAACGGCTCGCTCACGCGAGCGTCGGCGCTTCGGCGAGCTCCGCGCGCCACACGTCCTCGGGACGCTCGCGGCGGCGAATCACCTGCCACGCGCCTGCGTCGTACATCACCTCGGCCGGACGCGAGCGCGACAGGTACGTGGAGCTCATCGCCGCGCCGTACGCGCCCGCCTCCAACACTGCCACCGCGTCGCCGACGCTCGGCGTGGGAAGCGTCACGTTGCTCGCCAGCAAATCGCCGCTTTCGCACGCGGGTCCCGCGAGGTCGAACACGCCTTCGGTCCCGCCCGCGTACAACGCGAGCAGCGGGTGCGAGGCGCCGTACAGCATGGGGCGCATGAGTTCGGTCATGCCCGCGTCTACGATCACGAACGACCGCCCCGTCTGCTTGAGGCCCACCACGCGCGTCAACAGCGCGCCCGAGCGCGCCACGAGGTAACGGCCCGGCTCCACCCACAACTCGGACGCTCCGAGCGCGTCCCTGGCTTGCCGCGCCTTCGAGGCGATGCCGCTCAAGTCCGCGTCGAGCCCCCAGCCGCCTCCGACGTCCAGCACGTCGATCGTTCCAACATCGAGCTTGGCGAGCTTTTCGAACGCCATCCCGAAGTCCGCCGCTTCTCGAATGGCGCTTCCGATGTGAACATGCAAGCCGCGCACGACGAGGCCCGCTTCCCGGGCGAGCTTCACGCCTCGCTCCACGTCTTCGAGCCGAACGCCGAACTTGCTCTTCGCCGCGCCTGTCGCGAGGTGATCGTGCGTCGAGACGTCGAGGGCGGGATTCACGCGAAGCAAGACCGCCGTGCCGGGCGCTACGAGCGCGACTTCCGAGAGGCGGTCGAGAACGAACGTCGCCCCCATCGCTTGGCCGAGCTCGTACTCCTCGCGTGTCTTCGCGGGCCCGTTGACGATCACCTCGCTTCCCGCGCAGCCGAGGTGGCGAACGCGGGCGAGTTCGCCGGGCGACACGGCCTCGAAGCCGACGCCACGCGCGCGCAGGCGTTCGAGGATCGTGAAGTTCGAGTTCGCCTTCATCGCGTAGAACACGCGGGCGTCTCCGAACGCCGCGCGAACGCGGCCGAGGGCGCCGTCGATCTCGGCGGCGTCGTAAACGTACAGGGGCGTGCCGAAGCGTTCGGCGGCGTCTTGAAGAAGGGCGGGGGAGAGCATGTCCTTCAATGTAGTGCAGCTCAAGGCGTGAGGGACGGCACGAAGCGGTCTCCGCGCCACTTCAGGTACAGCACGGTGTGCTTCATGACCGACCGGCTCGTGTTGACCGCGTCGAAGAGCACGCGGACCGTCGTGCCGACGCGCGGCAAGCGGCACACGAACCTCGGCATCTGCTCGCGCGGCGTTCGGTTTCCCGGCGGCGTGAGGATGGAGACGAGGGCCACGCTGCGGCGCGTCACCTCCGCACGGATGCTCGGCGGCAGGGTCGCGAGGGGATGGGCGGACCACGGCGAGCAGATGCCCGCTCCGAGATCGTCCGTGACCGGATACCAGATCCCCTCCACGCGCATCCAGAACTCGGTGCCGGGCGTACAGGTGCCCTCGTCCCATTCGCGCGGGCACTTCTGAGCGTGCAAGTTGGCGATGCCGAGCACGTCCTGTCCGCGCTTGTCGTTCCACACCGCCAGTTCGTACAGCTCGCCCTTCTTGGACCGCAAGTTGGAGTCCCGACCCACGAGGAGGTAGCGGTTTTTCTCGTCGAGCACCGTGATGCGCCTTCGAGCGGCGTTCGTGTCGAGCGCGACGAGATGCAAAGGCCGACTCCGTTCGGCGAGGGGCAAGTCGTTGTTCACGAGTGCGTCGAAGTAGGACAGCACCGGACGAGGCTTCGAGGAGGCGCCGCCCGCAAGCGGCGCGAGAAGCGTGAGGGCGAGCGCGGCAAGCTTATTCACGAGTTCATCGTGGCGAAGCGAGGGTGGCCCTGGAATGACGCGGTCGTCACGTCCGACGTCGCCGCGCCCTGCTACACTCGTTCGGTTATGGCGAAGGGACGCGTGTTGTGTGCGATGTCGGGCGGAGTGGATTCCAGCGTGTCGGCGGCGCTGCTCAAAGAACAGGGCTACGAGGTCATCGGCGCGATGATGCGCTTTTGGCCCGACGACAAGCGGACGGACACCTTCGAGACCTGCTGCTCGCCCGACGCCGCTTACGAGGCGCGCCGCGTGGCCGATCAAGTGGGCGTTCCGTTCTACCTGCTCGATTACCGCGAGGAGTTCAAGCGCAGCATCATGGACCCCTTCATCTCCGAGTACGCGGCGGGACGCACGCCCAACCCCTGCGTGAACTGCAACACGAAGGTGAAGTTCGACGCGCTCGTGAAGCGCGCCAAGCAACTCGGCTGCGCGTACGTCGCCACGGGTCACTACGTCAAGCGCGTGGACCGCGAGGACGGCACGGTGGAATTCCACCGCGGAGACGATCCGCGCAAAGACCAAACCTACTTCTTGTGGGGCACGCCGCGCGACGCCTTGCCGTTCATCCTCTTCCCGGTCGGCGAGATGGAGAAGCCGCGCGTGCGCGAGCTCGCCGCGGAGCACGGTCTGCTCACCGCCAAGAAGCCCGAGTCTCAAAACATCTGCTTCGTGCCGGGCACCGTGAAGGAGTTCGTGGCGGAATTCGTGCCTCGGCGCGCCGGGTTCATCGTGGACGTCAAGACGGGCGAAGTCGTCGGAGAGCACCTCGGAACGCAGTTCTACACGCTGGGGCAGAAGAAGGGCCTGGGGCTGTACAAGTCGCACGAAGTGCGTTTCGTCGTGCACCTCGATCCCGAGTCGAATACCGTGTGGGTCGGGAACTTCGAGGACTGCCAATGGCACGGCCTCAAGGCGAGCGCCGCCAATTACCTCGTGGACCTCGCCGATCTGCCCGGGGAAGTCGACGTGCAAGTGCGCTACCGCGCCACGCCTGTGAAAGCGCGAATCGTACGCGCCGACGAGACGAGCTTCGAACTCGCCTTCGCCGAACCGCAGTTCGCCGTGGCGCCCGGTCAGAGCGTCGTCTTGTATGACGGCCCGCGCCTTCTCGGCGGCGGGCTCATCGAGGACCACGCGCGCGACTTGCCGTTCGTGAAGGTGCCGAAAAAGCGCGAAGCCTTGGCGGCGCGCTGACCCTCACCGCCCGACGTCAAATCACCTCGACCGTGCCGCTTTCCATGTCGTAGCGTCCGCCGACGATGGCGAGGCGACCTTCTCGCACGCGCTCGACGAGGAGGGGTTCGGCGGTTTCGAGTTGACGAACGACGTGCCGAACGTTGGCGCGCACGGCATGATCGACGACGTCACCGCCGAGCCGCATCGCTTCTTGCACGGCGGGCTCGAGGGCCGCGACGATCGCGCGGACGTGATCCGTGGGGACTGTGCCGGTCGTGACGGCGTCCAAGGTGGCGCTCACGGCGCCGCAGCGATCGTGGCCGAGGACCAGCACGAGGGGCACGTCGAATTGGCGCACGGCGAACTCGACGCTTCCGAGCAGGAGGTCGTCGAGGATGTTCCCGGCGACGCGCAGCACGAAGAGGTCGCCAAGCCCTTGATCGAACAGGAGTTCGGGAGCGACGCGTGAATCGGCGCAAGCGAGGACGACCGCGAAGGGACTTTGCCCGCCCGCGACGTCGTGGCGCCATCGTTCGCTTTGGTGCGGGTGGGCTCTGTTTCCGCTCACGTAACGATGGTTTCCGGCGAGCAAGCGCCTCAAGGCGAGATCGGCGGCGTGTTCGGACGCCTCGGAGGTGAAGGTGGGGCCGGAGTATGACATGGTTCCTCCCGAATCGCGTTCACCTTACCGCGATGTGAACGATGCTCCAAACGCGGCTCGATCAAGGAAGAAAGGAAGAAGGGCCCGTCTGGCGAAGCGGGCCCTTTGCATCCGAATTCGAGTCAAGCCACCGCTTGCGCCAAGCCCACGTCGAACGAAGCGCTCGTCTTCGCTCGAACGTCGTCCAACGTCGCGCCCGGCTGCAACTCCACGAGCGTGAGCTTGCCACCTTGGAACTTGAACACCGCAAGTTCCGTCACGAGGGTGTCCACGACGCCGAACGCCGTCGCGGGCAAGCTCAGGTCGTCCACGATTTTGGGCGTGCCGTCCTTCTCGGTGTGCGTCATCGTCACGACGAGGCGGCGCGCGCCCGCACACAAATCCATCGCTCCGCCCACCCCGAGGACGGCCTTGCCCGGCACGGCCCAGTTGGCGATGTCAGCGCCCGCGCTCACCTGCAACGCCCCGATCACGGCGACGTCCACGTGCCCGCCGCGAATCATCGCGAAAGACAAGCTCGAATCGAAGTACGCCGCGCCCGGCAAGGTCGACACGAGTTGCTTGCCCGCGTTGACGAGGTTGGGATTGACGTCCGCCTCGCTCGGCGTGTCACCGAACCCCAACACGCCGTTCTCGGAATGCAGAAAGACTTGACGGCCCTCCAGGTACTTCGGCACGAGCGCCGGAATGCCGATGCCGAGGTTGACGATGTCGCCCGCGCGCAGTTCTTGCGCGGCGCGTGCGGCGATGATGTCACGGGCGGAAAGCGAAGACATGGGGCCTCCGAAGAAAAGCGGGCCACCCGCGTGGCCCCAAGCGTCAATCGTACTTGACGTCGAGAATCTTGAATTCCTGCGAACCTTTGGGCATCGTGACCTTCACGGTCTCGCCGACTCCGCGGCCCGCCAGCGCCTGCCCGATCGGGCTTTGGTCGCTGATCTTGCCTTTGAGCACGTCCGTTTCGTACGTTCCGACGATCTCGAACTTGTGCTCCTTGCCGCGCCCGTCTTGCACGACGACTTTCGCCCCGAGCCCGACGCGCGTCTCGGCTTCGTCCAACTCGACGATGACGGCGCGCGACAGGCGGTCTTCGAGTTCCACGATGCGCGCCTCGTTCTCCGATTGCTGCATTCGGGCCTCGTCGTACGCGGCGCTTTCACGCAAATCGCCGTCCGCGATGGCGCTTCCCATGTACTCGGAAATCTGCTCGCGTCGCGTCGTCTTGCGGTAGTTGAGGTCTTCTTGGAGCTTTTCGTAACCCCGGCGGGTCATTTGGATCTTCGGCTGAGACATGCAAACTCGATTATACCCCGCTCGACGTTCAGCGCGTCATCTCGGCGACGCTTTTGACGTCCGTGATGAGCACCTCGGCTTTCACGAGGCGCTTGACGAACAAGTGCGGCGTGTGAATCATTTCGGGCGCGACCGCGCCCACCTCGACGACCTCGTCGACTTCGGCGACCGTCACGCGCGCCGCGCTCGACATCGCGACGTTGAAGTTCTGCTGCGTCGCGTCGTACACCAAGTTGCCGAGCGCGTCGGCGCGGCGGGCGCGTACGAGGGCGAAGTCGGCTTTGAGGGGCGCTTCGAGGACGAAACGCTTGCCGTCGATGACGCGCTCCTCCTTGCCCGCCGCGAGCAGGGTGCCCGCTCCGACCGGCGTGAAGAAGCCGCCGAGACCCGCGCCGCCCGCCCGAATCGCCTCGGCGAGCGTGCCTTGCGGCAAAAGCTGCACGTGCAACTCGCCGCGCTCCACCGCCGCGACGACTTCAGGATTCGACGTGAAGTACGACCCGATCGCCTTGCGAATGCGGCCCAGCTTGAGAAGCTTCGACAATCCCTTGCCGCCCGGCTCGCCGAGATTGTTGGAGATGATGGTGAGGTCCTTCGCGCCGTGCTCGCACAGCGCCTCGATGAGGGTGAGGGGCGCGCCGACGAGGCCGAAGCCGCCGACCATGACGGTGGCGCCGTCTTGCAGGCCGCCGAGCGCCGCGAGCGCCGAATCGAAGAACTTCCCGTCCGAGTGCGTCATGGCGCCTTTATACACTCATTCCCGAGCGGGTGATCATGAGGCGCACTTCGTGCGGACTCGTCGCGGAGCTGAGGGCTTCGTCGAGCGAAATCATCTGCGCGCGGTACAGCTCGACGAGGTGCTGATCGAAGGTGTGCATGCCGCGAATGTTGTCCTCGATGAGGGCGTCCTTGATCAAAGGCGTCTTGTCCTCGTCCTTGATGTAGTCCTTGATGAGCGGCGTGTTGATCAGCAGCTCGAGGGCCAAGGCGCGTCCCGTTCCGTCCGAGCGGCGCAGCAGACGCTGCGAGACGATGCCGATCAGCGACTCGGCGAGTTGCAGCCGAATTTGCTGACGCTCGTGCGGCGCGAAGAAGTCGATGATGCGGTTGACGGTGCGCATCGCGTCGTTCGTGTGCAGCGTGCTCAGCACGAGGTGGCCCGTCTGGGCCGCCGTGATGGCCGCCTCCACCGTCTCCTTGTCGCGCATCTCGCCGATCATGATGACGTCGGGGTCTTGCCGCATGGCGTACTTCAGCGCCGAGCGGAAGTCGCGCGTGTCGTTGCCGACTTCGCGCTGCACGATGATCGAGCGCTTGTTCTTGTGCAAAAACTCGATCGGGTCCTCGATGGTGATGCAGTTGTACGCGTACGTGCGGTTCATGTGGTCGAGCAGCGACGCGAGCGTCGTGGACTTGCCCGAGCCCGTCGGTCCCGTCACGAGGATGAGGCCGCGGTCTTGCGCCGCGAATTCGCGCATCGTCGCGACGGGCAGACCGAGCGCTTCGAACGAGGGAATGACGTCTCCGACGACGCGCATCACGATGCCGATCGCGCCGCGCTGCCGAAAGAGGTTGCAGCGGAAGCGCGCCACGCCCGGCAAGCTGTAGGCGCAGTCGTACTCGTTGCGGTACTCGAAGTCTTCCCATTGATCGGCGGAAAGCAGCGACCGCGCAAGGGTCACCGTGTCGGCCGGCATCAGGATCGAGTTGCCGAAGCCGACGAGCACGCCGTCGATGCGGCCCGTCGGGGGGCTTCCCGCTTGCAGGTGAATGTCCGAGGCACGCTTGCCGACCATCGTGCGCAACAGTTCGTCCAGAGTCACGTTCGACCTCCCAAAGCTGAAACTTCCTCCACAAGGGGCATGTTGTCGATGAGCCGCACGCCGAACAGCCGTCCGGCGATCAACAAGCGGGCCGAGGCGGGGTTCGTGACGCGCTCGAACTCCCCGAGGTGCTCGTCGACGAGCGAGAGGTAATCGAGCGTGAATTCCCGCTCGGACAGCAGCACGAGGCGCGCCGCGTCGAGAATGGCCGCCGATCGGCGCTCTCCTCGGCGGTACGCCTTTTGGGCGGCTCGCAAGGCGCTCGCCAACACGCTGGCGCGCTCGCGCTGCTCGGCCGTCAGGTAGGCGTTGCGGCTGCTGAGCGCCAAGCCCGACGGCTCGCGCATCGTGGGGCACGCGACGATATCGACGTCGAGGTTGAGGTCGGTCGTGACGCGCCGCACCACGGCGAGCTGCTGCCAGTCTTTTTCTCCGAAGTACGCGCGCGCGGGCTTCACGAGGTTGAGCAGCTTCAAGACGACCGTCGCCACGCCGGAGAAGTGCCCTGGGCGCGACGCTCCCTCGAAGCCGTCGCCGGGCCCGGTGACTTCGACGCGTGTGGCGAAGCCGACGGGGTACATCGTCTCGACGCTCGGCGTGAACAGGACGTGCGCGCCCGCGTCTTGCGCGACGCGCAGATCGTGCGGCAAGTCGCGCGGATAGCGTCCGAGGTCCTCGCCGCGCCCGAACTGCAAGGGATTCACGAAGACGCTGACGACGACGACTTCGTTCTCGATCCGCGCGCGGCGGATGAGGCTGGCGTGGCCGTCGTGGAGGTATCCCATGGTGGGAACGAGACCGACCGACGACACGCCCGACAAGGTGGCGTGCAGTTCGCTCGGCGATTCGATGAGCTTCATGTGACGGTCAGTTTAGCGCGGCGCGGCGCCCTTCCACGTGAATTTCCCCGTGTCCTTTCGCTTCGGCGGCGCGCCGTCACAATCCGAACCGCGCGTAGATCGTGTCCACCTCGCGCAAGTACCAGCTCAAGTCGAAGGCGTCGTCGAGGTCCGCCGCGTCCAGCGGATTGTCGGAATCGGCGGCGAGCAGGTCTCGCAGGCCCTCGCCCGTCTCCCAACTGCGCAGGGCGGCGCGCTGCACGATGTGATACGCCGCTTCGCGCGTCAGGCCCGCGCCGTCGATGAGCTTGTGCAAAACGCGCTGGCTGAAGGCCAAGCCGCCGAGCGAGTTCAAGTTCGAGAGCATGCGCTCTTCGAACACCACGAGGCCGCGCAGCACGCTCGTGAGGCGGCGCGTGGCGTACGACGCGGCGCTCGTCGCGTCGGGCAGGATGACGCGCTCGGCGCTGGAGTGGCTGATGTCGCGCTCGTGCCACAAGGCGACGTTTTCCAAACCCGTCGCCAGATAGCCGCGCAGAAGTCGAGCGAGGCCCGTGACGTTTTCCGTGAGGATGGGGTTTTTCTTGTGCGGCATGGAACTGCTGCCCTTCTGCCCCGCGCCGAACGGCTCCATCGCCTCGCGCACCTCGGTTCGCTGAAGGTGGCGCACTTCCACGGCGATCTTCTCCAAAGTCGTGCCGAGGATGGCGAGCGCGGCGAGCACTTCCGCGTGACGGTCTCGCGCCAACGTCTGATTCGACACCTTGGCGACGTCCCAACTCCACGCGGCCGCGACGGCCTGCTCGATGCTGGGAGAGACGTGCGCGAACGTCCCGACCGACCCCGACAGCATCACGACGCGAACGCGCGCTCGCGCGTTGGCGAGACGTTCCAGATCGCGGTCGAGCGTCGACATCCAATTCAGGAACTTCAAGCCGAAGGTCATCGGCTCGGCGTGTATGCCGTGCGTGCGCCCGATCGTCGGGACGTGCTTGTACGTCACGGCCTGCTCGCGGCACACGTCGCGAAGCGCTCGGGTGTCCGCTTCGACGAGGCCCAACGCTTCGTCCAGCAACCTGTTTTGCGCGGTGTCGACGACGTCCGTGCTCGTCAGGCCGTGGTGCACGAAGCGCGCCGACTCGCCGTAGCGTTCCGAGAGGGCCGTCGTGAAGGCCACGATGTCGTGGCGCGTGACGTTCTCGATCTCGGCGACGCGCGCCGCGAAGGCGTCGTCGAGCGGATCGGCGGTCGTGCGGCGCACGAGGTCGTCGTACGCTTCGCGCGGCACCTCGCCTTCGCTCGCCTGCGCGGCCATCGCGGCGAGTTCCACGTCGAGCCAAGCGCGGTATCGGCTGCGCTCGCTCCACAACGCCTTCATCTCCGGTGTCAGGTAACGGTCGATCACGTCCCGTACTGTAGCGTGTCGCGCTCGGCGAACGAGGTGCGCCGTGGCGCGCCGAGCGCCGAGACCTGGCAAGATGAAAGGGTGGAGTTCCAGGAGTCGATCGAAGCGGTGCTCGAAACGGCCGTGACAGCGGCGAAGGCCGCCGGAAGCATTCACCGCCAATTCGCGGGGCGGGCGCTGCACGTGCGTACTAAATCGTCGGCGTCGGACCTCGTGACGGAAGTCGACGCGCTCGCCGAGGCGGCGATTCGCGAAGTGATCCTCGCGCGGTTTCCCGACCACGCGATTCTCGGTGAGGAGGAGGGAGCGGTCGGCTCGTCGCCTGCTCGCTGGGTCGTCGATCCGCTCGACGGCACGGTGAACTACGCGCACGGCTTTCCGGTGAGTTGCGCCTCGGTCGCGTTCGAGTGGAACGGTCGGCGCTTGGCGGGCGCCGTCTACGATCAAGGCCGCGACGAACTGTTCACGGCGACGCTCGGAGGCGGCGCGTTTCTCAACGGAGCGCCGCTGGCGGTATCGACCACGCCGAGCGTGTCGGCGCCCGCCTTGCTCGCCACGGGCTTTCCGTACGATCCGGAAGACACCCGCAATTTCGAACGCTTTCGGCGGTTGCTCGCCATGGGCGTGCCCATTCGGCGGCCGGGCGCGGCGGCGCTCGACTTGTGTTACGTGGCCGCCGGACGGCTCGACGGGTATTGGGAGTTCGGGTTGCATCCGTGGGACGCGGCGGCGGGAAGCCTGATCGTGGAGGAGGCGGGCGGACGCGTCACGGACGGCGGCGGCGCCTCGACGCCCTACGGCGAGATGATTCTCGCCACCAACGGCCTTTTTCACTCCGAGTTGCTGGGCGCGCTCGCCTGAGGTCGCCGTGCAGACGCTTCTGATCGCCCTCGTGGTGCTGCTCAACGTCGGCGGGATCATCACCGTCGTGATCAACGTAGGCCAAGGCCACCCGCGCTGGTTGACGGACTTGCTGATCGTGATCGTCCTCGATATCGTCGGTTTCACGCTGCTGCGCTCCATGCGCGAGGACGGCTGAGCGCGTGACGTCCTTTCGCGCCTACACACCGGCGGCTTACGACTTTCCGCTGCCCGAAGGGCACCGCTTTCCGATGTACAAGTACGCGGGCGTGGTAGAGCGCTTGCGCGACCGCATCGACATTCTCGACGCGCCCCGCTTGGAGTGGGAACTCGCCGAGGCGGTGCACGACGCCGAGTACCTTCGACGCTGGCGGCTCGGCGAGGTGTCACGCGAGGAGGTGCGCAACTTCGGCTTGCCGTGGAGTCCCGAGGTTGTGGAGCGGGCGTTGCGGGCGTCGGGCGGCACGGTGGTGGCGATGCGAGACGCGCTGCGCTGCGGTTTCGGGGTGAACCTCGCAGGCGGCACGCACCACGCGTTTGCCGACCGCGCGGAAGGATTTTCGCTGCTCAACGACGTGGCGATCGCCGCGCGGCTCGCGCTCGCCGAGGGCTGGGCGCGCCGCGTGCTGATCTTGGACTTGGACGTGCATCAAGGCAACGGGACGGCACGCCTGTTGGCGAACGAATCGCGCGCCTTCACCCTCTCGGTGCACGGCGAGCGCAACTATCCGTTTCGCAAGGAGGTGTCGGACCTCGATTTGGGTCTGCCCGACGGCGTGACGGACGGCGAGTATCTGGAGGTGATGGACGCGAAGGTCCTGCCGGCAGTTGCGGCCTTCGAGCCCGACCTCGTGTTGTATCTCGCGGGCGTCGACGTCTTGGCGGGGGACCGCTTCGGGCGCTTCGCCTTGACCCTCGACGGAGCGACGCGGCGTTCTCGCCGGGTCTTCGAAGCGTGCCGCGCTTGGCGCGTTCCGATCGTCACGACGATGGCGGGCGGGTACAATCGCACGCCCGAACTCACGATCGCCGCTCACGCCTCCACGGTGGAAGTTGGGTTGCAGGTGTACAAGGCTATTCAAAGCCTTGACAACGTGAAGAGCGTTTGATCGAACTCTTCGGCGAGGTCGGGACGGCAAAAGGCGTGAGTCATCGGCGAGAATGTAATAGATCTTCTTCATCGGAGCGTCATCCTTTCCGACTTTGTTCATTCTTCACCATTGCGCTTTGTATAATGTTTGTACACTTCGGAAGTCAAAGGAATCTGCGAAATCCGACGCAGCCGATGAAGGGAGCGCGTTATGACTCTGTACACCTCAGGAGCCAATCCGCAGCAGCACGAACCCCAAGGACGGCCTCTTCGCCGTGGAGACACGCTCTACTACACCGGCGACCCCGGCACCAGCCTCTACCGCCTCGACAGCGGCTTGCTGCGCGCCATCCGTCTCACGCCGCAGGGCCGCAACCTCACCGTGCGCCACATCATGCCGGGCGACATCTTCGGTGAGGAAGCGCTGCACGGCCTCGCCCGCAGCCATCAAGTCGTCGCGCTCACCGAGGCCGTCATCTCGCCGATCTACACGCAAATGCTCTCCAGCGAAGAGCTCTGGACGGTCACGCGCTCCCTGTCCGCGCAACTTCAGCGCGTCATGAACGACGGCGTGCACATTCAAGACGGCGAACTGCGCGAACGCATCGCCCGCTACCTGCTCAACCTCGCCGACTCGTCGCTCGGCGGCAAGCACGGCGACGGACGCCGCTTCGTGCGCGCCACGCACGAGCTCATCGCCGAGGGAACGGGCGCCACGCGCGAAAGCGTCTCGAAGCTCATCGGCGAAATGCGTGACGACGGCCTGCTCACGCCCGCCTACCGCTGCATCAGCCTCTCCGACGAGAAGTCCTTGCGCGCCCTCGCGGGCATTTGAAGCGAGTCGCACCAAAAAGCGCGCCACCGATCGGTGGCGCGCTTGCGTTTTGCTCAAGCCAAGCCGACGCGCTCCAACTCTGCTTTCGCCTCGCGGTCGAACAGCGCCCGCGCCTGCACGAACGGCGCCTTCACCGTCGCGCCCGCCGCCGCGAAGTGCCCTCCGCCTCCGCACGCCACGGCGATGCGTTGCGCGCTGAGCTTGCCGCGCGAACGAACGCTGAGCTTCACCGACGCGCCGTAATCCTTGAACAGGCACGCGAGCTCCGTTCCACGCGCCGAGCGAATGACGCTCACGTACGACTCGACTTCCTCCCACGTCGCGCCCGCCCGCGCCAGCATGCCCTCGTCCACGCGCGCGATCACCACGAGGCCGCCGAACAAAAACTCCATGCTTCCGAGCACTTCGCGCAAGAGCGCGAAGTACGAGCGCGACTGCTGCGCGAGCTGCTCGTTGATCGTCACGAGATCCGCGCCGTGCTCCACGAGGTCGGCCGCCGCGCGAAGTACCTCGGGCGTCGTGTTCGAGAACTTGAACGAGCCCGTGTCGGTGTTGATGCCGAGCAGGATCGGCGTGGCGACTTCCGAGGACCAAGGCGCGCCAAGTTCATTGACGACGTCCATCACCATCAACGCCGTCGCCGCCTTCGTCGGGTCCACGAGGCTCACGGTCGCCGTTCGCTTGTTCGTTCCGTGATGATCGACGTTGAGCACCGGCCCCGAGAACGACGCGAGATCGGCGAGGTCCACGCGAACCGGATCGTTGTTGTCGACGTCCAGCACCACCGTCAACGCTCCCTCGGGCCACGCTTCCAACGGCGTCTCGCGCACCTCGCCTTCGCTCGCCAAGAAGCGAAGGTAGTTCGGAACCTTCACGCACGCCGTCGCGTCCTTGCCGAGCAACCGCAACGCGCGCGCCAAACCGAGCGAGCTTCCGAGCGCGTCTCCGTCCGCGTCCACGTGCGAGAAGATCAAGATTGGCCCCGTGTGGGCGGATAGGTGGCGCGCCACTTCTCGGCACAAGTCCGCGTAGCGAGGTTCGGCATGATTGGCGAGCGTCATCGCGAGACAGTATAAGCGGCTCGACCGAACGTGACGTCCCCGCGGCGCCGCATTCGAGACGAGCTCGTCGTTCGCGCCCGCGTGAAGTTTCGTATACTTCACACGTGGCGCTCACCCTCAATTTAGCGGCCCTCACGAGCGAAGAACTCGCTCGTCTGATCGGCGCGGACGCCGCGCAAAAACGCTTGCCCGACCTCACGCGCGCCCGCATGGAAGGCAAGGCCGTGCTCGGACCCGACATCGAACCCGAGCTGCGCTTCGATGAGCTCGAAGCGCGCGAGTGGGGCGCCACGATCGAGCACGCGCGCCGCCTCAAGACGCTCGCGGGCGAATTCGAAGCGCTGGAATACACGCCGCTCGGCGCTCACTACGCCCACGCGATCCTCGGCGCCCGCCACTTCCTGGCCTTCGTGCACGGTGACACCGCCGCCGCCGTTCGCTGGAGCGAGACGCCCGCGGCGTCCTCCGAAGCGCCCTTCGTGCAACTGCTGACCTTGCTCAAGGACCGCGCGTCGGGCTTCGCGCTCGTCCTCACCACCACGAGTCCGCAACCGCTCACGCCCGCCCCGAACGAGGAGGTCGCCGTGCGGCTCGTCACGGGCGGCTCCCAAGAAGCCCACGAGGCGCACCGCGCCGAGGTCGCTCGCCACGGACGCGGACTGAAGCAAGCCAACGTGCGCGATTGGCAAAACGCCTTCGCCACCTTGCGTGACCTCAACGTCGCCGCGTGGACGCGCCGAGGCGTGCTGCTCGAACGGGTGGTGTGAGCGCCGCCTTCGCCCGCTTCGGCCTAAACGAGCGCGCTCCTTGTCCCCACGAGGTTGCTACCCTGGGCGCATGACCGCTCACCCCGCCACGCCCGGACGTCACGTCGCCTTCGATTGGGGCGGCGTCTTCACGATCGGTACCTTCGACGGCCGATCCACCGCTCGAATGAGCGAGCGGTACGAACGCGACGTCGCCGACGTCCGCCGTCACTACTTCGCGCTCGTCCACCACCTGGAGGTCGGCGAGTGGACGTTGGAGCGCTTCTGGGACGAGATGAACGCCCGCCTGTCACTCCAAGTGCCCTTCGAGGACTTCCGAACGCTCTACTTGGCGAGCGTGGCCCACAACGAGCCCATGTACGCCCTGCTGAGCCGATTGCCGCGAACCGTGCGCGTCGGTCTGCTGAGCAACAACTACCCGGTGGTCTCCGACGAGTTGCGGCGCGATCCCGCCTTCGCCCGCTTCGACACCCTCGTCTTCAGCAACGAACTCGGCCACAAGAAGCCCGCCCCGGAAGCGTTCGCGGCCTTGGCGAGCGGTTTGGCCGTGCCGACCGAGACCGTCGCGTTCGTGGACGACGTGCACGAAAACATCGAAGCGGCACGCCGCGCGGGCTTCCACGGACTGCTGTACCACCACGAGCGGCACGACTCGTTCGAGGACGAGCTTTCGGCTTGGCTCGGCGTCGACGTGCGCCTCGCGATCGCATGACGAGCCCGGACTCCGCCGATTCGCGCGTCGCCGTGAAATTGCTGCAAGGCTATCTGTGGCACCCCAAGGACGCGCCGTACACGCCCGCCGACTTTCTGCCGAGCGTTCTGGAAGACACCAACGTGCTCTTCGACGAGATCACGCCGCCGTTCGCGTTCTTCGACGACGGCACCCTCACGAGCACGCAGGCGTTTTATCAATTCACTGCCTTGCGCCTGTACGACGCCAAGCCCGACGACGCAACCCTCCACGAGCACGCCCTGCGCTTCTCGCAAGCGCTCGGCCCCGTGCTGCAGGAAACGCCGAGGAGCCTCGGGTGGGAACTTTGGGAGGATTTGCGCGAACTTTGACAAGCTCCGCGCAAGGATTACACTGAAACGATGACGCTGCGCTGGATCGACCTCTACTGCGGCAGCGACCCGCACCCGCGCCGCTTCGACCGACTCGAGACGATCGAGAGTTACCTGCGCCGTGTCGAACGTCTGTCCGACGAAGCCATCGAGGCCGTCACGCACCACGGCGAAGTCGCTCCGCCCGTGGCGCGGCGACCGTACCGCATCACGATGCCGGCGGAGTCGCCATGAGCGTCGCCGTGATCGTGTACAACGGCTTGCTGGAACTCGAACTCGGCGCGGCCCTCACGGCCCTCAACCTCGGTGGCGGCGAGGGCACCACCCGTACCGTGTCGCGCTCTCGAGCGTCCGTCGTCGGTGTCGGCGGGCTCGTCACGACGCCCGAGGTGATGTTCGCGTCCCTGGAGCCGCCGCGCGCCGTGTTCGTTCCCGGCGGTCCGGGCGCGGCGCGCCTCGCCAAGGAGCCGCTCGCCAAGACCTTCCTCGCGTCGCAAGCGTCACGCGGCGCGTGGATCGCCGCTTCGGGCAGCGGTGTGCTCGCGCTCGGCGCGGCAGGCTTGCTGCAAGGACGCGCCGTGAGCGCCTCGCCCGACTTCGCCGAGGACCTCTGGGACTTCGGGCCGAGCGACGTTCGCACGAGCGGCGTCACGGAGGACGGACCGGTCATCACCGCGCCCGGCGGGCTCGGCGCCCTCGACGTCGCGCTTCGGCTGTGCGCGCATTTGTGGGGACAGGACACCTCGGCGAGCGTCGCGCTCCGACTCGGCCGATGACGCCGCGCATCGGCTTTCTCGGCGCGGGACGCGTCGGTACGACGCTCGCCCTGGGTTGGCGGCGGGTGGGCCGTGACGTGCGCGCCGCGTGGAGCCGCTCGGGCCGCAAGATTTCCGACGTCGAATGCCTGCCTGCGCCGCAAGACGTCCTCGACGCGTGCGACGTCGTCTTCGTCACCGTGGCCGACGCGGCCGTGGAGAGCACGGCGAGCGCCGTGACGTGGAGTGATCGGCATCTCGCCGTGCACTGCGCGGGCGCGCTGGACCTCGACGTCCTCGAAGCCGCGAGGCGGGCGGGCGCGAAGGTGGCGAGCCTGCATCCCCTTCAGACGTTCGCCGATCCCGACACCACGCTAACGACCCTGCGCGGCGCCGCCTTCACGATCGAGGGCGACGACGAGAGCGCGGCCCTGCTGTCGACGCTCGCGAGCGACCTCGGCGGACGCTCGTTGCGCCTTCCCGCAGGGCACCGCGCGCTGTACCACGCCTCGGCTCAGTACGTCGGCGCCTTTCTCACGACTCTCCTGCGCGAAAGCGCGTTCCTTTGGCGAGCCTTGGGCGTGAGCGAGCGAGACGCCCTCGCCGCCCTCGTGCCGCTCGCGGTCGGGACGCTTCGAAGCGCCGAAGCCGTCGGTCCCGTCGGCGCGCTCGCGGGACCCCTCGCCCGCGGAGACGCGCCCACCGTGGAGCGTCACCTCGCCGCGTTGCCTGAAGCGCACCTCGACTTGTACCGCGCCCTGTCCCTTCGCGCCCTCGAACTCGCGCGCGAGCGAGGCTTGCAGGACGACGTCGCCGCGCGTCTCTTTGCACTGCTGGAGTCGCCGTGACGGAAGTGCTGCACGTCGTGCCCGCCCCGTCGCCCGAGCAATTGGCCGAACTCGCGCCCGTCACGGACGCCCAGGAGCGACTTGAGCGCGGAACGGACGCGTCGGGCCGAGAGCGCCTCACCGTGCGCTTGTCGCACGACGACGAGGACGTTCTCGCGGGCGCGCGCGACGCGTGGCTGCGCGCGCTGAACGCCGCGGGCTTTCGGGCCTTTCTCGTCTAGCGAACACCGCTTTCGAGTCCGGGTCGAAGTGTGTACCATCGAAGCGGAGGCCCGCATGACCATCTCAACCGCTCGTCCGTCGCTGGAACGAATCGCCCTCGACGTGTTCGACGTCGTCCGCTCTCACGCCGCCGAGAGCGAGCGTGAAGGGCGGCTCGCGGACGCGACGCTCGCCGCGCTGCACGCCTCGGGCTTGTTCCGAAGCTTGCAACCCCAAAGTTGTGGCGGTTCGGGCCGCCCCCTGCCGGAAGTCATGCGGGCCATCGAGAACGTCGCGCGGGCCGACGGCGCGGCCGGGTGGTGCCTGCTGATCGGAGCGGGCAGCAACGCCTTCACCGCGTGGATGGCGCCTGACGTCGCCCGGACGTTGCTCGCCTCGCCGACGACCGTGTGCGCCTCCATCTTCATGCCGTCCGGCGAGGCGACGTCCGTGCCGGGCGGGTACCGAGTCAGCGGACGTTGGTCGTACGCGAGCGGAATCGGGCATTCCACGTGGGTCTTGGCGACTTGTCGCGTGCCCGACGATACCCCCCTGCAAGCCTTTCTGAACGTCGAGGACGTCGAGATCGTTCCGAACTGGGACGTCATGGGACTGAGGGCGACGGGCAGCCACGACTTCGTCGCCCACGACGTGTTCGTTCCCGAAGAGCGCACCCTACGCTTCAAGGCCGGGGCCCAAGATCCCGGCCTGTTGTACACCCTGCCCTTCCAAGCGCTGTTGTGGCTCTGGTTCGCGCCCGTCCCGCTCGGCATCGCCCGCGCCGCCCTCGACGCCCTGCGCGACGACGTGGCTTCGAAAGGTGTGGGGCGAATCGGGGCGGTGGGGCACGCGCGCTACGCCGAGGCCGAGGGGTTGTGGCGGGCCGCGCGAGCGTTCGCGTCGGACGTCACGGAGCGCGCGTGGCAAGCGGCGTGCGAGAACCGCCCGCTTTCTGCCTCGGACGTCGCCGAGACGGGCGTGATGGCGAGGCACGTCGCGCTCACGGCGGCGCACGTCACGCGCATCACGCACGAACTCGCGGGCGGAGCCAGCTTGCGCGAAGGAACGCTCGCGCGCGCTTTTCGCGACGCGCACGCCGCCATGCAACACGTCGCGCTCGCACCGAGCGTGTGGGAACACGCGGGCCGCACCTTGCTGGAGGAAGCTGTCAAAGACTGAGGCTGACGAGCAAGCGTTCCAAGGTCGTCGCGGGATCGCCTCCACTTTTCATGGCGAGGTCCGCTTGCACGATGCGGCTCAACTGGGCGCGCGACTTGCGCTCGTCTACGCGCCGCGCGACCTCCATCGCCTTCTTCGCCGGGTACGGCTTCACGCCGAGCCGCGTGCTCACGATATGCTCGTTGGCGCTCGGCTCGTCTTGCAAGACCGCCACGCAGCGAGCGACGAGGCTGTACTGCCACACGACCGCGCCCATCAGCTTGAACGGGTCCTCGCCGCTCGCGAGAAGTCGCCGCAGTTGAGCCAACGCCTCGGCGGGCTTGCCGCTCGTCGCTGCGCCCAGCATCGCGAAGCTGTCGCCCGGCGCTTCCTTCCCGACGACACGCGACACGAGCGCGCGGTCGAGCTTGCCGTCCACGAACGAGAGCTTTTCCAACTCCGAGTCGATCGACGCGAGATCCGAGCCGAACACCTCGGCGAGGTACAAGGCGGCGTCGCGCTCCAACTTCAACTTGCGTTCGCGCGCGCGCTGAGCCGCCCAGCCTGCCACGTCCCCGACCTTCTCGGGCGCGGGCGTCGAAACGAACTCGCCCGCCTCCCTGTACACCTTCTGTCGCGTGACGGGCGCGGACGGATCGAGGATCACCACGAGGGCGCCCTGCGCGCTCCTGACGAGCTCCAGCACGTCCTTGCCGACCTTCACGCCGTCGAAATCCACGATCACGACCGAGTCCCCGAACAAGCTCGGCGCGAGCAAGGGCGCGAGCTTCTCGGCCGTGACGTCCTCGCCGCCGAGTCGCGTCACGTCACGCATGTTCAATCGGCGCTCGGTGAGCGAGCGCCGAGCGGCTTCCTCCACGAGGTAACGATGCCCGCCGAACGCGAGAATCAAGGCAGGGCCGCCTCGGCCTTCTCCAGGGCGATCAGAAACGCCAAGGCGCTCGACGGCCGCGCGTCCGGATCGCGCGACAACGCCGCGTTCAGCAACTCGTGAAGCGCCACGTAGGGCGGCAACGCTTCGCGCTCGGTCGGGAGGCCCGCCAACCAGCGGAAGGGATCGTAAAAGGGCGGCGTGCCCGTGAGGCACTCGAACAAAATCACGCCGACACTATACAAGTCGCTTCGCGGATCTCCCCGCTGCCCCTTGAACTGCTCGGGCGCCATGTAGTGCGGCGTGCCGAGACGATCGCCGCGCGCCGTGATGCGCGGTAAGCCCGCGTCGTGCGACAATCCGAAGTCCGTGACGCGCACGCGCCCGTTCTCCAGCAAGATGTTCTCCGGCTTGAGGTCGAGGTGCGTCACGCCGCGCCCGTGCGCGTGGCCGATGGCGGCGAGAATGCCGCGCGCGAGGGCGATGCCTTCTCGCACGTCGAACACGCGCTTTTCCAACTCCGCGCGCAACGTTCCGCCCTCGATGAAGCGAAAGGCGAGTTGCGTCTCCGCGTGCGCCACGAGGGGCACGATGTTCGGATGGTCGAGGCGCGCGGCGATTTCGCCTTCGCGGTGAAAGCGCGCGCGCATCTCGGGAAAGTCCGCCGTGAGCGTCTTGACGAGCACGGGCTCGCCGTCCAACAAAGCGCGTTCGACGCGCACGCCGAAACGATCTTGTATGACCTCCACGGAGCGCAGCAAAGGAAGGACAGACGGCGTGAGGCGTTGGATCACGACATTAGTGTAAGAAATTTCGCAGCACGTATGTGTTCCCTTTCTATCCATTTAGGAAGCGGGCCGTGCGCTAGCCTGAACTTCATGACCATCACGTCTCGCGCCTCCCTGCTGGACTTGTCCGAGCGTCCGCGCCGCCTGCGCCGCACGCCCGCCCTGCGCGCCTTTCTGCGCGAAGCGCACCTCGCGCCGTCGCACCTCATCCTGCCTTTGTTCGTGCACGACGGCGAAGGCCGCGAGTTCATCCGCTCCATGCCGGGCGTCTCGCGCCTCTCGGTCGGCGAACTGCTGCGCGAAGCGGAAGCGGCCTCCAACCTCGGCGTGACCTCCATCGCCTTGTTTCCGCGCGTTCCCGACGAGCGAAAGGACAAGCGCGGCACGGAAGCCACGAATCCCAATGGCCTCTTCCAACGCGCCATCCGAGAGCTCAAGCGCGAGTTTCCGCACATCGCCGTCGTCACCGACATCGCCCTCGATCCGTACTCCACCGACGGCCACGACGGCTTGCTGTCCGACGCGGGCGAGATCCTCAACGACGAGACGGTCGAGCTCCTCGCGCGCATCGCCGTCTCGCAAGCCCAGGCGGGCGCGGACGTCGTCGCGCCCTCGGACATGATGGACGGCCGGATCGGCGCGATTCGCGCCGCCCTGGACGACGCGGGTTTTCAGCACGTCGCCATCATGGCGTACTCCACGAAGTACGCCAGCGGGTACTACGGCCCCTTTCGCGACGCGCTCGACTCCGCGCCGCGCGGCGGCGACAAGAAGACGTACCAGATGGACCCGCTCGGAAGCTACCGTGAAGCGCTGCGCGAATCACGCCTCGACGTCGAGCAAGGCGCCGACTTCCTGATGGTGAAGCCCGCCCTCGCGTACCTCGACGTGCTGCGCGTCGTTCGTGACGCCTTCGACCTGCCGGTCGTCGCGTACAACGTCAGCGGCGAGTACGCCATGGTGAAGGCCGCCGCGTTGGCAGGATACGTCGACGAGCGCAAAGTCGTCCTCGAGACTCTCGGCGGCATGCGCCGCGCGGGCGCCGACGGCATCCTCACCTACCACGCGCTCGACGCGGCGCGCTGGCTGAAAGAAGAAGGGCTGTGACTCAAGGCGTGTGAGTCTTGGGCGGTACGGGCGGCAATTTCTCGAGATCGGGCCGAACGGTGGACGTGAAGATCACGTCCACCGTGATCACGTTCTTGTCGTGCTCGCTGCCCGAGCCGCTGTCCGAGACGGCGGTGAACGTGACAAGCCTCGTCCACCGCTTGAGGACGACGCGCGGCGCGGGCGATCCGAACGTCGAAACCGTCGAACCGGACGTTCCCGAAGGCAACTTGAGGCACGACGCCCAGGCACTTCCCGCCAGCTCCAGACGAGCGTTGACTTGGCCTTTGTCGCAGCCGAGGTTGACGAAGCCGACGAGGATCCGCAATCGACCGTTCGTCAAGGCCGCGCGCCACGTCGACGCGTCCGACTGCCCGGCATGCCGATCGGGACCGCTGGCCGACGGACCGCCTGAGATGACGACGGCGTACCCCTTGGCTCCCACGGGCGGCAACACGTTGAACACCTTGACGACGCCGAGCAGACTCGCGAGATCCTTCGCCGTTGGAGCGCTTTCGAAGACGTCCGCGCGCTGAGCGAGACCGACGTTGACGAGCAGCAGGGCCGCCAAGGCGAGGCGCTTCATGACCGGAACGTACCATACCCGGAGTCCGCGAGAGCATGAAACGCCCGCGGGACGACGAGGCGCGACCTTCACGTCTTGACCACCGACACCTCGCCGTCCCGCCTCGACCGAGCGCGAAAGCTTGAACGAAAAACGACCGGGGACGCGCGTTTCGCTGCG
This sequence comes from Deinococcus yavapaiensis KR-236, assembly GCF_003217515.1. Classification (NCBI taxonomy): domain Bacteria; kingdom Thermotogati; phylum Deinococcota; class Deinococci; order Deinococcales; family Deinococcaceae; genus Deinococcus; species Deinococcus yavapaiensis. The sequence goes on along the minus strand of NZ_QJSX01000001.1, from coordinate 275,460 downwards.
TCCCCGGTCCTTCGGGAGAATCAGGACATCAGAACGTGAACGTCACGCCCGCCCGCAGCGAGGTGGGGGCGTTGAGACGCAAGACCCCTTCGCCGTAGATGCCGATGTTCTCGGTGACGGGGAAGTTCAAGCCGCCCGTGAGGCCGAAGCCGAGGACGCTGCTCGACAGGTTGTACGACACGCCGACGCCGCCGTACAAGTTGAGGACGTCGGTGGGGAAGTTCAAGAGCGCGTCGACGTTCAAGGAGGTGCTGTTCGGACGGAAGTCGCCGGAGACGCGCCCGTCGAGGGCGAGCCCGCCGAGGTTCGCGAGGTCCAACACCGACACGCCGACGTGCACGCCCGTACCAAGGCCGCCGAACGTGGCGCCGAGATTCGCCTGCAAAGTTTGCGCGCTCGCCGCGCCGCCGAGAGTGACGAGTCCGAGAAGTACGAGAGCTTTCTTCATTGCGAGTCCTCCTTGCATCTGAGGCTTATTCTCACGGCGAGCCGAAGTTCACGCCATGCGCCGTGACTTGTGCGCTTTCTCATGAGAAAAGTCGGGCTCATCATACACTGGGGAGGTTCGCGCCGACTCGGCGCGGGCAGGGAGGACATCATGCTCGATCTTCGCAACGTCGACCGCGCTCGCCTCGGGAACGACGGCCTCGACTTCGCCTCGGAACTCAACGCGCACGCCGCGAAGTTGGAAGCGGCCCGCGACGCCGTGCAAGCCCGCTTCGCGTCGGGCACCGACGCCTACCTCGGCTGGATGGCGCTGCCTCAGGGCGACGTGCTGCCGGAGGTGCTTCGCATCGCCGAGCGCGCTCAAGGGCGCTTCGACGACGTCGTCGTGCTCGGCATCGGCGGGAGCAGCCTCGGCGGCCTCACCCTCGTCACGGCTCTGCAGCATCCGTACTTCAACCTTCTCGGGAGGCGAAGCGCGGCGCGCGTGCACTTCGTGGACAACGTCGACGGGGACGTCATCACGGGGCTCTTGGAAGTGCTCGATCCGCGCCGCACGCTCGTCAACGTCATCTCCAAGAGCGGAACGACGACCGAGACGATGGCGGCGTACCTGTCGTGCAAAGCGTGGCTGTCGGGCGCCCTCGGAGCCGACTACAAGGACCACATCGTCGCGACGACCGACCCCGAGAAGGGCATTTTGCGTCCGCTCGCTCAGCGCGAAGGTTACGAGACGCTGCCCGTTCCCCCGACCGTCGGTGGCCGCTTCAGCGTGTTCTCGGCGGTCGGTCTGCTGCCCGCCGCTCTCGGCGGCATCGACGTTCGAGCGTTGCTGAACGGCGCGAAGCGCGCCCACGACGTCTTCGCCGCGCCCGCGAGCGACAACGACGTCCTCAAGCTCGCCCTCGTCAACCACCTGTTCGCCGAGCGGGGCCGCAACATCAACGTGTTCATGCCGTACTCGACGCGTCTGCGCTTCCTCAGCGACTGGTTCGCGCAACTGTGGGCCGAGAGCCTCGGCAAGCACCGCCGCGGCGACGGCGAGCGCGTCGGCACCACGCCCGTCAAGGCCGTCGGCACGACCGATCAGCACAGCCAAGTGCAGCTGTACCGCGAAGGCCCCAAGGACAAGATCGTCACGCTCGTGAAAGTCGAGCAGGCCGACCGCGCGGCGACGATTCCGAACGCCGAGCCGAACGAGCCCGAGATGAGCTACCTCGGCCACAAGCCGTACCAGACGCTGATGAACGCCGAACTCGTCGCGACGGCCCACGCGCTCGCCGAAGCGGGCCAACCCAACGTCACCCTCACGCTGCCGCGCGTCGACGCCGAGAACCTCGGCTTCCTGATGCAACTGCTGATGTTGCAGACGGCCGTGAACGGCGAGCTTTTGAACATCAACGCCTTCGACCAGCCGGGCGTGGAACTCGGCAAGGTCCTCACCTACGCGCTGATGGGGCGTCCCGGCTTCGACGAGCGGCGCGAGGAACTCCAAAAGGCGGGCGTCGAGATTTGAAGCTCCGCTCAAGGCGCGTTGAGAAGCTGAAGTTCGTCTTCGTGGGAAGTGCGTGAGGTCCGTATGGTCTGGCTGTTCGTCTTGCTCGCCGTGACCGCCGGGACGCTCGCGCCCGTCCAAACGGCCGTGAACGCCCGCCTCGGCGTGTCGCTCGGCAATCCTGCCTTCGCGGCCTTCACGAACTTCGCCGTGGGCGGCGCCGCGCTGCTGGTGTATCTGCTGATCGTGCGCCCACCGCTGCCGACGTTCGCGCGCCTCACGGAACTGCCCGTCGGCGGTTGGGTCGGCGGCCTCATGGGCGCCTCGTTCGTGTTTCTCAACATCGTCGCCGCGCCGCGAATCGGCGTGGCGCTGCTGTCGGTCCTCGTGATCGTCGGTCAACTCGTCGCCGCGCTCGTCATCGACCACTTCGGCCTGTTCGGTTTGCCGAGGCACGAACTGAACGCCGGGCGAGTCGTGGGCGTGCTGATCGTCCTCGTGGGCGTGCTGATCTTTCGGCGCTTTTGACGTGCGGGCGAGGCAGGGCGGCGTTCACCTCGCCGCCCTGCCTCGTTCACAATCGGCGTTCCAGGAAGTCCGCCAGCAGGCGGTACTCGCGAATCTTGCCTTGAATGTCGCCCGAGCCGTGCCCTTCGTCGTGGAAGACGTGGTACTCGAAGTCGTCGTCGGGACGCGTGCCTTCGCGCCGCCCGAGTTCCACGAGCTTCTCGCGAAAGGCGCTCGCCTGCGTCAACGGACAGCGCGGATCGTTCGCGCCGTGCAAAATCAGCATTTTCGCCTTGAGGTTCGCCGCGTGCGTGATCGCGCTTCGGTCGCGCCACAAGTCCGCGTCCTCCAGGGGATCGCCCATCATGGAGCGGAAGTAGTATCCGAGTTGCGGCATGACGCGCGAGTTGTCCTCGTACAAACGGTGCAAGTCCGTGATGCCCACGATCGGGACGCTCACCTTGAATTCGTCGGGCTTGCGAACGGCCGCGAAGTAGCTCATGTACCCGCCGAAACTTCCGCCGAAGACGCCGACGCGCTGGGAATCGACGTTCGGCCGCGACTTCAAGAAGCGCGCGCCCGCCACGACATCCTCCAAGTCGTCGCCGCCCCAATCCTTGATGTTCGCGTCACGCCACGGCACGCCGTATCCGGTCGAACCGCGAATGTTCGGCGAGAGGACCACGAAGCCGCGCGAGACGAGAAACTGCGTCAGCAGATCGAATCCCCGGAAGAACTGGGCGGTCGGCCCGCCGTGGACGTGCACGAGCGCAGGAAACGGCCCGTCGCCGCGCGGCGCGTGCAGCAGGGCGTGGACGCGGGCGCCGCCTTCCGATTCGTACCACACGCTCTCGGCCTCCACGAACACGTCCGGATCGATCGAACCGTAGTCCGCCGCGAGCAGCACCTCGAAGGTGTCCGTCGCCAAGTCGTACAGCAGCAACTCGGCGCGGCGGTTGGAAGCCGAGTGCAACACGATCAGCTTGTCGCCGCCCAGCACGAATTGCGCGCCCACGGCCACGCCCGGCGGAAGCAGCAACGTGCGCTCCTCGCCCGTCTCGACGTCGTACAGCACGGGCAACATGGACGCCTCGTGGTTGCGCGAGACGCTCAGCCAGCGGCCGTTGGGCGAAAAGCGGCCCGCCGACTCGTCGTTCGCGCCGCTCGTCAACGGCCGCGTCTCGCCGCTTTCGACGTCCAGCAGGCCGACGCGGCCCACCCCGTCGGCGTCCGTTCGCGTCGCCACGAGCCGCCCGCCGGGATGCCAAGCGCCGACCGCGTCCTGCGAGCCCACGCCCCGTGAAAAAACTTGCCGAACGTGGCCGCCGTCGATGGCGGCCACGTACCCATCGCGGTTCTTGAAGTCCGCCGTCTCGTTCGTGGTGAAGGTGAAGCGCGTTCCGTCCGGGCTGATCTCCCCGGGAACGGCGGGCGCGGCGAAGTTCGTGAGGCGCGTCCACGCGTTCGCGCTCGACTCGGCCAGATCGTACGTGTAGACCGCGAGTTGCCCTTCGCGCGTGGAGTTCACGAGAATTCGGCGCCCGTCGGAATGCGCGTCGTAGGCGTAGTCCATTGCCGTCTCGTCGTGCTGCAAGGCGCGAACCTCACCCGTCTCGACGTTGGCGACGAACAGCGCTTGCCGCTCGTCTCCGTCGCGGTCCTTGCTGAAGATCAACGCGCGGTCGTCCGCCGACCACACGAAGTTCGCCCGAGGCGCTTTGGGCGCCTCGCCGTTCGTGACTTGCCGAAGTTCGCGCGAACGCAAGTTCATCACGTACAGCTCGAAGCGTCCGGTCTTGTCCCAGTAGAACGCCACGCTCCGGGTGTCGCGCGACACCTGAACCCGGTGAAGGTCGGCAAGCTCGCGAGTTCCTCGAGCGGAACAGCCTGGGGTTGCGTCGTAGTTGTCAAGGTGGCCCTCCGAGGGGCAGCATACTTCACAACTCGTCGAGCCATGGATGGCGGGGCGCCCGAGCTTCCAAGACGTTTCGCAGCCAACGCCGCGCCTCTTCATTCAACTCGGGCCGAACGCGCTCGAAGTCCCGCTGGTCTTTTCCGCGCGCCGCGCGGTTCCCGGAACCGCTTTTGAACAGCAGCACGAGTTCCGGCGCCAAGTACGGCAAGCCGCTCGACGTGAAGCGCCGCGCTTCGCTCAGGAGCCGCGTCACGCCTTCGTCTCGGCGGTAATGCCACGTGTCGCCCGACAAGTTCGAGAACATGAAGTCGATCAGCAGCGCGTCCGTGAAGTCCGCTCGCCGCGCGTGCACTTGGAAGTGCGGCGGTTCGAGCGTCTCCGTCCAAGCTCGGTACGTTCCGTCACGGCACGCGTCGAGGCGCCAGCGGCGAGCTTCGAGGTACCTTCTCGCCTCGGCCTGACGATCTCGCGGCAAGATGACGTCGACGTCCTCGTGGGGACGCGTGAGCGTCCCGAGGTGCAAGTCGAGCGCGAGCCCACCGGCGAACATCCAAGGCAGGCCGATGTCCGAGAGCTCGCGCGCGACGAACTCGGCGGGCTGAAAGGCGGCCGTGCGCGCGAGGTACTTCGTCGCCGCCGCCTCGAACGCCTCGTCTGCCGCTTCGCGTCCGACCTGCCCGAACGACGCGCGGTACTCGATCGCCGCTTGTTCGTCCTGCATCAGCAATTGACGCAAGGCCGCCTGGCGTATCCGCCAAGCGCTGTCGTGTTCGCACACGACGAGCCGCCATCCGCCGCGATGAGTCCACGTCCGCTCGCCGCTCGCCGCGTATCCGAGCGCTTGCAACGCCGCCGCCTGAGGCTGCGCCAGGTCGCTCGGCAGGAGGTCGAGGTGAACTTCCGGCACGTCGAGATCCGCGAGGTCGGGAACGCTGCCCGGTCCGCCGAGCGCCACGTGAAAGACGCCGTCCGTCCGTCCTCGGTCCAGGTAAGAGCCGAGCGCCCTCGTCAAGTCGTCGCGTATCGCTTCGAAATCGAGCATCCGCTCAGCAGAACACGGGTGCGCGTCCGCCGTCATCCGCCGCTTGGCTCACACGCCAACAGCCAGATCATCGCCCGGGTCATCGCGTCGCGCCCGCCCGTCTCCACGCCGCTTCTCGACACTCCGAGCTCGTCCTTGACGCCAAGCTCCTCGCGTTCGCACAACAGCTTCAACTCCCACGGCAGCAAGCCGTTCATGGGCGACCCGCCCCAAAAGCGGGCGAGATGCACGTCTCGCGTGCGGTTGCCCGCTCCCAACACTCCCAAGACGAGCGGTCCCGCCGTGACGCGCCTCAATTCCCGCAAGCTCGCCACGGGATCGGCCGCCCACTCCAGCACGGTGAGGCAGAAGGTCGAGTCGAAGGCCGCGTCCGAGAAGGGAAGCCGCGCGAGGCTCGCCTCTTCGAAGCGAAGGTCCGGGTGCCGCGCGCGCGCGATCGTCAGCAACTCGGGCGTGACGTCCACGCCGAGGACGTCGAAGCTCCGCGCACGAAGCGCCGACGTGTACGCGCCGTCGCCGCATCCCGCGTCGAGGACGCGCCCCGCGAGGTGCCGAGCCGCGAACGCGAGGATCGCCTCGTCCACCACGCCGTCACGTTCGCGGCGACGCGCGGGCCAAACGTCCGCCCACGCGCTCCACACGTCCCGCTCGGTCACGTCGGGTTCGCTCAAGTGTGCGGCTTGTACAAGAACCGTCCGCACGACGGGCACTTCACGGCCGGAAGCTTGCCCGTCGCGGCGCGTTGTTGCACCGTCACGGGCAATTGCATGTTGCAGCCCGAGCAGCGTCCGCCTTGCACTTCCACGAGGCCGAGACCGCGCTTCTGCTTGCGAATCAGCTCGTACTCCTTGAGCAGGCGCGACTCGACGCCCGACGCGAGCTGGTCGCGCTCCTCGCGAATCTTGCGGGCCTGCTCGCGCAGCGCTCCCACGCGCGCCTCGTCGTCTTGCTCCAGCGCTCCGATGCGCGGCCGGAGGTCGCGGTGCTGCCCGCGCAGGGCCTGACGCGTCGCCTCCAGGGTGCTGCGGCGCTCGTACAGCGGCGAAAGACCCTCCTCGGTTTCCGTCACGCGGTCGCCGAGTTGCTGAATGCGGTTTTGGTACTGCACCTGCGCCTTGGCGTCGAACGCGTTCTTGTCCTGCTCGGCCCTCGTGCGCGCGAGCTGGTCTTTGGTGGTCGCGAGATCGCTTTCCAAGCGGCGTACGTTCTTCTCGACGCCTTCGAGTTCGATTTCGGCGTCCTCCAGCGCGTTGTTGATGCGTTCTTGCTCGCCACGGGCGCTGCGAAGCGTCTCGGGCACGTCACGTTCGCCCGCCGTCAACTCGTCGAGTTGCAGGTCGAGCTGCTGCACTTCATGCAGGCGGTCGAGGGGTCCACTGCCGTTCATTGCGCACAGTCTAAACGCATTTGCGAGCGAACCTCCGAAGTCAACGTTCACACTACGAAGATCGATCTTCGGCGGGGCGGACGTTTCGCGTCACGAACGCCTCGCTCGGCGGTACAGCAGCACGTAGATCGCGACGACGCTCAGCGTGTACATCACGAGGGTGTTCGCGAACAGCACGTCGAACGCGGCGTTGAACGGAAGCGCGGCGCGCACGAAGCCGCTGGCGAGGCTCGACGCCGCCCAACCCAGATCCCACGCGATGGTGTTCACGGCCGAGTACACGCCTCGGTCCTCCTCGGGCAGTTCGTCCATCGCGTACGCCGTGTACACCGGTCCTGCCGCGTTCATGAGGGCGCCGCGCGTGAACAGGGCCGCCGTGACGAACGCGAGGCTCGGCGCGAAGCCCAGCATCGCCAAGAAGGGCAGGCTGCCGCCTTGTACGATCAGGATGCTCCTCAATCGTCCGAAACGCCGCACCAGCCACGGCTGTACCATCACCGCCGCCGCCGTCGCGAGGCTCGTCCAGGCGAAGAGCTGCCCGAGGGACGCGTACGACACGTCGAACTTCCCCTCGATGAAGATGTTCAGGAACGGAATCGTCGCGCCCGCTCCGAGGCCCACGAGCAAGTTCGGCAAGACGAGTCGGAACATCAACCCCTTGTTCTTGACGCTCAAGGTGCGTCCTTCCGAGCGAATGCCCGTCTTGCTGCCGCTCAGGAACGCGATCGGCAAGAGGCCCAGAAGCTGAAACACACCGCCGGCGAGCAGGGCCGCGCGCAACGAGTCGAGATCGCGCGTCGTACCGCCGAACACGTCCGCGTACCACTCGGGCACTTGACCGCCCACCATGTTCCCCAAGAAGCCCGCGCCCGTCATGAGGGCCGTCTGCACGCTGAAGAGCGTCACGCGCTCGCGCTCCTCGGAGTGTCCCGCCAAGAAGGGCGCTCCGGACACGACGCTGAACGCCGCCCCGATTCCTTGCACGAGCGCCCCCGTCACGGCGAGCGCGGGTCCGCGCGCCGTGGCGAGCAACACGAAGCCGAGGGTCGACAAGAACGCGCCGAGCTGCAACGTGCGCGCGTAGCCGACGCGACGCGCGAGGGCCGCCGCCGGAATGCCCGCCACGACGAGCGTGAGCGCCGGAAGCGCGTTGAGGAATCCTTGCCACGCCGACCCCAGCCCGAGCGCCCCGAGGTAGAAGTTCAAGAACAGCTGAAGTTGCGCCTGCGCCAACCCGAAGGTGAACGCGCTCGCGAGGTACAGCCACGCTTGCGGCGAGAAGCGGAAGTTGACGCGCGCTCGTTCGGCCGTGGCCATCACGCCACCCCGATTCGCGGACACACCGACGCGATGAGGCACTCGCCGCACAGCGGTTTTCGCGCGAGGCAGACGCGGCGTCCGTGCAAGATCAGCGCGTGATGCAAGAACGTCCAACGCTCGCTCGGAAAGAGCCGCTGAAGGTCGCGTTCCACCTTGTCAGGATTGGTGTGCTCGCTCAAGCCCAACCGACGCGAGAGACGACCCACGTGCGTGTCCACCGCGATCGCCGCGACTCCGAAGGCGTTCGACAGCACGACGTTCGCCGTCTTGCGTCCCGCGCCCGGCAAGGCCGTCACGGCGTCGAAGTCGTTCGGCACTTGACCGCCGTGACGCTCCACGAGCCGGATGGCGAGACCGACGAGGTTCTTGGCCTTGTTACGATACAGCCCGATCGTCTTGATGAGGGGCTCCACGTCCTCGGGCGATGCCTGAGCGAGCTCGAAGGCCGTCGGGTATTTCGAGAACAGCGCCGGCGTCGCGGCGTTCACGCTCTTGTCGGTCGCTTGAGCCGACAGCACGGTCGCCACGAGAAGCTCGAAGGGGCTTTTGAACTCCAATTCCGTGCGAGCGTCGGGATACAGGCCCTCTAACAAAGAAAGCACCGCGCTTGCGCGGTGCGAAGAAGACTCGGGCAGGGCGTTCACCGTCGAATTTTACCGCCGAGAGTTCGAAACTCGCCAAACGGCTTACTTCACGCCCTCCACAGACAAAGCGAAGGAGCGGATGCCACACCCGCCCCGATTCACACGGTTACTCCTCGACGTCCGCCGTTTCCGTCACGCGCTTGCCCGCCAGCCACTCGAGCCCTGCCCACTGCAAGTCCTCGATGTCGCCGTCGAGGACGTTCGATGGATCGTGGCGCATGAGTCCCGTGCGGTGGTCCTTGATGTACTGCTTGTCGAGGACGTACGAGCGGATTTGCGATCCCCACTCGATCTTCTTCTGCTCGCCGCGCGCCTTGGCGTCCTCTTCCTCGCGCTTGCGCATCTCCATGTCGTAGAGGCGCTGCTTGAGGATTTGGAAGGCCATCTCGCGGTTCTTGATCTGGCTGCGCGTCACCTGGATGGCGACGATGAGGCCCGTCGGCAAGTGCGTCACGCGCACGGCGGAGTCCGTCGTGTTGACGCCCTGACCACCCGCGCCTTGCGAACGGTACACGTCGACGCGCACCTCCGAGTCTGGAACGACGATGTCGATTTCCTGCTCGGGCACCTCGGGCACGACGTCCACGGACGCGAATGAGGTGTGGCGGCGGTTGTTCGAGTCGAACGGTGAGACGCGCACGAGGCGGTGCACGCCGTGCTCGGGCACCATCATGCCGAAGGCGCGATCGCCACGAACGATGAATTCGGCGCTCACGACGCCCGCCTGCTCGCCCGCCTGCTCGTCGAGAAGGTCTACTTTGAAGCCGTGCCGTTCTGCCCAGCGCATGTACATGCGCTGCAGCATGCCCGCCCAGTCTTGCGACTCGGTACCGCCCGCGCCGCTCTTGACCTTCACGATGGCGGGCGCGTCCGCGTGCTTCATCGTGAACAACGTTTCCTTGTACAGGTCGTCGACGCGATGCTGAATGGATTCCTGCTCTTCGAGCAGCATCTCGCGTTCCTCGTCGGACGCCATCTCCATCATCTCCGCGAGGCCCTGCGCGTCGCTCTTGAGGCGCTCGTAGCCTTCCACCACCCGCCGCACGGAGTTCGCCTCCTGCGACACTTGACGACCCTTGTTCGGATCGTTCCAGAGGCTGGGGTCTTCGAGCATGTGGTCGAGTTCGTTCAGTCGGCGCGCTTTGCCGGGAATGTCAAAGATACTCCCGGAGGGCGGCCAGTTTTTCCAACAGTTCTTGCATAAGCCCTCCGCGCTCAAACGGCGCTAATCAGGAATTATAGAGCATCGACGCGTTCAGACGCCCTTGAAGCCCGAAAAGATCTTCAGCAACCTTGAACACCGCCGCGCGGCCACTTTCGCATGCTGAAGTCATGAACGTCGGACACAAGGTCAAAGAGCAAGCAAAGTCGGCCGCGCACGAGGTCGCTCCCTGGATCGAACGACTCGCCCGCTTCGGGTACGTGTGCAAGGGCGTCATCTACGGCACGGTCGGCGTGCTGGCCCTGCGCGCCGCCTTCGACGCGGGCCGCGTGACCGATCAGCGCGGCGCGCTCGCCCGACTCGGCGACGCGCCGTTCGGCCAGTTTCTGCTCGTTGTGCTGGGGCTCGGCTTGATCGGCTACGCGCTGTGGCAACTCGTGCGCGCCGTGCTCGACCCCGAGCATCAAGGACACGGCGCCAAAGGCATCGTGAAGCGCATCGGGTTCTTCTTGAGCGCGATCGCGTACGTCAGCTTGGCGTTGTACGCGATGGGTCGAGCGGGCATCGGCGCGTCGAGAAGCGGCGGCGGCAGTCAGGACGAATGGACGGCGCAACTCATGGCGCGCCCCTTCGGAGAGTGGCTCGTGGCGCTCATCGGCTTGGGCGTTCTCGCCGTGGCGGGCAATCAGTTGTACGTCGCGTACAAGGCGTTGTTCATGAAGCGCATCGACGTTACGGGCCTCGACCCGAAATTGCAAGACGGCATTCGCAAGGCGGGCCGCGTCGGCATCGCGGCGCGCGGCACGGTTTTCGGCTTGCTCGGCGTCTTCCTGATCCAAGCGGCGTGGACGAACGACCCCAGCAAGGCGGGCGGGCTCGCCGACGCCCTGCGCGAACTCGAGCGCGCGCCCGTCGGACCGTGGTTGCTCGTGGTCGTGGCGCTCGGCGTGATCGCGTACGGCGCGTACGCGGTCGCTCAGGGCCGCTACCGCCGCATTCGCGTCGCCTAACGCGTCACGCCCGTTGACTCAGCAACAGCAAAATCAGCGCCCCGTCGAGAATCCAGGCGCCGGGGCGCCGAAGTTGCGGCTCGTTGCGCGCCCGCAGCACCTGAATCACGAGCCGCGCCGCCAGCAGTGACGCCACGAGCGCCAAGGACGGCAAGCCGAACCCCAGCAGCGGCATCAGCAGCAGCACGGCCAAAGCGGCCAGCAGCAGCAGATTCAACGCCTGCAAAGGACTCGGCCGCGGTCTCGGGGCGCTCACGAACGGCTCGTCACTCCTTCACGAGGTACAGCACCGAGTTGGGCGCGAGGTTGAGGCGCAGGTGGTTCGGTTGTCCGTGCCACGCGCCCTCGACCGCCGTGAGGTCGCCTTCGTACGTGCTGTACCCGCCGTACTCGCGCGCGTCCGTGCTGAGAACGACTTTGTACCGTCCCGCCTCGGGCACGCCGATCTTGTACTGCTCGCGGTACAAGGGCGTGAGCGACGCCACGACGACCACGTACGCGCCCGACGTGGGATCGCACCGCAAGAAGCTGTACACCGAGTTGCTGGCGTCGTCCGAGCCGAGCCAGCGCTGCCCCGTCTGCTCGTGGTCTCCTTTGTGCAGAGCGGGCAAGTCGCGGTAGAGGTGGTTGAGGTCGCGCACGAGTCGCTGAACGCCCGCGTGCTCGGCGTGGTCGAGGACGTACCACGGCAAGCCCTCGGCGAAGTTCCACTCGGGTCCTTGCGCGAACTCCTGACCCATGAACAGCAACTTCTTGCCGGGCGTCGCCCACTGCAGCGCGAGAAAGGCGCGCAGGCCCGCGCGTTGCTCGTACCAATTGCCGGGCATCTTGCCGACCATCGACTTCTTGAGGTGCACGACCTCGTCGTGGCTGATCGCCAAGATGAAGTGCTCGGATTGACGGTACACGTTGAAGAACGTGACCTTGTGGTGCTCGAACTGACGGTAGATCGGGTCCTTCTCGAAGTAAGCGAGGGTATCGTTCATCCAACCCATCGCCCACTTGTAATCGAAGCCGAGGCCGGCGGGCGTCGGCCACGTCACGCCGGGAAAGGCCGTGCTTTCCTCGGCGATCATCATCGCGCCGGGATTGCGGCCGTGCACGGTGTCGTTGAGGCGCTTCATGAACGAGATCGCCTCCAGATTCTCGCGGCCGCCGTACACGTTCGGAATCCACTCGTTGCGCGAGAAGTCGAGGTAGATCATGCTCGCCACGGCGTCCACGCGCAAACCGTCCACGTGGTAGTCCTCCAGCCAAATCAGCGCCGAGCCCATCAGGAACGACACGACCTCGTTGCGGCCGTAATCGAAGACGTACGTGTTCCAGTCGGGGTGGTAGCCTTTGCGCGGATCGGCGTACTCGAACAAGCTCGTGCCGTCCCAATGGGCGAGGCCCGACTCGTCGGTGGGAAAGTGGCCGGGCACCCAGTCGAGAATCACGCCGATGCCGTTCTCGTGCAGGTGGTTCACCATCCACCGGAAATCCTCGGGCGTGCCGTGCCGCGACGTCGGCGCGTAGTAGCCCGTCACCTGATAGCCCCACGAACCGTCGAAGGGGTGCTCCAGCACTCCCATGAGCTCCACGTGCGTGAAGCCGAGCTCGGCCGCGTACGCGGTGAGGCGATGGCCGATCTCGCGGTAATCGAGATACCAGCCGTCCTCGCGCTTGCTCCACGACGCGAGGTGCACCTCGTAGATGCTCATCGGGGCGTCGTACGCGTGCGTGCGCGTCGCCATCCAGTGGTTGTCCGTCCACTCGAACGGCTCGGGACTCCACACGACCGACGCCGTGTTGGGGCGAAGCTCCATGAAGCGCCCGTACGGATCGCTCTTGTGCACCGTTCGGCCCGCTTGGTCCGTCACGGCGAACTTGTAGAGCTGCCCGTGCTCGGCGTTCGGCACGAACACGTGCCAAAAGCCCAGATCGTGGCGCTGCATGGGATGCACGAAAGGATTCCACCCGTTGAAGTCCCCGACGACGGCGACCGTTCGCGCGTTCGGCGCCCAGCACGCGAAGCGCACGCCGGACACGCCGTCCTCGGTCGTGACGTGCGCGCCGAGAATCAAGTCGGGCCGAACGTTCTCGCCCGACGCGAGACTCCAGAAATCGAGGTAACTCGGAACCGCGGGAATCGACATGCGCTCAGATTAAGGCGTGAGGCGCCGTCTCACAAAACGCGAACGTTCATTCAAGTGCTGTTCGCCGCTTTTCGACGACGTTTCGCTTGAAGCTCTCCAAGATGCTGAGGCCCACCGGGCCGCTCTTTTCCGGGTGGAACTGCGTCGCGTGGACGTTGCCGTGCGACACGGCGCTCCAAAAGGGCACGCCGTACTCGGAGATGCCGCCCGCCTCGACGTCCGCGTCGAGGCCCACGTAGTACGAGTTGGCGAAGTACACGTACGCGGGGCACGGCACGTCGTTGAGCAGGGGAGAGTCTCCGACCTTGTCCACGGAGTTCCAGCCCATCTGAGGCACGCTGAGATCCCCTTCGAAGCGGCGCACGACGCCCTTGAGCAAGCCCAGTCCGGGCGTGCCGGGCGCTTCCTCGCTGCCCTCGAACAACAACTGCATCCCGACGCAGATCCCCAGCAGCGGCGTGCCGCTCGCGAGCGCGGCGCGCAGCGGATCCTCGAAGCCCGACGATCGAAAGGCGTCCATCACCTGCCGAAAGTGCCCTTGGCCGGGCACCACGATCGCCTCGGCGTTCGATAGCCGCGCGGGATCGCTCGTGACCTCGGCGTCGAGCCCCGCGCGCAACAAGGCTTTGTGGGCGCTTCGGATGTTTCCCGCGCCGTAATCGAGGAGCAAGGTGGTCACAGCAGCCCCTTCGTGCTCGCGAGCTCGTCGCTCGTGACCTTCACCGCGTCGCGCAACGCGCGGGCGAAGGCTTTCATGATCGCCTCGATGACGTGGTGCGCTTCGCGGCCCGCGAGGAGACGCACGTGCAGCGTCATGCCCGCGTGGTTCGACAAGCCGCGCAGAAACTCGCGCAAGTGGTAGTGCGTGAAGTTCCCGGCGGCGCCCCACACGTCGAGCTTCTCGGGCTCGAAGGCGAGGTGCGCCCGCCCCGAAAGGTCCACGACGACGTGCGCGAGCGTCTCGTCCATCGGAACGAAGGCGCTGCCGTAACGCTCGATGCCGACGCGCTTTCCGAGCGCTTCGCCGAGGGCTTGCCCCACGGTGATGCCCGTGTCCTCCACGAGGTGGTGCGGCTCGATGTGCAAGTCTCCCGTCGCCTCGACCGTCAGCCCGAGGCGCCCGTGGCGCGAAAGCTGGTCGAGCATGTGGTCGAGGAAGCCGTGCCCGGTGCGGACCGTCCCTCCCGGCGAATCGAGGTCGATCGACACGCGAATCTGCGTTTCCTTCGTGTCGCGCGAGACGGTGGCGGTACGAGTCAGGACGCTGGTCACGGACGCAGTGTATTACGGCGCGGCGCCCGATTCCGTTCGCGGTCTCGACGTCGACCGCACCTCGAGGCGCACGGCGGCGCTCACGAGGTGACCCCGCCCCGTCTGCCTCGCGTCATCCCCGACGCGCCCCCACCTCGGAAACCCGATTCCCGAGACCCCCGAGGTGACGCCGCACGCGCGAGAAGGCCGTGGATGGTTCGAAGGGGTACGCCGCGTTCGAATCCGGATCGAGGCGTGTGAAGGCGCGGTCCGCTCAACCGAAGCGGCCGCGAATGTAGGCCTCGGTGCGCTCGTCGCGCGGACTCACGAAGATGTCGGACGTCGGGCCGCGCTCGACCATGTCGCCGTTGAGAAAGAAGCTCGTCGTGTCCGAGACGCGGCCCGCCTGTTGCATGTTGTGCGTCACGATGATGATCGTCGTGACCTTCTTGAGATCCGCCATGAGGTCCTCGATGCGCGCCGTGGACTGCGGATCGAGCGCGGACGTCGGCTCGTCCATGAGCAGGATCTCGGGTTGCACGGCGAGGGCGCGCGCGATGCACAGGCGCTGCTGCTGCCCGCCCGACAAGCTGGAGCCGGGCAACTTGAGGCGGTCCTTGACTTCGTCCCACAGCGCGGCTTGCCGCAAGGCGCGTTCGCACGCCTCCATGAGCTGGTCCTTGTTCTTCATTCCGGCGAGGCGCAAGCCCGACACGACGTTGTCCATGACGCTCATCGTCGGAAAGGGGTTGGGCTTTTGGAAGACCATGCCGACGCGCCGACGAATCGCGACGGCGTCGACGTCGGGGCGGTAGATGTTCTCGCCGTCGAGCAGGATCTCGCCCGTGACCCGTGCGCCCGGCGTGAGGTCGTGCATGCGGTTGAGGGCGCGCAGGAAAGTGGTCTTGCCGCAGCCCGACGGCCCGATGAGGGCGTTCACCGTGCCGGGCACGACGTCCATGGAGACGTTCTTGACGGCGTGGTTCGCGCCGTAGTGGATGTCGACGTTCTTGCAAGACAAGATGGATTGCATCAAGGTCACCTTTCGAGATTCACTTGCGGCGCGCGACGAGGCGCGTCAGCAGCGTCGTCGCGAAGATCAAGACGATCAGGACGAGGGCGCCCGCGTACGCGAGGCGGTGCCACTCCTCGAACGGACTCGACACGTACTGGTAGATGGAAAGCGGCAAGGCTTGCACGGGCTGCAACGGATCGACGCTGAGGTTCGGATTGCCGAAGGCCGTGAACAACAGGGGCGCGGCTTCGCCCGCGACGCGCGCGACCGAGAGCATCACGCCCGTGATGATGCCGCCGAGCGCGGACGGCAGCACGACCGACCAGATGACGCGCCACTGCGGCAAGCCGAGCGCGAGGCCCGCTTCACGCACCGACACGGGCACGAGCTTGAGCACCTCCTCGGTCGTGCGAACCACGATCGGGATCATCAGCAAGCCCAGGGCGACGCCGCCCGACAAGGCCGTGAAGCGGCCCATCGGCAGCACCACGAGGGCGTACGACACGAGGCCCAGCACGATCGCCGGGATGCCCGCCATGACGTCGGAGACCATGCGGATGAGCGGCACGAGCTTGTGCGCGCGGTACTCGGACAAAAACACGCCGCCCGCCACGCCGACCACCACGCCGACCACCGAGGCGATCGCGATGAGCAGCAAGGTCCCGACGATGGCGTTGCGAAGTCCGCCGCCCGACTCGCCCGCCGGCGCGGGGTCTTTGGTGAAGAAGTCGAGGTTGATCGCGCCGAGCCCGTTCACGAGCAGGTACCCGAGGATCCAGAAGAGCGGCGCGAGGACGATGAGGGTGCCCAGGCCGATGACGATCGCGGCGACGACGTTCGTGACCTTGCGGGTGGAGCGGCTGCGGGCGAGGCGATCTTGACGGGCCAGCGTGGTCGTCATCGAATTCCTTTGGGCGTGAGGCGCGCGATGATGAGCCGCGCGAGGTAGTTCACGATGACCGAGGTGACGAACAGCAGCAGGCCGATTCCGAGCAGGCTCGAGAGGTGCAGGCCGCGCGCGGCCTCGGCGAACTCGTTGGCGATGATGGACGACATCGTGGCCGTCGAGTCCCAGATGTTCCTCGGGAGGTTCGTGGTGTTGCCGATGACCATCGTCACGGCGAGGGTTTCGCCGAGCGCGCGTCCCAAGCTGAGGATGACGCCGCCGAAAATGCCCGCGCGAGCGTACGGCAGCACGGCCGTGCGCACGACTTCCCACTTCGTGGCGCCGAGGGCGTACATCGCTTCGCGTTGATCTTGCGGCACGAGACGAATGACGTCGCGCGCGACGGACGCGGTGTAGGGAATCACCATGATCGCGAGGATGAGGATCGCCGTGAGAAGCCCGAACCCCGTCGGGGCGGTCGGCACGAGCCAGTTCAGCGCGGGACTGGGCAGGAGACCGCCCGGCGAGGCGTTGTCGACGAACAGCGCGATTTGCCATTTTTGCAAGATCGGTACGAGCACGAACACGCCCCAAAGGCCGTAGATGACGCTGGGAATGGCGGCGAGAAGCTCCACGAGGTACGACACGGGCTCGGCAAGCCACCTCGGCGCGTACTCCGTCACGAAGATCGCGGCGGCGAGCGCGAGCGGCACGGCGAGCACGAGCGCCCCGAAGGCCGAGACGAGCGTTCCGACGATGAAGCTCGCCGCGCCGAACTTCAAGGCCACGGGGTCCCATCCGACGTGCGTCAGGAAGGTCAAGCCGAACGCGCGCAGGGCGGGCAGCGCCTGCCCGCCAAGTTGCAGCACGGCGAGGACGAACGCGCCGACGATGACGAACGACAAGGCGATGACGACCGCGCGAAAAGGCCCGTCTCCTCTCGAGGAGGTGCGAGAAACGGCCGATTTGGAGTTCAAGGTTTTCGTCATGGGAACAGTGGCCTCCCTTTGAGGCTGCGCTCAGTTCACACGGCTTTTGTCAGGGAATCGTCAGCCGAGCGGCGAACGAGAAGCGCTCGACGAAAAGGCGGCAAGGGTCGAGGCGACCCTTGCCGCCTTCGACGAACGTTCAGTTGAGGCGCTCGCCGCCGAACGTCATCGAGCGGATGATGTTGCGCGCCCGCGTTTGCGCGTTGTCGGGCAACTCGGCGTAGTTGAGGGGCTCGTTGTACTGCTGACCCGTCGTGACCATCCAGCTCAGCAAGTCCTTGAGGGCTTGCGCCTGGGCCTTCGTGCGTCCCGCGTACTTCTGGTCTTGGTACACCAAAACGTACGTGAACGACGAGATCGGGTAGGCGTTGGCGGCCGTCGCGGGCGGATTGGTGATGGAGACGCGCGTGTCGGCGGGAAGCGTCACCGCCTTGGCGGCGGCGGTGACGGCGGCTTCCGAAGCCTTCACGAAGTTGCCCGCGCGGTTCTGGACGCTGCCGAAGTCGATCTTGTTCTGCTGCGCGTACACGAGTTCGGCGTAACCGATCGCGCCGGGCGTCTGACGCACCGTGCCCGACACGCCTTCGTTGCCGCGCGCGCCGATGCCCACCGGCCAATTGACGGCGGTGCCCGAGCCGACCTTGGACTTCCAGTCGCGGCTGACCTTCGACAGGTAGTCCGTGAAGACGCCCGTCGTGCCCGAGCCGTCCGATCGGCGCACGACCGTGATCGGAAGCGCCGGGATGCTCACGCCCGAATTGAGCTTGGTGATGGCGGCGTCGTTCCACAGCTTGATCTTGCCGAGGTAGATGTCGGCGAGCACCGCGCCCGTGAACTTGAGGCTCGCGTCCACGCCGGGGATGTTGTAGATCGGCACGACCGCGCCGAGCGCGGTCGGGACGTGCAGAAGCTTGCCGGGGTACGCGCCGAGGTCGTCGTTCGACACGGGCGTGTCGGACGCGCCGAAGTCGACGGTGCGCTCCTTGATCTGACGCTGACCTGCGCCCGAGCCGACCGATTGGTAGTTGACGGTGACGTTCTTGGTGTTTTTGTACTCGGCGAACATCTTCGAATACAGCGGAAACGGGAACGAGGCGCCCGCGCCCGTGAGGCTCGCTTGGGCGGAAGCGACGCCCGCCGAGGCGACGACGAGGACCAAAGTCAGCATCTTCTTCATGGCGCGAAGTTTCGTGCATGCTTGTCAGCGCTTCGTCAGGTGTCCGCGTCCTGTTCGGCGCGCGACTGGTAGGGTGAGGCGATGCTGACGAAGGTCCTCGATTCCCTGTACGCCCTCGACGTGCCCATTCCGTACCCCATGCGCACCGTGACCGTCCTGATCGACACGGCCTCGCCCGTGACCATGATCGACTCGGCCCTTCACACGCCCGACGCCATCGAAGCCATCGAAAGCGGCCTCGCCGAGCTCGGCTTGCACTGGCCCGACGTGGAACGCCTGATCGTGACGCACCACCATCCCGATCACTACGGACTCGCGGGCCTCGTGGAGGAACGCTCGGGCGCCGTCGTGCAGATGCTCGACCTCGACATCAGCCGAGGAGCGCGCTACTGGGCCATGTGGGAATCGTGGTTGCCGGGGCACGTCAAACACTTCGTGGATCACGGCACGACGCCCGATGTGCTCGAGACGCTCGAAAGCGACTCGCGCACGTCCCGCGCCCGCGTGTTGCCCGCGACGCGCCTCGCGCCGCTTCGGGAAGGGGAGACGGGCCGCCTTGCCAACCGAGACTGGACGGTGTTGTGGCTGCCCGGCCACGCCGACGGGCACCTCGGCTTGTGGAACGCCGACGAGGACCTCCTGATCGCCGGGGACGCCATCTTGCCGCGCATCTCGCCGAACGTCGGGTTGTACGGTTACTCGCGTCCCGATCCGCTCGGCGATTACTTCGAGACGCTCGCCAAGATCCGCGCCTTGAATCCCGCGCGGGCCGTCGTCGGACATCACGGGCCGCTCATGACCGGCGTGGCGGAGCGCGCCGCGCAACTCACGGCCCATCACGAGGAACGCCTCGACCTCGTGCGGCGCGAGCTCGCCGAGCGGCCCCGCACCGCCTTCGACCTCAGCTTCGCGATGTTCACGCGTGAGCTCGGGGCGGGCGGACGCCGCTTCGCGCTCGCCGAGACGCTCGCGCACGTCGAGTACTTGCGTCTGCGCGGCGAGCTCGCCCGAGAGTGGCAAGGCGGCGCTTGGGTGTACCGCTCTTGATCCGCGAACGCTTTTCGTCTTGAAGCGACCGTTCGTGGGTGTACCGTGGTGCGCGAGGCGGGGCGCTATACTCGGCGCGATGACAGAAATCGAGCGCCTCATCGAACAACTCGCGCGCCGAGGTCACGACGTCGAGCGCGTCGAGGACGGCGCCCTCTACCCTCTCGGCGACACGCACCTCGCCTTGTTCGCCGTGCCCGCCGAGTCCGGCGACGGCCTCGTGGTGCGCGCCCACCTCGATCTGGATCTCTACGTCGACGAGGAAGTCTTGGCGGACGTCCTGCTCGGCGTGAACTTGCTCAACCAAAACCTCGACTTCGGCACGCTGGTCCTCGACCCCGTCGAATCGGACGATGACGACACCGTCACCTTCGCGGTGCTGGGCCGCGCGAGCGTGTGGCTGCGCGACTTCTCCGAGAGTGAAATCGCGCGTCTCGAAGCCGCCCTCGAACGCTTCGAAGCCGAGGTGTCGGGCGCGGTCGAGCGGTCGCTGTCGAGCGGACAGCACCTTAAAGCCTGACCCGCCTTCGCCAAGGGTAACTTCGGGAACCATTCGAAGGTCCTTGGCGTATCTTGAGGCATGAACGTCAAGCGTAGCCGCTTCGTCGGCCTCGTTCTCATCGCGTCCGTCTCGTTGACGGCCTGCGGATCGCCCACGTCTCAGACGAGGTATCAGTACGCCAGCTTGCAAGACTGCCTGCGCGACTGGAACGACTACCAATTGTGCGAGCGTGACGGCGATTACGGCGGAGGATACTACGGCCACTACTACGGCCCGGTGATCATCTCGCGCAGCGGACGCACGTACTACCGCCGTCCGGGCCTCTCGTCCGAGTTCGTCGCGCCCAGCCGAATTTCGTCGGGGAGCACGCACTCGATCGGCACGCGCACCTTCACCGTCTCGCGAGGCGGCTTCGGGTCCTCGGGCCGCTCGTCGGGAAGCTGATGCGGCGCGTCGCCATTCCACCTCGCGCGAATTGGCGCGCGCGCAACGAGGAGCTCGGCTTCCTCTTCCACTCGATGGGCGGCACGTATTGGGACGAGCGCGCCGCGTACGCCTTCACCGCCGAGCAGATCGACGAGCTCGAGGAGGCCACGAACGAGTTGCACCGCCTGTCGCTGATCGCCGTCGAGCACGTCGTGCGCGAGAACCGCTTCGGTGAACTCGGCATGACGCCGCTCGCCGCCGAGCTCGCTCGGCGGTCGTGGGACCACCGGGCTCCGCCGATCTATGGCCGGATGGACCTCGCGTACGACGGCGTGAACGCCCCGAAGCTTTTGGAGTACAACGCCGATACGCCCACGGCCCTGCTCGAAGCGAGCGTCGCGCAGTGGGCGTGGCTCGAAGACGTCCTGCCCGACGCCGACCAGTTCAATTCCATCCACGAGCGCCTTCTCGACGCCTTCTCGAAGTGGCCGATCGGTCCGTTTCACTTCGCGTGCGCCCGAGACTCGCAAGAAGACCTCGGCACCGTGGAGTACCTCAGGGACGTCGCCACGCAAGCGGGCCACACCACGAAGTTCTTGTTCGTGGAGGACATCGGTTGGAACGGCGCGGACTTCGTGGATCTCGAAGGCTACCGCATCGACCGTCTGTTCAAGCTCTACCCGTGGGAGTGGCTCGTTCACGAAGAATTCGGCGGATTCATCGAGCCGTCCGGCGCTCAGTTCGCCGAGCCCGCCTGGAAGGCCGTGCTCAGCAACAAGGGCATCCTCAAGATCTTGTGGGAACTCTTTCCGGGCCACCCGAACTTGCTGCCCGCGTCGTTCTCGCCGCTGCCCGGCGAGTTCGTCCGCAAGCCGTTGTTGTCGCGCGAGGGCGCCAACGTCACCCTTCCCGGCGAAGCGTCGGGCGGCGACTACGGCGCCGAGGGCTTCGTGTATCAAGGCTACGCGCCCCTGCCCGAATTTCTCGATGCCACGGGCCGACCCGTGTATCCCGTGATCGGCGCTTGGGTCATCGAAGGCGAGGCGGGCGGCATCGGCATTCGTGAGGACGATTCGCGGATCACGAAGAACACCAGCCGGTTCGTTCCGCATTACTTCGAGTGACGTTCAGCTTGCCGCGACGCGTTCGTCTTGCAGCGCGAATGCCACCGCCGCCCGCGCGTGCAACTCCGTCGTGTCGAACACGGGCACGTCGAAGTCCGCCTGCGAGATCAGCATGCAGATCTCGGTACATCCGAGAATCAAGCCTTGCGCGCCGCGGTCGATGAGCTCGCGCGCCGCTTGCAAGTAGGCGGCCTTCGATTCCTCACGAACGACGCCTCGGCACAGCTCCTCGAAAATCACGCGGTGGACTTCCGCCCGCGCCGTGTCGCACGGCACGAGGACCTCGAGACCGTGCGACTCCAGCCGATCTCGGTAGAAGGGACGCTCCATCGTGAACGCCGTGGCGAGCAGCCCGAGGCGCGTCACGCCCGCCTTCTTGGCGGCGTTCGCGGTCACGTCGGCGATGTGGATGACGGGGACGCCCGAGCGGCGCTCCACCTCGTCCGCGACGAGGTGCATGGTGTTCGTGCAGATCAGCAGCGTTTGCGCGCCCGCGCGCGCGAGGCCCGCGCCCGCATCGCCGAGCATGCGGCCCGCTTCGTCCCAACGTTCGGCGCGTTGCAAGGCCGCGACCGCGTCGAAGTCCAGCGAGTGCAACACGAGGTCCGCCGATTTCAACCCGCCGAGCTCGTCGCGCACCATCTGATTCACGAGGCGGTAGTACAGCAACGTGGACTCCCAACTCATCCCGCCGATCAAGCCGATTCTTCGCATGACCGCATTGTGTTCCAACGCGCTCCCAGGCTCAAGAAAGTGATGAAAGTCGTCAGGAGATGACAGGATTCGGCTACGGTTTCGCATGAACGAGCGGCGTACCATGAAATCGACATCGTCCTCCCGATCGTTGGCGGCTTCAAGCTCACCTCGCCGTATCGCAAGGAGCTCACCATGCAACCGAACCGCTCGTCGACTCGCCGTGCCAACGCCGTCCACTTCGGTTTCCTGTCGCGCCCCAAGCTCTACGGCGTCTTCGAGGACCTCGAAAGCGTCCTGCTGCTGTCCGAACGGCTCCTCGCGCTCGGGCTCGGCGACGAGCAGGTGCAAGTCCTCGAAGGCGAGGAAGGCGTTCGCAGCCTCGACGTCGACGGTCGTCACCACGGCCTCGTCGCGCGCCTCGTACGCGCGTTGCAAGGCATGACGGACGAACGCATGCACGTCGAGGCGTACGTGCGTCATTTGCTGCGCGGACGCTACGTCGTCGCCGTGACCTTTCCGCGCGGTATCGATCACCGCGTGGTGTGCGAGGCGTTCAAAGCGGCGGGCGGCACTTGCGTGAACTACTACGGCGCCCTCGTGGTGGAAAACCTCAGCGCCTGACCGACACGCGCGGAAGCGGGCACGGTAGGATTCGTCTTATGCGAATCCTGGCTGTCTTTGCCCATCCGGACGACGAGATCGGCTGCATCGGTACCCTCGCGAAGCACGCGGCGCGCGGCGACGAGGTCATGCTCGTCTGGACGACCCTCGGCGAGCTCGCGTCGCAGTTCGGCGCGGCGTCGCACGAGGAAGTCACGCGCGTGCGCGCCGAACACGGCGCGTGGGTCGCCGAGCGAATCGGCGCTCGGCATCACTTCTTCGACATGGGCGATTCGCGCATGACCGGCGGGCGCGACGAGGCGTTGCAACTCGCGCGGCTGTACGCGCGCTTCCGGCCCGACGCGGTCATCACCTGGGACGATTACAGCGCCCACCCCGACCACCGAGTGACCGCCAAGATCGTGTTCGACGCCGTGACCCTCGCGCGCATTCCGAAAATCGTGAACGAGGGCTTGGGGGACGAGGAGCGCCTCGACGCCCACCGCGCGCCCGTCCGCATCTATCAGTACCATCATCCCCTCAGCGAGTTTCCGAGCGTCACCATCGACACGTCCGAGTTCTTCGAGGTCGGGCGCGACGTCGCTCGCTACTACCGCGACTTTTACAAGTGGCAGTGGTCCGACGAGCAGTACCTCGCCACGCGGGAAGCGGCGGGCCGCGCGGCGAGCGTGAAGTACGGAGAGCGCTTCAACTTGCGCGCCGCGCACCTTCCCGCCAGTGCATACCTCGGCTGAGCCGTTTTTCTCAATACAACCTTCACGGCGCGCGTTATCTTGAGGCATGTCGATTCCCATCTCTTTCAAGAACACGATTCAAGTGCGTGGCCGCACGGACGTGTTGTTTCGAAACGCCCTCGACCCGAAGCGGCGGGCGAAGTGGGACCCGAGCTTCGCGACCGGGTCGTACGTCGGAGACGAGAGACTCGCGAGCGGCAACCTCGTGAAGTTCAAGCTCGCGCGGCGTCTGCTCGGCATGTCCTTCGTGGCGAAGTTCGGCTCGGTGCAGGCTCCGACGCGTGGCGGATGGGAGACGGTGCGCGGCTTCGGTCCGTTCGACAAGCTCGCGCAGGCGTGGGTGTTCAAGCCCATGCCGGGCGGCACCGAGGTGACCCTCAGCGTGAACGCCGCCGTGCGCTACAAGTGGATCGCGACGACCGCAGAACGCCTTTTGCGTTCTGCCGCCGCGCAAACGCTCGTGGAGTTGCAGCGTCAGGTGGACGCCCAAGGCGCGCAAGCCGTGACGGAAGCCGCGCAGGAGATGGCGCGCAAGCAACGCGAATCGCAAAAGGCCCAGCGCGGCAAGCGCGGATTGTTCGGCCGCAAGGCGAAGTGAGCGCGCGTCCTTGAATCTCAAGCCTCGTTATCTTTGTCCCCTGCACCACGTTCACTCGGCGTGCTACAAAGGGTGAGATGGAAAACGTCGTAGCCTTGTTCAACGAACCCACGCAAGCGAGGAACGCGTTGCAGACCTTGCTGCAGCGTGGGTTTTCGCGTGACCGACTGGCGTTCTCGCTGCTCGATCCGGTCGCGCAGGAGGAACTCGCCGCCGAGACGGGCGTGTCCCACGAGGAAGGTGCGCCCGCCGGTTCAGGCGCGGTGTTGCGCGGCATCGGCTTGGGGGCGCTCGCGGGCGTTGGCCTGGCCATTCCCGCGTGGATTCTCATGCTGGTCATTCCCGAGGCGCGCCCTCTCGCGAGCGGCGGTTTGCTCGGCGTGATGTTCGGCGCGCTCGGCGGCGGCAGCCTGGGCGGCCTGTTCGGAGCCTTGTCGGGCGGTGACCACGGCGATTACGTGAAGCTGCTCGAGCGCTTCGGCGTGCCCGAGCGCATCGCGGCGAGCTACTACGACGCGCTCAAGGCGGGCAAAGTCATGGTGATCGTGCGCGACGCCGACGAGGAGTACGCCGAGGAAGCGACGCGCATCTTGCAGCAAGCGGGCGCCACCGACTCCGAAGGCGGCACGTCGGACAACGAAGGCCAGCTGTCCACCGAACGCGAAGTGCACGGCGGCCCTCGCCGTCGCTGAACGACGACCACCGAAGCGCGACTCCGAAAAGGAGTCGCGCTTCACTCTTCCAAGGGAGGGCGCAAGGCAGGGTGGTCGAAGCTCGGGCACGCGACGTCGAGGTCACGTCCGCCGTCACTCCACGTCAAGCGCGAGACCGGCAAGACGCCCACGCCGCTGCCCGCCAGCCACATTCGCCGCGTTCGCGCCAAGTCGCGAAGGTCCACGAAGCGCTCCTCGACGGGTTCACGAAGCTCGCGCAGCAACTCGGCGCGCGTCACGCTCGGCAACCCGCCGATCGGAACGACGAGTCGGCCTTCGACGTCCAGCACGAAGCTCGTACGGCTTCCGTCCACGACCGTGCCTTGCTCGCCCAGCAGCAAGCCTTCGAACGTGCCCGCGTCGTGGGCCGCTCGAAGGGCCAGGACGTACGGAAGGTAGTTTCCCGTCTTGTGCGCCGCGAACTGCGGATGCACTCGCAGCGTCGTGACGTGCGCCGCCACACCCCTGGAGACGCTTTCGGGCAACCTGGGCAGTTCGCTCGCCGACCACCGCAGTCCGCTCGACGTCACGGTGAGTCGCAGGCGACCTTCGGGAAAGCTCGGCAAGTGAGGTCGAAGCTCGCTCGCCGCCTCGACGGGATCGGGCAGGCCGAGAAACGCGCACGTGCCTTTCAAGCGCTCGAGGTGCGCCGTCCACAACAGCGGTGTTCCGAATTTCGTGCGAATCGTCGTGAAGGCCGTCAAGCCGTGCAGCCAAGCGGCGTCGTCGAACTCAGGCGCGAGTCGTGTCACGCTCGACCGCTTCCCCGCTCGAACCGAGCTCCAACCAGTTTCCTAGAAGCGTGCGCCCGTCGCGCGACAGCACGCTTTCCGGGTGGAACTGCACGCCCCACGCGGGCCCTTCGAGCGCTTCGAGCGCCATGACTTCCCCGTCTTCGCTTCTCGCCGTGACACGCGCGCGCGGCACGTCCCGCACCACGAGCGAGTGGTAGCGCGTGAACGTCGCGGGATTGGCGATGCCCGAGAAGAGGGCGCGTTCGTCGTGCCGAACACGGTCGGGCTTGCCGTGCGTCGGCGTCACCGCGCGCTCCACACGCCCGCCGAGCACTTCGCCGATCGCTTGATGCCCGAGGCAAATGCCGAGGAGCGGCAAGCGGCGCTTCAGGCAAGTGCGCGCGAGTCGAAGCGTCACGCCGCTCGTGCTCGGCGTGCCCGGCCCAGGCCCGATCAGGACGTGCGTCGGGCGCGGCGCAAGCAAGTCGTCCACGTCCTCGGTGTTCTCGCGCACGATCACCTCCACGCCGAGCGCCATGAGGTCGTGCGCGAGGTTGAACGTGAACGAGTCGAAGTTGTCGAGCAGCAGCACCCGCCCGCTGAAGCGCCGTTCGGCGGCGGGCGGCGACCACGGCGCGCCCGGCCGAGGCGGCGCGGGAGGCCTCGCGGCCCTCGCGGTCGCGGCGGGCGTGAGGGCCGCGAGGAGGGCCGCCGCCTTGTGCCGGGTTTCGCGCGCCTCGTGCGGCGCGTGAGAATCGATCACGACGCCCGCCCCGGCCCGAACGTCCACCCGCCACTGCCCGCCCGCACGGCGAAAGCTCGCCGTGCGGATCAAGATGTTCACGTCCACGAGCGGGCCGCTCACGAGGCCGACGCCGCCCGTGTACCATCCGCGAGGCGACGGCTCCAAGTCGCGAATCGCTTCCATCACGCGCCGCTTCGGCGCGCCCGTGATGGTGCCGCCCGGAAAGGTCGCCTCGAGAACGTCGCGCAGGGAAGCGTCCGGTCGCGCGTCGCCCGTCACCTCGGACACGAGGTGCATCACGTGGCTGTAACGCTCCACGAGCATGAAGTCCGGCACGCGAACGCTTCCCGCCGCGCTCACGCGTCCGAGGTCGTGCCTCACGAGGTCCACGAGCATCGTGTGCTCCGCGCGCTCCTTCTCGGACGCGCGCAACTCCGCTTCCAAGGCCTCGTCCTCTCGGTCGTCCTCGCCGCGTCGCCGTGTGCCCGCGATGGGCCGCGCGCTCACCTCGCCGTTCCACAACCGCACGAGCCGCTCGGGCGAGCACGACACGATCGTGTCCTCGCCGAGCTCCACGTACGCCATGAACGGGCTGGGATTGAGGTTCGCCAGACGCAGGTACGCCGCGAGCGGATCGCCGCTCGCGCTCGCCGAGACGCCCCGCGAGAGATTCACCTGATACACCTCGCCGGCCCGCACGAGTTCCTGGACGGCCGCCACGCCCGCCTCGAAATCGAGGTCGTCGGCGCTCCACTCGCCCACCGTCAACTCGGGCGTCGCCGCGTTTGCGCTCAGCGCGGCGTTCCAGTCGACGTGCGGCTGTCCGACGACCTCCAGCGTGCCCGCCTCGCGGTCCCACACGAGGCCCGACGGGTAGAAGGCCCACGTCTGCGCTTCCCCCTCACTGGCGTGACACGGAAGTCCGAACGCGCTCGCCGCCTCGTACTTCAACCCGCCGATCCACGCCGGAAAGAACGCGTCGAAGTCGGGCCGAGGAGGCACGTCGTGAACGACACGCGTCGGCGAGGCGCTCAGGAAGCAGTAACGGCCGTACTCGGTGGTCGGGCCCGCCGACTCCAGCAGGGCGAGTCCGACCACGTTCGCGGCGCGCAGGCGAACGAGGACGTCACGCGGCGACAACACCGAACGATTCTAAAGCACGGCGCGACGCCGCGGCGCCCTCAGTTATTGACGCTCATTCCCTGCGTCGTGAGCGACACGGTCTTGAGGTCCACGCCCATCGAGTCCTTGAACAGCTTGCCGACGCTCTCCGAGAACGGTTTCAGCGATCCCTGCTGCGCGGCCGATTGCCAACTGGCTTGCAAGGTCACGAACAGCAACTCCAACTCGGCGCCCATCTTCGAACGCGCCGGTGCGTCGCGCACGCTCTCGTTGCCCGCCAGAAGGTTGGCGACTTGCGCGCGCAGCGCCGCCAAGCGCTGCTTGTCGTCGGGTCGGTCGTCCGTCTCGTTGTTGACGATGCTCCAGTTCAAAAACAGGTAGGCCGTGAACGTGTCGGCGAGGTCGCCGCGCTTGAGGCCCAGCGCGCTGGCGATGCGCGCGTAGATCGCGCCGACGTCGTTGCGCGCGAGTTGCCCTTCGAGCGTCTTCGCGGCGTTCGCGTTCGCCTTGGCGAGGCTCGCGAGGTAGTCGTCTTGCGCCTTCTTCTTCGATTCGGGCGTGACGGTGTACGAGAAGTCGGCCTTCTTCGCGGCGTCCGTGACGACGGGCGGCGCGAAGAGCTTGTCGAAGGACAAGGTGCTCGCGCCCGACTGAGCCGATGCGTGCACCGCTCCGAGCGCGAGGGCGAGCAAGACGATATGACGAATTCGGGAATGCATGAAACCTCCGGGAATGCTTGAACTGCCGCTCATCGTACGAGTTCAGCATGATGAACGCCTCGGAGGATTCTCACGAACGGTCGGCGGCGCCGCGCGAGTCATTGCACGCAGCGGACGTCTTGGCTGAAGTACCTCATGCTGAGCTTCTCGTACGTGCCGTCCTGCTGGAATTTCTTCATGGCCACGTTGATGGCGGCGGTGAGCGACTTGTTCGCGTCGCGCGGCACGATGACGTAGAGGTATTCGTTCCACAACGGCGCGCTGACCTGATACTTCTCGGCGCCCACCTTCTTGTACATCTTCAGGGCGTCGAACCGCTCCATGACCAACGCGTCGATGCCGCCCGTCAGGAAGCCGTGAAAGGCTTGTTCGTACGTCCGGAAGACGTTGACCTTCTTCGCGAACGGCAAGTTGCGAACGTAGTAGAACGAGGAGGTGCCGATCGCGACGGCGACGCTGCGACCTTTGAGACCCGATTCGTCGGTCGGTCCGCCCTTGCGCGTCAGAAGCACGCCGCCCGCGCAGGCGAGCGGCGTGCTCGTGTCGACGTCGCTGAGCGACCCGAGCGTCGAGAAGATGGCGTCGAACGTTCCCGCCTGCAACTCGGGCATCAGCTCGTCGGAAGAACGAGCTTTGCTCCACGAGATCGTCCGGACTTTCATCTCCTTGGCGATCGCGTTCATCAGCTCCACCGCGAAGCCGCTCACCTCGCGTCCGCTCGTCGTCAACAGCCCGGGATTCTCTCCGAAGAAGCCGATTCGCAAGACGCCGCTGCTTTGAATCTTGCCCAAATCCGCCGCGACTGCCGAGCCGGGCAGGAGGGACGACAGACTCAGCAGGGTGAGGGAAGCCAGAGAACGGATACGCCGCTTTCGAGGAGTCGACATGATCACTTCCTTGCTGACGAGTTCTCGGGCGTTCGCCCGAGGCGAGTGAAAGCGCTTGCAAAACCGTCAAGAAATCCTGAATTGTCGGTGGTTCTTCTTCAGCATAGCCTCGCGTTCTATCAGTTCTCTTACAGCCGCGTTCTGCGGGGCAAGGCAATCGCAATGCTTTGGCCGAGACGAGATGGCAGTCGCGACGCCGCCGAACGCTGGATGACCGGGGCACGAGGAGCCGAAAGCGCTTGCAAAACACGTCGATGCGTGGACACGAAGGTCGGGCGGCTCGACTCGGCAGACTCGACGGTTCAGGCACTACACTGTCTGCATGAACACCGCCGACAAAACCATCAGCTTGCTGCTCGTGGACGACCACCCCGTCGTACGCAAGGGAACGCGCGACCTTCTGGAGGGCGAGGCGGATTTGCGAGTCGTCGGCGAAGCGGAAAGCGGCGAGGAAGCGATCCTCAAGGCGCGCGCCCTCACGCCCGACGTGATTTTGATGGACGTCTCCATGCCCGGCATGAACGGCATCGAGGCGACGAAGCGCATCAAGGCCGAGATGCCGACCATCGGCGTGCTCGTCCTCACGAGCTACGACGACGACGCGTACGTCTTCGCGCTGTTGGAAGCGGGCGCCGCCGGATACATCCTCAAGAACGCCACGGAAGACGAGTTGCTCGGCGCGGTGCGCGCCGTCGCGGCGGGCGAGAGCGCGCTGCATCCCACGGTCGCGAAGAAGGTGCTGGAGCGCTTCTCGGCCCAGCAAAACCCCAGCCCCGCCGAGGAACTTCTCAGCCCGCGCGAACTGGAGGTGCTCCGCATCGCCGCGACAGGCCGCACGAACAAGGAGATCGCCCGCGACCTCGACATCTCGCCGCGCACCGTGCAAGTCCACCTGGCCAACATCTTCTCGAAGCTCGGCGTCGGAAGCCGCACGGAAGCCGTGTTGTACGGCATCAAGCGCGGATGGATCGACGTCGCGGCGCTCGAGTAACGCCGAGGACGCCATGACCGTCTCGCTCGTGCCTCCCGTTTCCCACCCGTTTTCGGTGCTCGCCGAGTGCGACTCGGGCTCGGCCTTCGCGTCGCGGCTGTGCGAGCTCGCGCTCGCCCTCGGACGGGCGCACGGCGCTCGCGTGTCGGTGCTGCGCGACGGAGGGCTGCACGTTTTGTGCGAAAGCGGGCGTGGGCTCGCGCTGTTGAGAGACGAACTTGCCGTGGCCGCCGTGCAGGCACGCGCGCCGAGCGGGGAGGGGCTCGTGAGCGTCGTGCCGCTCGGACGCGGCGTGATCGAACTCGTCGGGGCGAGCGAGGACGGCGTGGCCGAACTCTCGGCGCTCGCCGCGCTCGTCGGCCTCGCTCTCGAAGGCGTGCTCGCCCGCGACGAGCGGCGCGGGCGCGGGCGCGTGGCGGAAGTCGTCGCGAACCTCGTGCGGCGCATCGGCGGATCGCTCGACCTCGGCGAGGTGCTGTCCGCCACGGCGGAGTCGGCGGCGCGCGCCTTGAACTTCGACCGCGCCTTCGTTGGACTGTTCCTCGAAATCGGCATGGACCATGCCAAGACGGGTCAGGTGTTCACGTTCGGCTTCGACGCCGACTTCGGCGAGGGCATCGGCGTGGGACCGCAGTCATTCGAGCGGCTCGTGCGGCGCGGCGAGCCCATCTTGTTCGACCGCGCCCGCGACGCCAAGACGCCGCTCGCGCAAGGGCTCGCCGACCTCGCGCCCGAACGCTGCCTCATCGTGCCGCTCGCCGCGCGCGGCCGTCCGCTCGGCGTGCTCTACGTCGACACGCAGCGGTCCGGCTCGCCGCTCTCCGAGGACGACGTGTGGCTCGCGCTCGCGCTCGCCGAGCAGGCGAGCCTCGCGATCGACAACGCGCGCTTGTACGAGGAGGAATCGCGCGGGCGCCGCTCGGCCGAGCAACTGCGAGAAGTCGGCAGCGCCCTGTCGGGCAGCCTCAAGCTCGCCGATACCCTCGAGAAACTGCTGGAGCATGCGCGTCGCTTGTTCGGCTGTTCGGCGTGCGCGGTGTACGAGCTTCAACCCGACGCGCGCACCCTCGCCATTCGCTCGGCGCTCGGGCTGACGAGCGAGTACGTGCTGCGCGCCCGCGCGAAGGTCGGCACGGGCGTCGTGGGACGCGCGGTCGAGAAGGGCGAGCGGGTGTGCGTGCGCGACGTGAAAGCCGAGAAGGTCGAGGGCGGCTCGCGCTACACCCGCGCCCTGCTCGCGTCGGGCCAGTACCCGTACCGTGGTCTCGTCGGCTTGCCGCTCGCCGCGCGCGGCAAGACCTTCGGAGGCTTGTCCTTGTATTGGGAAGGGCCGCTCACCCTCGACGAGCAGGAGTTGAGCTTGTTGGAGGTGTTCGCGGCGCAAGCGGCCCTCGCCATCGAAAACGCGCGTCTGTACGAAGAGGAAGTGCGCCGCGAACGCGAGGCGGGCGTGCTGCTGCACCTCTCGCGCCTGCTGGGAACGGGTCGCCGCGAAGGAGCGCTGCGCGAAGCGGTTCGCGAAGTGACGTTCGCGTTGAACGCCGACCGGGGCTTTCTCGCGCTGCTCGACGAGCGCGGAGACGTCGTGGAACTCGCGTCGCACGGCGTGAACGTTCGCGCCGAGGACGCGCGGCGCTTCCTGTCGGGACTCGGACGCGGCCCGAAGCGCCTCACGCGTCGTCAAGCCTTGAACGGGGCGGGCTCGGGCCTCATCGTCCCGATTCGCAGCGGCGACGCGCTGCTCGGCCTCGTGTACGTCGACGTCATGCGCGAGGAAGCGCCGCCCGAGCGTGTGCTGGCGCTCGCTCGCAGCGTCGCCGATCAACTCGCTCTCACGACCTCGCGCGAACTGCTGCTCGCCGCGCTCGAAAGAGAAGAAGCCCGCTACCGTCTGCTCGCCGAGGGCGCGCACGACCTCATCCTCGCGTGCGCTTCGGGCGGCACGATCACCTACGCGAATCCCGCCACGAAGAAGCTTCTCGGAGACGTCTCGGGGCGTCACCTGCGCGATCTGCTGGGCGAGGAGGCGCGCCTCGTGTTCGACCGCGCTTGGCACGATTGCCTCGCCGATCCGTCGAAGGGGGTGACGTGCGAAGTGACCGCCGTCGGGCGACGGAGCGCCGCTCGACTCGAACTGCGTCTCAGCGCCGTCGTGCGTGACCGCGAGGTGCTGAGCGTTCTGCTCGTCGCGCGCGACCTCAGCGAGCAGCTGCGTCTCGCCGAGGAGATCGCGCGGCGCGGCGAGGAAGCCGAGGCGGCCACGCGCGGTCAACTCGAGTTGCGCTCGTACCTCGCGCTGTTCACGCAAGCGCAGGAAGAGGAGCGCAAGCGCATCTCACGCGAACTGCACGACGACACCGCGCAAGTCCTCGTGGCGATCGGACGACGGCTCGATCGCCTCTCGAAGAGCCTCGTCGGTGACACCCGCGAACATGCCCTCGACATCCGCGCTGACCTCGGCGCCGCCATCGACTCGGTGCGTCGCTTCGCCCGCAACCTTCGCCCGAGCGTTCTCGACGACCTCGGCTTGCTTCCGGCGTTGGAGTGGCTGGCCGGGCAGGCGCGCACGCCCAGCCGCCTCGAAGTTCAAGGCGCCGAGCGCCGACTCGCGTCGAGCTTGGAGCTCACGATCTTCCGGCTCGTGCAAGAAGCGCTCACGAACGTCGACAAGCACGCGCGCGCCAACTCTGCCGCCGTGCGCATCGCCTTCGAGGACGGCGAGGTGCACGTCAGCGTCCTCGACGACGGCGCGGGATTCGACGTGAGCGGCGCGGGCGACCTCGCGAGCAAGGGGCATCTCGGCCTGATGGGCCTGCGCGAGCGCGTCACGCTTGCCGGAGGCCGCCTCGACGTCACGAGCGCGCCCGGCGAAGGTGCGTCGCTGAAGTTCACGTTTCCCGCTTGAAAAGCGAGCGGAGATGGGCGGGGCGCTCTGGCCCTGTCCACCTCCGCGAAGGGTCGACTCGTGGTTACTCGAACAGCGTCGAGACGCTCGCGCCCGTGTGGATATTGCGGATGGCCTGCGCGAACAGCGGCGCGACCGACAGCGTACGGAGTTTGCCGTTCGAGCCTTCGATCTTGCCCTTGGGAACGAGGACGGTGTTGGTGGAGCACACTTCCACCACGTCCAAATCGCGAATGCGCTCGACGGCGGGGCCGGTGTACACGCCGTGCGTGACGGCAACGTACACGTCGGCGGCGCCCATTTCCTTGGCGAGGTTCACGGCTTCCACGAGGCTGCCCGCCGTGGCGATCTCGTCGTCGACGATGAAGACGTTCTTGCCGCGCACATCGCCGATGAGGGCGCGGGCGTTCACGGTCGTGTCGGACGTGCGGCGCTTGTCGATGAACGCGAGCCCGGCGTCCAAGCGGCGCGCGATGGCGGACGCGCGCTTGATGTCACCCGCGTCGGGCGCGAGGACGACGCCCTCGTGCGCGTTCGGCACGACGCTCTTGATGTGATTGGAGATGACGACGGTCGCGCTGAGGTGATCTACTGGGATCTTGAAGAAGCCGTGCACTTGCGGCGAGTGCAGCGTCATCGTGAGGAAGCGGTCGGCGCCCGACGCTTGCAGAAGGTCGGCGACGAGGCGGCCCGCGATGGAGATGCGCGGCTCGTCCTTCTTGTCGCTGCGAGCGTAACTGTAGTAGGGCACGACGGCCGTGACGCGCGCGGCGGACGCGCTCTTGGCGGCGTCGATCATCAGCAAAAGTTCCATGATGGAGTCGCTGACGGGCGTCGTGAAGCTTTGCACGATGAACACGTCCGCTTCGCGCAAGCTCTCGGAGAAGCGAACGACGAGGTTGTCGTTCGAGAACTTTTCCGTTTGGCTCTTGCCGAGTGGAATGCCGAGCTCCGTGCAGATTTCCTCGGCGAGGGTGCAGTTGCTTTGACCGCTGAAGACCAGCAGGGGGGGATTGTTGGTGAGCAAGGAAGACCTCCGGCGCACGTCATGCGTGCGGCACCGTTCAATAGCATACCCGTCATGGAAGTGGCGCGGCTAGCGGGACGTCACATCGCCATGACTCGGACGGAAAGGCGCGGCGTGAAAAACGGGCGGATCGTCGATCCGCCCGCTCGAAGCGCCGAGCTTACATGTTGGCGATGATGAGGTCGCCGAACTCGGACGTCTTGACTTGCTTGGCGCCCTCCATGTCCCGGGCGAAGTCGTACGTGACGGTCTTGTTGCGGATCGTCGCGTCGAGGCCCTTGAGGACGAGGTCGGCGGCTTCCGTCCAGCCCATGTAGCGCAGCATCATCTCGCCCGAGAGGATGACCGAGGACGGATTGATGACGTCCTTGCCCGCGTACTTCGGCGCGGTGCCGTGCGTCGCCTCGAAGACCGAGTGGCCCGTGACGTAGTTGATGTTGGCGCCGGGAGCGATGCCGATGCCGCCGACTTGCGCGGCGAGGGCGTCGCTGAGGTAGTCGCCGTTGAGGTTGAGCGTCGCGACGACGTCGTAGTCTCTGGGGCGAAGCAGGATTTGCTGCAAGAAGTTGTCGGCGATGACGTCCTTGATCACGATGCCGTTGGGCAAGGTGCACCACGGGCCGCCGTCGAGTTCGGTCGCGCCGAATTCACGCTTGGCGAGGTCGTATCCCCAGTCGCGGAAGGCGCCTTCCGTGAACTTCATGATGTTGCCCTTGTGCACGAGCGTCACGGACTTGCGTCCGTTGTCGACGGCGTACTGGATGGCGGCGCGAATGAGACGCTCGGAGCCTTCCTTCGAGACGGGCTTTACGCCGAAGGCGCTCGACTCGGGGAAGCGGATCTTGGTGACGCCCATCTCGTCTTGCAAGAAGGCGCGAACCTTCTCGGCTTCGGGCGTGCCCGCCTTGTACTCGATGCCCGCGTAGATGTCCTCGGTGTTCTCGCGGAAGATCACCATGTCGACGTACTCGGGGTGCCGAACGGGGGAGGGCACGCCGTCGAAGTATACGACGGGGCGCACGCACGCGTACAAGTCGAGCTCTTGACGCAAGGCGACGTTGATAGAGCGAATGCCGCCCCCGACGGGCGTCGTGAGGGGACCCTTGATACCGACGAGGTACTCACGAAACGCTTCGACGGTGCCCTCGGGCAACCAGATGGCCTCGCCGTACACCTCGTTGGCCTTTTCGCCCGCGTAGACTTCGAGCCACTCGATCTTGCGATCTCCGCCGTACGCCTTCTCGACGGCGGCGTCGAGGACGCGGACAGACGCGCGCCAGATGTCCGGGCCGGTCCCGTCGCCTTCCACGAAGGGAATGATGGGGTTGTTCGGCACGTTGAGCTTGCCGCCCTGCATCGAGATCTTCTCGCCCGACTGGGGCACCTGGATATGAGGATCGGTCGCCATAGCGCCTCACTTTAACCCAGGCGACCGAAGCGGGAACTTCACGCATTGTTACTCGTTCAGGAACATCGCCTTCGACGTCTCTGTTGACACGCGGCGACGTTCACGGGTACCGTTTGAATGAATGTTCAATTCGCTGAACAATCATTCAGGAGGCGGTATGGCGGAGACGGTCCACGACCAAATCGCGGCGCTGAAAAGAGCGCACATCCTCGCGGCGGCCGGAAAGGTCTTCGCCGAGAAAGGGTTCCACGCCACGACGATCAAGGACGTCGCCCGCGCGGCGAGCGTCGCCGACGGCACCATCTACAACTACTTCGACAACAAGGCGGCGCTGTTGCTCGGCATCTTCGATGAGGCGGCGAGAACCGTGCGCGGCACGATCAACCCCGCCGAGCTCGCCGCCGCCTCGCCGCGTGACGTGCTGCGCGCGCTGCTGCGATTTCCCCTGCATGCTTTCGACGAGTCGAACTCGGCGTTGTTTCGAACCGTCTTGTCGGCGGTCCTGACCGACCGCGACCTCGCGCGGCGTTTCGGTGAAACCATCCTCGCTCCCCTGCGAGACGAAGGCGGCCTGCCGAAGAGCGTGGCGGGCGAACACGATCCCGCGCTCGTCGCTCGACTCGTGGCGAGCGTCGTCATCGGCCTGCTCGTGCAGCGCGCGCTGAGCGACGAATCGCTCGAGGCGGTCTGGAACGACTTGCCCGACCGCTTGACCGACCTGCTGTTGCGCGGACTGGATCAGCGTGCACCCTGACGCCCTCCTCACCCGGCGCCGTCCCCGCGAGGAACGCGGCCAATGCGAGAAAGGCAGGACGTCGTGAAGATCGCCATCATCGCGAGCGGCACGCGGGGCGACGTCCAGCCGTACCTCGCCCTCGGACGCGCGTTTCGCGCGGCTGGACACGACGTGCGCTTCGTCACGAGCGAGACCTTCGGCGCCGACGTCCGCGCCGAGCACCTTTCGTTCACCGCCTTGCCCGGCGACGTCCGTGACGTCATGAATTCGCCCGAGCTCAAGGCCCTGCTCGACAAGGGACGGTTCGTCGCCATTCAACGTCACGCCGCCAAGCTCGTCCGCGACGCCGCCCCCGCTTGGGCGAGGGCGGCGTTGAGCGCGTGCGAAGGCTGCGACGTCCTGCTCGCGGGACTCGGCGGCCTCCTGCTCGCGCGGGCCTTGTCCGAGAAGCTTCGCGTTCCGCTGATCGAAGCGCACCTCGTGCCGTTCACGCCCACCCGCGCTTTTCCCGCGCCTCTGATGCCGCCCGCCGTCGGACGACTCGGCGGCGTCGCCAACCGCTTCTCGTACCGCCTCATGGAAGCGATGATGTGGGCGGGATTTCGAGAAGCCGACGCCATCGTGCGGCGAGACGTGCTGCGCCTGCCGACCACGGCCAAGCGAACGGCGTACGATGCGCCCGTGTTGTACGGCGTCAGCCCACGCGTCGTCACGAGACCGCCCGATTGGCCCGCGAACGTGCACCTCACGGGATTTTGGTTCCTCGATCCCCCGGCCCAGTGGACGCCGCCCGCCGCCCTCGCGGCCTTCCTCGCGTCGGGAACGCCGCCCGTCTCGATCGGCTTCGGAAGCATGGTCGACCGGGACGCCGCAGCGACCTCTCGCGTCGCCCTGGCGGCGCTCGAGCGCGTCGGAGCGCGCGCCGTCCTCCTGTCAGGGTGGGCCGACGTGGAGGACGTGACGCTTCCCGACCATGTCTTTCGAATCGAGGCCGTTCCGCACGCGTGGTTGTTCGACCGAGTGTCGGCCGTCGTTCACCACGGCGGCGCGGGCACCACGGCCGCCGGGCTTCGCGGCGGCGTACCGAACGTCGTCGTTCCCTTCTTCGGCGACCAGCCGTATTGGGGGCGCCGTGTCGCCGCCCTCGACGTCGGCCCGGCGCCCGTGTTCAGGCGGGCGCTCGACGCCTCGCGCCTCGCGTCCGCTCTCCGAGAGGCGCTCACGAACGAAGCCATGCGCGCAAAGGCGAAGGCGCTGGGCACCGCGATTCGCGCCGAGGAGGGCGCGGCACACGCCGTTCGAATCGTCGAGACCTTCGCGCGCTCGCGTGGTTTGGACGCCTGAGCTCGCCCGGAGGCGCTGCAGTACCGATCTTCACAGTCTCTCCATGCAAGGAGGCGCAAACTGCTTCGCATGTCGAAATATCTTTCGGCTCGCCCTTACGCATTCTGGCCGACCGTCCCGCACGACGTGGTATGAACGGAGATCTATGACCGCACCCCAACCGCCCACGATCGGAAACGAACGCATCGATTACGCCGAGGTGCTCGATCAGCGCACGAAGATGCTCATCCTCTTCGGCGTGCTGCTCGGCTTGTTCCTGTCGGCCCTCGATCAGACGATCGTGGCGACCGCCTTGCCGAGGGTCGCCAAGGAGCTCAACGGCCTCTCGCTGTATTCGTGGGTCACGACGATCTACCTCTTGACGAACACCGTCACGGTGCCGATCTACGGCAAGCTCAGCGACATCTACGGACGCAAGCCCGTGCTGCTCTTCGGCATCGTCGTGTTCCTGATCGGCTCCGCGCTGTGCGGCATGGCGGGCGAGCCTTTCCTCGGCAACTTCGCTGGCGGCGGCATGATGCAACTCGTCGTGTTCCGAGGCGTTCAAGGTCTCGGCGCGGGCGCCCTCGGCTCGGTCGCCTTCGCGATCATCGCCGACCTCTTCGCGCCCGCCGAACGCGCCCGCTATCAAGGCCTGTTCGGCGCGGTCTTCGGCCTCTCGAGCGTCATCGGTCCGCTCCTCGGCGGCTTTCTCACCGACAACGTCTCGTGGCGCTGGGTCTTCTACGTCAACTTGCCGCTCGGCCTCATCGCCGTGTTCTTCATCCTCTCGAAGATGCCGCGCCTCGCCTCGGGCCTCAAGCCCAAAGTCGATTACCTCGGCGCCGCCCTCATCGTGCTCGCCTCCGTGCCGCTGCTGCTCGCCCTCACGTGGGGCGCGGACCGAACGTACGCGTGGACGAGCCCTCTCATCCTCTCCATGTTCGGCCTCACGATCGTCGCCCTCATCGCCTTCCTGTTCGTCGAGTCGCGCCACGAAAGTCCGATCCTGCCCCTGTCGCTCTTTAGCAACAAGACCTTCTTGTGGAGCTCCATCGCGCGCTTCATGATCGGCGCGGCCTTCCTCGGCGCGATCCTCTTCCTCTCGCTTTACCTCGTGCAAGTGCAAGGCGTGTCCGCGACGGCCGCCGGGACCGCCACCATTCCCCTCACCATCGGCCTCATCATCGGCGCGGTGGGCTCCGGGCAAATCGCTTCTCGCCTCGGGGTGTACAAGCCGCTCATGCTGATCGGCCTCTCGGTCGCCGCCCTCGCCTTCCTCTGGTTGTCCACGCTCGGACCCGACACGCCCTACTGGCAAGTCGTGGCGCGAATGGTCGTCCTCGGACTCGGGCTCGGACCCGCGTTGCCGCTCTACACCCTCGCCATGCAAAGCGCGGTGCAGCCCACGCAAATCGGCGTGGCGACCTCCAGCGGCCAATTCTTCCAGCAAATCGGCTCGACCATCGGCACGGCGATTTTCGGCGCCATCCTCACGTCCACCCTCTCGGCGCAGCTTTCCACGAACATCGGGAAAGTCGCTCAGGACGCCCCGCCCTCGCTTCGAAGCCAAATCGAACGATTCCAGAACACCTCCGGCGCGTCTTCCGGCGCGAGCCGAGCGGGCGCGAGCTTCGACGCCGACGCCATTCGCGTGCAAGCCGAGCAGGGCATCAAGCAGGGCTTCGCGCAACAACGCGACTTGATCACCCGCGCCCTGCGCGACAAGGACCCGCGAGCGATCGCCGCCTTGCAAGGCGACGCGCAGACCCCTCCGCAACTGCGCGGTCTGCTCGGCAACATCGACAACGTGCCTCCCGCCGCGACGCAGCAAGCTTTGCAAGGCACCCTGCAAGGCCTCTCGCAAGCCGAAACGCAAGCCGTCACCCAAGCGGACACGACCATCGGCCAGCTCGCCCGCGCCTTCAAAGTGAGCTTCTCGAACTCCATCTCGCGCATCTACCTCATCTCGGTCCTCATCGCGGCCCTCGCCTTGCTCGCCACGCTGATGCTGCCGAACCTGCGACTTCCGAAACGGGGTCAAGGCACCGCGGCGAGCCGACCCGCCCACGTCGAAGTCTGAGATACGAAGGAGGCGCGTGTGCCTCGCGAAGACGCTCATGGGGGCGCCGATTCGCGAGGCACACTCCACGTCGGCGCGAGCACGCGCGTTCCGGCGCCTCTCGCCGAACCGGGCCCCGAACGAGCCGAAAGCAACGAGGGCGT
This sequence comes from Deinococcus yavapaiensis KR-236, assembly GCF_003217515.1. Taxonomy (NCBI): domain Bacteria; kingdom Thermotogati; phylum Deinococcota; class Deinococci; order Deinococcales; family Deinococcaceae; genus Deinococcus; species Deinococcus yavapaiensis. The sequence goes on along the minus strand of NZ_QJSX01000001.1, from coordinate 235,794 downwards.
CCGGCGACGCTGGCTCACTTGGGCGGCGTTGCCGCACCAGCCCATCGGTTCGTGATCGACGAACACATGAAAAGATTATGATGTTTCTCGTGAGTCCTTCCGACCCGGCGAACGTTCGACCCGATCCGCACCTGCGAGCCCTTCTCGACAGCGTGCGCGACGGCGTCGCGTTCTTCACGCCCGACCTTCGCTACGCTTCGCTCAACGCGGCCCACGCCACGGCGAACGGACTGAACGTCGCCGATCACATCGGCCGCGCGATCGGCGAACTGCTTCCAAGCCTCGCTCGGCCACTCGAACGGGCTTTGCAGCGTGTGCTCGACTCGGGACAAGCCCACGCGGCCCGCGTGACCGGTGAAACCCCCGCTCGGCCCGGCGTCGTGCGCACTTGGCAAGTCACCCTCACGCCCGTGCATTCCGACTCGAACGTGCTCGTCGGCGTGTGCGCGGTGTTCGAGGAATCCGGCGAGCAGGGAGCCGTGGGCGTGCCCGCCTCGCGCGGCTCCGTCCCGGCGCTCGCCGCGCAACTGTACGGAGTCGTCATCGGCCTGACCGGCGCTCAGACCGTGCAGGAAGTCGTACGCGTCATTCTCACGCAAGGCTTTCCCGTCACCGGCGCGTTCGTCGGGGGCGTCGCACAGATCGAACCGGACGGGCAGCACCTGCGTGTGCTCGGTACGATCGGGTACGACGACGCCACGGTGAACGCTTGGCCGCTCGTGCCACTCGACTTGCAGATTCCCAGCAGCACCGCCGTTCGGGAGCGAACCCCGCTCTTCCTCACGCCGACCGATCTTCAGCAATCTTTTCCCGAGCTGGCCGCCACCCCCCTGTACGCCAATCAAGCGAGGGTGGTGTTGCCGCTCGTGGTCGGCGACCGAGTGGTGGGCACGCTCGACTTCGGCTTCGGGCCGCGCGGACCTTTCTCGATGCAAGAGCGCGAATCACTGATGGCCCTCGCCGACGCTTGCGCGCACGTGCTGGCCAACGTACAGCGTCTCGAGCGCGACCGTGACGCTCAACAAGAACTTGGACGCACGTCCGCCATCCTCAACACCATGTACGAGCACGCGCCCGTCGGCTTCGTCTTGATCGACGCCAAGATGCAAGTGTTGCGGGTCAATCCGGCGTTCGCGCGAATGGCAGGCAAGCCCGCCGATCAGTTGGTCGGCCGCAAGGTGACGCGCGAATTGCCCGAATGGCCGCAACTGGCGCTCGCCGTGGGGCAGGTGCGGGAAACGAAGGAGATCCTCAAAGGGTTGGTGCTGCGCCGCGCGTCCCAGGACGCAGAGGTGCAGTTCCTGGCGAGTTGCTACCCGGTGCTGACGTCTTCCGAGGGCTTGATCGGCGTGGGATGCGTCTTGTCCGAAACGCCCCCCTCGTCCTGAAGCGACCGTTCCACGCCGCTTCGCTCGAACGGGGCGCCCGAACGCGGGGGATGTGGGCTGATAGGCTAAGGCATGCACGCGCGATCCTTGGCGGCTCCATGAAGCCCGACGAGCGGAGCGAATCCGCCGCTCAGGCCATGGCGCGCCTTGCCTTGGCTCTGGCGACGACGAAGACGCCCGACGACGTCATGGCGGCCGTTTTGAAGCACGGCTTGATCGCCGTGGGTGCCACGGCCGGAAACGTGTTCCTCCTCGACGACACCACGAGTCTGCTGCGCCTCGCGAGCAGCCGGGGGTACTCCCACGGCTTCATGGACGCGCACGCGTCCTTGTCGCTCGACGCACCCCTGCCCGTCACGCGAAGCGTCTTGGACGGTCACGCGCGGTTCCTGACGGCCGACGACGTCGCGAGCGGTTATCCGTGGATTCCACGCGACCCGCTCGGTGGCGCTGGACGCGTGGCGGCCCTGCCGCTCACCGTTTCCGGAGCCTCCTTCGGGGTGATCGCGTTGACGTACGCGTATGACGCGCCGTTCTCCAAAGCCGAGCAGGAGACCCTCACGACCGTCGCCTCCTTGTGCGCGCAGTCCTTGAAGCGCGCCTTGCTCGCGGCGAGCACGGAACGCCAAGAAAGGCGAACGGCGCAGATCCTCGACAGCCTCGGTGACGCGGTCGTCACCGTCGACGCGGACGAGCGCGTCACGTTCGCGAACGTTTCTGCGTGCGAATGGCTCGGACACGGCGAACCTCTCGAAGGTCGCCTGCTCGCCGACATCCTGCGCGACCCCGAAGCGCGCGATTTGCTGGGCGCCGTGCGCGCCACTCGGTTCGACGGCGCGTCGTGGCGCGGCGAAGTCCTGCTGTGGCACGGCACTCGATGGTTCGACGTGCGAACGGCGACGCTCGACGCGGCCGGAGCGGTCGTGCACATGCGCGAAGTGACGCACCGAAAGACGGTCGAGCGGCAACTCCGCCACAGCCGAGAGCGACTGCTGCTCGCGTTGGAAGCGGCGAACATGGCAATGTGGGACTGGAATCTCGAGACGGGCGAACTCGCTTGGACAGGCCAGATGCACGTGCTGCTCGGCGCCTCGCCGACGGCGCCGGTGTCGTTCGACACGTTCGTCGCGCAAGTCCATCCGGACGACCGCGCCCGTCTCGCTCGCATCGTGGGCGACTTGATCGAGAATGGCGGAGTGTACGACGAGGAATTCCGCGTCGTGCATCCCGACGGCGTGGTCCGCTGGTTGCAAGGCGTGGGTGACGTGCGGCGCGAAGGCGGCCGAAGCGTTCGCAGCGTTGGCGTGAACTTCGACGTCACGGCCCGCAAGGATCTCGAGCGGGCTTTGCGCGAGGCGAACGAGCACCTCGAGGCCCAAGTCGCGCAACGCACCGCTCGCCTTCAAGACCTGAACGCGGAACTCCTCGCCATGGCCGCTTCCATGTCGAGAGACCTCTCGGAGCCCGTGAGGCGCGTCATGGGCTTTCTGGCGCTTCTTCAACGACGGTACGGCGCGGTGTTCGAGAATCGGGAAGCGGCGCTCTTCGAATTGGTGCGCGAGGAGGCGGAGCGCGCGGCGACCCTCATCGAGGAACTCGCGCACCTCACGCGTCACGAGCGCGTCACTCTCGACGTGAAGCGCGTTCCCATGGACTTGCTGATCGCCCAGGTCGTGAGCGACCTCGCCCGCGAAGTGCAGGGACGACGCGTCGAATGGGCCGTGGCGCCTCTGCCCGTCGTGAACGGCGACCCGCGACTGCTTCGCTTGGCGTTCACGAGCTTGCTGCACAACGCGTTGCGCTTCACTCGCTTTCGCGACGTGGCGAGAATCGAGGTGGGGAGCGAGCGGACCGGGAACGAGGTGCGCGTGTGGGTGCGCGACAACGGCGCGGGGTTCGACGCGGAGGACGCTCCGCGAGTCTTTCAGCTGTTCACCCGACTTCACCCCGAAGGGTCGGGAACCGGCGTGAGCTTGGCGCACGTCCGGCGCGTGATCGAACGGCATGGCGGGCGCGTGGAGGCGTACGGTGAAGTGGGTGTGGGCGCGACTTTCACCGTGATCCTTCCCCTATGACCGTCGACGTGTCACGCCAGCCCTCGAGCGCGATCCCGGCAGGACGAATTCGGGTGCGGCGACGACGGGGTAGGACGTCGCGGGAGAGCGGTCGCTCGAGGCGGCGAAGCCCTGCCGGGAACGGTCGCTCGCGAAGATCGCCGCCCCTAAGCTCGAACCGCGAGGACGCGCAGGCGGACGTAATCGGCCACCCACTCGCCCGATTGCCACAGCGTGGCGCGGGCGATGCGCTCCGCCTCCACCACCACCGCTTCGCGCTCCGAGTCGTCCAACTTCGCGAGCAATCCACCGCCGAACATGGTCAGCCACGCCCGCAAGCCGTCCTCGCCTTCCAAGCGGGTGGGCCGCTCGAACGATTCCGCTCGGCGCACGACCAGCCCGAAGGACTCCAGCAAGCTCGCGTACTCGCCGACGCTGGGGAAGTACCAAGGCGCGGGCACGTCCGCCAGGCCCAGCCGACGCCGCGCCTCGCTCGTCGCTTCCACGATGCCCGCGACGTTTCCCCGTCCGCCGAACTCCGCCACGAAGCGCCCACCTCGGCGTAGCGAAGCGGCTACACGCTCGACGACCGCCTCGGGCGGCTTCACCCAGTGAAGCGCCGCGTTCGAGAAGATCGCGTCGTGCGGCTCCACCTCGAACGTCCGGGCGTCCGCGACCTTCCACGTCAAGCTTGGAAATTTGGTCGACGCCGCCTCGATCATCTCGCTCGAAGCGTCGATGCCCAACACGCTCGCGCCCGCCTCGGCGATCTTCACCGTGAGCTCGCCCGTGCCGCAGCCGAGGTCCACGATGCGCTCTCCAGGCTGCGCGTCGAGCCACGTCAGCACGCCGCCGCCGTGCTGCCATACGAACGCGTGGCGATCGCGGTACAAATCGGAATTCCAAGTCGTCATGGCCTCGCCCTCCTTCTCGAAGCAGGCTTTCGCTGCTCGGCGCGCGATCTTCGCTGCCTCGCCTCTTCGCCGCTCGCTACGCGCAGTCGCCCTCGAGCACGAGGACGACCGCGAGCTTGTGAACCGACGTGTTGCCGGGTCGCGAGTAAATCAGTCGGTCACGGCGCCGCGCGCGGCGCTCCCGACGAGCTTGGCGTACTTCGCGAGCACGCCGCGCGTGTACCGAGGGGACGGCGGCGACCATGCGGCGCGGCGCCGCTCGATCTCCTCGTCGGGCACGTGCATGGTGAGCTCGCACGTCTCGGCGTTCAAGGTGATGAGGTCGCCTTCGTGGACGAGCGCGATCGGCCCGCCGACTTGCGCTTCGGGCGACACGTGTCCCACCACGAGGCCGTACGTTCCGCCGCTGAACCGTCCGTCGGTGATGAGTCCCACCGAGTCCCCGAGGCCCTTGCCGATGATCGCCGAGGTGGGCGAGAGCATCTCGCGCATGCCCGGCCCGCCTTTGGGCCCCTCGTAGCGAATGATGATGACGTCGCCAGGACGGATCTCGTCGCCCATGATGGCCGCCATGCACGCCTCTTCCGAGTCGTACACGCGCGCGGGACCCGTGATCTTGATGCTCTTGAGGCCGCTGATCTTGGCCACGCCACCTTCGGGCGCGAGGTTGCCGCGCAGCACGGCGAGGTGCCCTTGCTGATAGATCGGCGTCTCGAACGGCAAGATGACGTCTTGACCCGCGTCGGGCTCGCTCGGCACGTCGGCGAGGTTCTCGGCGATGGTCTTGCCCGTGACCGTCATGCACTCGCCGTGCAACAGGCCTGCTTCGAGCAGCATCTTCATGACGCGCGGAATGCCGCCTACCTGGTGAAGGTCCGTCGCGACGTACTTCCCGCTCGGCTTGAGGTCGCAGAAGACGGGCGTGCGCTCGCGAATACGCTCGAAGTCGTCGAGGGCGAGGTCCACGCCGATCGCGTGCGCGATCGCCATGAGGTGCAACACCGCGTTCGTGCTGCCGCCAACCGCCATGATGACCGTGATGGCGTTCTCGAACGCCTGCTTCGTGAGAATATCGCGCGGACGCAGATCCAGTTCGATCAACTTCAAGAGCGCCCGGCCCGACTCGGCGGCGCTCTCCGCCTTCTCGAGGTCCTCGGCGGCCATCGTGGACGAGTACGGCAAGCTCATGCCCATCGCCTCGAAGGCGCTCGACATGGTGTTCGCCGTGTACATTCCGCCGCACGATCCGTTGCCGGGACACGCCTTCTTCTCGATCGCCTGGAATTCCGCGCGGTCGATCTTGCCCGCCCCGAACGCCCCGACCGCCTCGAAGACGGAGACGATCGTGAGGTCCTGCCCGTCGTGATGGCCCGGCTTGATCGTTCCGCCGTACACGAAGATCGCCGGGATGTTGAGGCGCGCCATGCCGATCATCGCGCCGGGCATGTTCTTGTCGCAACCGCCCACGACGACCACGCCGTCGTGCGACTGGCCGCGGCACACCGTCTCGATCGAGTCGGCGATCACCTCGCGGCTGACGAGCGAGCACTTCATGCCCTCGGTGCCCATCGAGATGCCGTCGGACACGGTGATCGTTCCGAAGATCTGCGGCATTCCCCCGCCCGTCTTGATCGCGTCGAAGATGTGGTCGCCGAGCGCCCCGAGGCCGTTGTTGCACGGCGTGATGTTGCTTTGCGCGTGCGCCACCCCGATGATGGGCTTGCCGAAGTCCTCGTCGGTGAAGCCCACCGCGCGCAGCATCGCCCGGTTGGGCGCGCGCTCGTCGCCTTGGGTGACGACCCTCGAGTTCCAGTTGAGTTGACGGGTTTTCGTGTCGGTCATGTCTCTCCTTGTACCGCGTGCGGCGCCGCGTGCGCGCCGTCTTGTCTTACTTCGGCCGTTCTTCGCGAAGCCCTTGGTTCGGGGCCGATTCAGTAAGTCTGCTCGAAGTGCTCGACGTGGGCGTGCCGCAGCAAGTGGCCCCACACGGCCCGCCACGCCGGAAAGCGCTCGGATTGCCGAAAGGTGACGGTGTGCGCTTCGAGGTTCTCCCACCACACCAGCAGGGTGAAGACGTCGGGACGTTCGACGCCTCGGTGCAGTTCGTGCCGAAGGTACCCGGGCGTGCTTTCGAGGATCGGAAAGGCGCTCGGCATCACGCGAACGAATTCGTCCGCGCCCCCTTCGTGCAACTCGATGGTGGCGACTTCGAGGATCATCAGGGCGTCTCCGCCGTCACGGTCGCCTTGACGCGGGCCTGCCCCGCGACGATCTGGTTGATGGCGTGCAGCCACGCCCTCGCGGACGCTTCGACGACGTCCGTCGCGAGACCGATGCCCATCACGGTGACGCCCTTGTAGCGCACGCCCGCGCTGACTTCCCCGAGCGCCTCGTTGCCGCGCGTGACGCTTTGAAGGCGGTAGCTGTCGAGTTCGGGCGTGATGCCCGTCGCGTGGCTGATGGCGTTCATGGCGGCGGCCACCGGACCGTCGCCCGTGGCGGCGGCTTCCAGCATCCCGTTCGGCGAGGTGAGCTTGATGGTGGCGGTCGGGGTGACGTGCGTTCCCGACAGGACTTGCAACGAGTCGATGTGGAAGGTCGCTTGCACTTCCGCGCCCGCCTCGACGAGGGCGCGCAAGTCGTCCGCGTAGATTTGCCCTTTGCGGTCGGCGAGTTCCTTGAAGCGGGCGAACAAGGCGTTCACGGCGTCCTCGTTCAGCCCTCGGTCCGAGGTGCCGTTCGTGACGTACCCGAGGTCGGAGAGCGCCTTGCGGAACGCGGCGCGGCCGCTGTGCTTGCCCATCACCATGACGGCCGCTTCGCGCCCGACGAGTTCGGCGTTCATGATCTCGTACGTTTCCTTGTGCTTCAGCACGCCGTCTTGGTGAATGCCGCTTTCGTGCGCGAAGGCGTTGTCGCCGACGATGGCCTTGTTCGGCTGGACGGGCATCCCCGTGAGGCGCGACACGAGGCGTGACACGCGGTACAGCTCGCGCGTGCGCAGGCCCGTCTCGGCTCGGTAGTGGTCGCGGCGCGTGTGAATCGCCATCACGACTTCCTCCAGCGACGTGTTGCCCGCTCGCTCGCCGATGCCGTTGATGGTGCACTCGATTTGAGTGGCGCCGTTCTCGACGGCCGCGAGGCTGTTGGCGGTAGCCATGCCGAGGTCGTCGTGGCAGTGAGTCGAAATCGCGACCGGCCGGCCGCGCACGATCTCGTCGCGCACGCGGGCGATGAGGCGCCCGTACTCCTCGGGGGTGCCGTACCCGACCGTGTCGGGAATGTTGATGACCGTCGCGCCCGCCTCGATGGCCGCGTCGTACAAGCGAATCACGAAGTCGAAGTCGGCGCGCATGACGTCTTGCCCGCTGAACTCCACGTCGTCCGTGAACTGCCGCGCGAACTGCACGGCCTTCACGCTCGACTCGACGACTTGCTCGGGCGTCTTGCGCAGCATGTGCTCGATTTGCACCTTGCTGGCGGACGTGAACACGTGAATGCGCGACTTCGCGGCAGATTCGAGCGCTTGCGCGGCCCGTTCGATGTCTCCTCGGGCCGTGCGCGCCAAGCCGCAAATCGTCGGGCCGCGGACTTCGCGCGAGATGCGCTTGACGCACTCGAAGTCCCCGTCGGACGTGATCGGAAAGCCCGCCTCGATGACGTCCACGCCCAGACGCGCGAGGGCGTGCGCGATCTCGATCTTCTGGTTGTGGTTGAGGGCGACGCCCGGCGACTGCTCGCCGTCACGCAGGGTCGTGTCGAAGATGTGGATGCGGGAAGTGGAACTCGTCATGGCGTTCTCCTTGTCGAAACGAAACCCAAAAGCGAACCCCCGGAGCTTTGTTCGCTCCGGGGGTGGTTGGCGCACGCGATTCTTACGCCCGACTCTCCCGGAGCGGACGAAGAAGAAGCGAGCGGCGACCGAACATGTCTCGACTGTAAGAGTTCGTGAAGCCACATTCAAGAACGAACGTTCGGGTTGTCTATTCCTCCACCTTCATCGGCAACTGCCAATCGACGGGTGCGCGGCCCGCTTCCTGAAGCGCCGCGTTCACCTTGCTGAACGGCCGAGAGCCGAAGAAGCGCTCGGCGCTCAAGGGACTGGGGTGAGCGCTTTCCAACACGACGTGCTGCCGACCCGTCACGAGCTTCTTCTTCTTGCGGGCGTACGCACCCCACAGCACGAACACGACGCGTTGCTCCTGCGCGTTCGCCGCCTCGATGACGGCGTCCGTGAAGTGCTCCCAGCCGCGACCCGCGTGGCTGTTCGGCTCGCCTTGCCGCACCGTCAAGACGGCGTTCAAAAGCAAGACTCCCTGCTCCGCCCACGCTTTCAGGTAACCGTGCTTCGGCGGCTTGAAGTCGGGGATGTCCGCTTGAAGCTCCTTGAAAATGTTTTGCAAGCTCGGCGGCACGCGCACGCCGGGCCGCACCGAGAAGCTCAGTCCGTGCGCCTGACCGGGCCCATGGTACGGGTCTTGCCCGAGAATCAGCACCTTCACGTTTTCCAGCGGCGTGAAGCGCAGCGCGTTCATGACGTCGGGCGCGGGCGGATATACGGTGTACGCGCGCCTCTCCTCCACGAGGAAGTCTTTGAGGGCGTGAAAGTAGGGCGCGGCGAATTCCGCGTCGAGCGCCCGCTGCCACGACTCTGGAAGTCCGGCGGGCTTGATCGACTTCGAGGTTTCGGGCGTGTTCGTCGAACCGAACAAGTCGGATGGATTCTCGGGCATGCTGCGTCTCCTGCAAGGCAGCATACGCGCCGAGCGCGAGAAAGACAGTCCCTCTCCCGCCGAGGGGAGAGGGACGACGCGTGAAGCGAACGCCGCTTTAGACTTCCAGTTCCTTCTTTTGAATGAACGGCATCATGCCGCGCAACTTCTTCCCGACGACTTCGAGCGGATGTTCGTTCATCTCGGTGCGCCAGCGCTTCATGTTCGGGTAGCCGTTTTCCGTCTCGGCGACGAACTCGCGCGCGAACTCGCCCGCTTGAATGCGGCGCAGCGTTTCGCGCATCGTCTCGCGCGTGTCTTCCGTGATGATTTTGGGTCCCGTCACGTAATCGCCGTACTCGGCGGTGTTCGAGATGGAGTGGCGCATGCCCGCGAAGCCCTTCTCGTAGATGAGGTCCACGATGAGCTTCACTTCGTGCAACGTCTCGAAGTACGCGATCTCGGGTTGGTAGCCCGCTTCCACGAGCGTCTCGAAGCCCGTCTGGATCAACTTCGTGAGGCCGCCGCACAGCACGGTCTGCTCGCCGAACAAGTCCGTCTCGGTTTCTTCCTTGAACGTCGTCTCCAGCACCCCGGCGCGCGTGCAACCGATGCCGCGCGCGTACGCGAGGGCGATGTCTCGCGCCTGCCCGGTCGCGTCTTGATGCACGGCGAAGATGCCCGGCATGCCGGCGCCTTCCACGTACACGCGGCGCAGCATGTGTCCCGGCCCCTTCGGCGCGACGAGAAACACGTCGACGCCCTCGGGCGGCGTGATGCGGCCGAAGTGGATGTTGAAGCCGTGCCCGAACGCGAGCGCCTTGCCCGCCGTGAGGTGCGGCGCGACGCTTTGCTCGTACGTGGCAGGTTGATGCTCGTCGGGAATGAGGAGCATCACGACGTCTCCTTGCTGCGTGGCTTCCTCGATGGTCGCGACGCGCAGACCCGCCGCGAGCGCCTTGCCGCGGCTCGGGCTGCCTTCGCGCAGGCCCACCACGACTTCGAGGCCGCTGTCACGCAAGTTTTGGGCGTGCGCGTGCGCTTGGCTCCCGTACCCGATGATGGCGATGGTCTTGTCGGCGAGGATCGAGAGGTTGACGTCGGCGTCGTAGTACATTTTCGCGGTCATGATGTCTCCTGGAGGCCCTGAAGTTCGAAAGGGCGCGAGTCGGGATGTCGAAGGGGAAGTCGGGAAGGCGCGCTGCCCGTCCGTGCGGTCAGTTGATCACGGGTTCGAGCGCTTGCGTCGGACCTTCGCCGTACACGTGGCTGGGAATGTCGGCGTTGCTGCCGCGCGTGAGGGCCACGCGGCCCGTGCGCATCGTCTCGATGATTCCGAAGGGGCGCATTTGCTCGATGAACGCGGTGATCTTGCCTTCGTCGCCCGTCACCTCGAACATCAAGGCGCGTCGGCCCACGTCGACGATGCGCGCCCGGAAGTCCTCGGCGATGTGCCGCACCTCGATGCGCTGCTCGCTCGACTCGATGCGAACCTTGACGAGGACGAGTTCGCGGTCCACGAACTTCTCGAGAGCGTGATCGACGACCTTGATGACGTCTTGCAGCTTCTCGAGTTGCGCGATGGCGTTCTCGACGATCGAGCGGTCGCCTTGCACGACGATCGTCATGCGCGACACGCCGGGGACTTCCGTCGTGCCGACCGACAAGCTCTTGATGTTGTACCCGCGCCGCCCGATGAGGCTGGCGACCCGAGTCAGGACGCGCGGTTCGTCGCGAACGATGAGCGACAGCAGAAAGTCGGAGGTTTGCGTGTAAGCCGTCATTGAGCCACCCCCTGCGGCGCCGTCTCCACCATCTCGTCGAGGGCCGCGCCCGCCGGAACCATCGGGAAGACGCCGTGCTCGTTGGGCACGACGACTTCGAGCAGGCTCGGGCCGTCGTGGGAGAGCCAAGCGTCGATGGCGCTCGGCAGCTCCGCCTCGTTCGAGGCGCGCAAGCCGTGAATGTTGTACGCGCCCGCCAGCTTCACGAAGTCGGGATTGTCTCCGCCGAGGTACACCTCCGAGTAGCGGCGCTCGTGGAAGAGTTCTTGCCACTGACGCACCATGCCGAGGAAGGAGTTGTTGATCACGGCGATCTTGACGGGCACCTTGTAGCGCGTGAGGGTCGCGAGTTCCTGCGCGGTCATCTGGAAGCCGCCGTCTCCGGCGATGACGACGCTTCGCACGAAGGGCTGCGCCATCGCCGCGCCGATCGCGGCGGGAAAGCCGAAGCCCATCGTGCCGAGTCCGCCCGACGTGAGCCAGCGACGCGGCTTTTCGAAACGGGCGAGTTGCGCCGAGAGCATCTGGTGCTGCCCGACGTCCGTCGACAAGATGTCGTCCGGTGCGAGACGCTCCGTGATGGCTTTCACCGCGTACCCGGCGCTCCAGTGATCGTGCCGAATGAAGCGCGTCTTCCAGTCGGCGAGCTTGGCGTGCCACTCGGGATTGTCGAGGCGCGTCGCTTCCTGCGCGAGGCGTCTCGCGGTCACGCCCGCGTCGCCGCGCACGGGCGTGTGCGCGCGGACGATCTTGCTGATCTCGGCCGCGTCGATGTCGACGTGGACGATGTGGGCGTGCGGCGCGAACCGCGACACCTTGCCCGTCACGCGGTCGTCGAACCTCAAGCCGATGCCGACGAGGACGTCCGCGTTGCTGATCGCTCGGTTCGCTGCCACCGAGCCGTGCATGCCCGGCATCCCGAGCCACAACTCGTCCGAGGCGGGAAAGACCCCTAGGCCCATGAGGGTCGTGATGGTCGGCAAGTTCCACGCTCGCGCGAACTCGGTGATCTCTGCCGCCGCGTGCTGCGAGCCGCCTCCCACCATCAAGACGGGCCGCTTCGCGCCGCGCAGGACTTCCAGGGCCGCCTCGATTGCCGCTTCGGACGGTCGCATCGGCTCGGGCTTCGCGTGCGGCCGGGGAATTTCGCCGCCGAACGCTTCGAGTTGCACGTCCTTCGGGATGTCCACGAGGACGGGACCGGGCCGACCGCTGCGCGCGATGCGAATGGCCTCGGCGACGATGCCGGGCAGTTCCGCCGCGCTTTTCACGAGGTAGTTGTGCTTCGTGATCGGCAAGGTGATGCCCGTGATGTCCGCTTCTTGAAAGGCGTCCGTGCCGATGAGGGGCCGCGCGACGTTCCCGGTGATCGCGAGGAGCGGCACCGAGTCGAGCATCGCGTCGGCGAGGCCGGTCACGAGGTTCGTCGCGCCGGGACCGGACGTCGCCATGCACACGCCGACCTCGCCGGTCGCTTTCGCCCAGCCTTCGGCCATGTGGGCCGCGCCCTGCTCGTGGCGCACGAGAACGTGCCGCATGTCGGGAAAGGCCGTGAGGGCGTCGTAAACGGGCATGATGGCTCCGCCGGGATAGCCGAAGACGGTCGTGAGGTCGTGTGCGAGCAGAGTTTCCCACAAAGCGTGCGCGCCGGTGCGTTTCATGCTTGGTACCTCATCGTTGCCACCTCACCGTGACGGGCGCGAGGGCTTCGGTCGAGCGGGGGTCGCTCAGCGCGCCGATCAGCGCGTGAAGGGCCGCCCGGGCTGTAAAGGGAGCGCGCCGCGAGAGCTCGGTGAACTCGCGGCGCGCGAAGCAGTTCGGGGCGAACGTCGCCCGCGCTTTGTGTTGATGTGTCGTGTCCCGTTTCATGTCCCGTTCCCTTCGTGTGTTGCTGGAAATGCGCGAGCCCCCGAACTTGCGTCCGGGGGCTCCTTGTGGTCGATGCGCGCGCGCCTCGCTCAGAAACCCCCGGAGCGAAGTACAAGTACGAGAAGGCTGGGAAGCGCGCGGTGCATTGACGTCACATTAATGCCCTTTTCCTTCGGGGCGACGAGAAGGTGTAGACAAACGAATGTTCGCTTCTCAGGCGCTGACGTTCGTCGTGGACAACGCTTGCAGCACGGCGTCCGCGAACGCCTGCGTCGAGGCCGTGCCGCCGATGTCACGGGTAGGATGCGAGCGCAAAGCGAGGCTCACGGCGGCGTCCACGTTGTTCGCGGCGCCCGAGCGCTTCAAGCCGTGCCGCAGCAGCATCCCGACGCTGAGAATCGCCGCCGCCGGATTCGCGACGCCTTGCCCCGCGATGTCGGGCGCCGAGCCGTGAATGGGCTCGAACAGGCCCGGTCCGTCTCCGAGGCTGGCCGAAGGCATGAGTCCCAGCGAGCCTGGCAGCACGGCCGCGAGGTCCGACAAGATGTCGCCGAACAAGTTCTCGGTGAGAATCACGTCGTAGCGCGTGGGATTCGAGACGAGCAGCATCGCCGCCGAGTCGACGAGTTCGTGCCGAAGCGTGACGTGACGGTACTTCTCCTCGTGGACCTTCGTGACCGTTTCGCGCCACAACTCGCTGACTTCCAGCACGTTCGCCTTGTCGACGCTCGTGACGTGACCGCGCCGCTGCTCGGCCGCCCAGAAGGCGATGCGCGCGATGCGGTCGATCTCGGGCACGGTGTAACTCATGGTGTTGTGCGCCCGCTCTCCGCTGCGCCCACGGTTCGAATCGAAGTACAGACCGCCCAGCAACTCGCGCACGATCAGCACGTCCACCCCCCGCGCCTTCTCCGGCCTCAACGGCGAGAGGTGCTCGAGGCCCGGCACGACCCGAACGGGGCGGATGTTCGCGTACACTCCGAGCGCCTTTCGAAGGGCGAGCAAGCCTCGTTCGGGCCGTAACTCTCTGGGCAAGGTGTCGTACCGAGGTCCGCCCACCGTGCCGAGCAGCACGGCGTCCGCCGTGGTGACGGCCGCCTCGACTTCGCCGGGGAAGGGCACGCCCGCCGCGTCGACCGCCGCGCCGCCGATCAGAAGCTCTTGAATCGTCACGTCCGGCGCGACTTCTTTCAAGACCGCGACCGCCGCGTCCGTCACTTCCTTGCCGATGCCGTCTCCGGGCAGCGCGACCACCTTAGGCATGCTGCACCTCCTTGGCTTTCAAGTACTCCAGCAGACCGCCCGCCCGCGCGATGTCCAACGCGAAGTCCGGCAAAGGCGCGAAGTGCACGACTCGGCCCGTCCGCACGTTCGTCAGCGTGCCCGCTTCGATGTCGAGGGCCGCCTCGTCGCCGTCCTCGAACGCTTCGAGCACTTCGCGGTTCTCGAAGACGGGATAGCCGTTGTTGATGGCGTTGCGGTAGAAGATTCGAGCGAAGCTCGGCGCGAACACGGCCTGCACGCCCGCGCCCCGAATGGCCCACACGGCGTGCTCGCGGCTCGATCCGCAGCCGAAGTCTTCCCCGCAAATCAGGATGTCGTCGGACGCGGCGCGCTCCACGAAGGAACCGTCGAGGTCCTCCATGGCGTGCTGCGCGAGTTCCGCCTCGACGTCCGAGGTGAGGTAGCGCGCGGGAATGATCTCGTCGGTGTTGATGTGCTCTCGCTGGTACACGAAAACTTTCGGCATGTTCTCCTCAGTCCGCGCTGACCGCGACGGCTTGATGCGATTCGTTGAATTCGCGGGGATCGGTGATGTAGCCCCGCACGGCGCTCGCGGCGACCGTGGCGGGCGAGGCGAGGTAAATCTGCGCGGACGGGTCGCCCATGCGTCCGACGAAGTTGCGGTTCGTGCTGGAGATGCACACGTCGTTCGGACCGAGCACGCCCGAGTGCATCCCGAGGCAAGCGCCGCACGAAGGGTAACTGACGGTCGCGCCCGCGTCCACGAACACTTCCATGAGGCCTTCCACGACCGCTTGCTTCCACACGGCCTGCGTGGCGGGCACGACGATCATGCGAACGTGGTCGGCGACTTTGCGTCCGCGCAAGATGCGCGCGACGTCGCGCAAATCCGAGATGCGCCCGTTCGTGCACGAACCGACGTACGCTTGATCGACGCGGATCTTGTCGCTGCCCGCCACGCGCCCGTTGCTGGGAATGTGCGGATAGGCGACTGTGGGCTCGACTTCGCTGGCGTCGATGTCCACGACGACTTGGTACTCGGCGTCGGGATCGCTGCGGTGCTCGGTGTATTGATCGGGCGAGACGCCGCGCGCCGCGAGGAAGTTGCGCGTCGTGTCGTCCACGGCGATGATGCCCGTCTTGCCGCCCGCCTCGATCGCCATGTTCGTGAGGGTGAAGCGGCCCTCCATGTCCATGCGGTCGATGGTGTCGCCGACCCATTCCATCACGAGGTAGTTCGCGCCGTCCGCGCCGATGCGCTTGATGACCTCCAACACGAGGTCCTTTGGCGTGACGCCCTCCTGCAGTTCGCCCGTGACGCGAATCAGCATCGTCTCGGGCACCTTGAACCACACTTTGCCCGAGTAGATCGCGCCAGCGAGGTCCGTGGACCCCACCCCGGTCGCGAACATGCCGAGGGCGCCGGCGTTGCAGGTGTGAGAGTCGCCGCTCACGAGGGTCTCGCCCGGCTTGATAAGGCCCGTGCCTTCCAAAACGACGTGCGCGATGCCCGCTCGGCCCACCTCGAACCAGTGCTGGATGCCGAACTCCTGCACCCAACTTTTGAGCTTTTGGTACAGCTTGGCCGCCTTGATGTCCATGGCGGGCACGGTGTGATCGGGAATCGCGACGATGCGCGACGGGTCGAACACGCGATTCATGCCGCGCGCTTCGAGCATGCGCAGCGCGGCGGGCGTCGTGACTTCGTGGCACAGCACCCAGTCGATCGGCACTTCGTACAGTTCGCCGGGCACGACCTTCTCACGCCCGACTTTCGCCGCCAGAATCTTCTCGGAAATCGTCATTCCCATAACACGCAGCCTCCTGCCCGAAACGAACGGCCCCCGCAACCGAGTTGGTGTGCGGGGGCGTTGAGCGTTGTCCGGGTCAGCTCAAGGCCCCCGTCGAAGAAGAAGCACCGCCGTGCCGATTCTTCGTTGTGGGGGACGCTCGAACATTGCGGTCAGCTTAAAGTGCGGCGGCCGTCTCGAAGTTCACGTTGTCCAGTCAGGCCGTGACGACGCTGTGCACCATCTTCTCGTACTCGTCGATGCTGGCCTCAATGACCGAGAGGCTGCCTTGCCAGAACGCCTTGCTGCGCGTGTCGATGCCGAAGCGGCCCGCAAGCGTCGCGGCGTCGGCGAGGCCCGTGGACGCCAGCAGGTCGTCGTAGCCCGCCTTGAACGCCTCGGGGTCACGCTGATACACGGCGTACAGGCCCAAGCCGAACAGCAAGCCGAACGTGTACGGGTAGTTGTAGAAGCTGCTGCCGTAGTAGTGCGACTTGACGGCCCACATGTACGGATGCGGATCGCTGATCGCGTCGCCGTACGTCGCTTCCTGCGCTTCGACCATGAACGCGCACAACTCGGCGGGGGAGAGGTCGCGGGCTTTACGCGCCTCGAACACGCGCTTTTCGAACAAGAAGCGCGAGTGGATGTCCACGACGACTTGCGCGTGGCCTTGCAGTTGCGTCTCCAGGATGTAGAGCTTCTCGTCGCCGCTCGCCGCCGAAAGCGCGGCGTTCACGGCGATCGTCTCGCAAAAGATGGAGGCGGTTTCGGCGAGCGTCATCGGCGTGCCCTTTTGTAGGGGACGGCGGTCCTTGAGGCAGAGGTTGTGGTACCCGTGTCCGAGTTCGTGCGCGAGCGTCGAGACGGAGTCGAGGTCGGGGCGGTAGTTCAGCAGGATGCGGCTCTCGCCGTTTTGCCAACCCATGCAAAACGCGCCGCCCACCTTGCCTTCGCGGGGCGCAACGTCGAGCCAGTCTTCTTGAAAGGCGCGGTCGGCGAAGTTGGCGAGCTTGTCCGAGTACGTGCCGAACTGCTCGACGATGAAGGCCTTCGCTTCGTCGTAACTCCACGCCTTGCTGGTCTTGCCGACGGGCGCGAAGAGGTCCCACCACGGCAAGCGGTCGCGGCCCAGCAACTTCGCCTTGGCGCGGAAGTAACGCCGAAAGGCGGGGAAGGCGTCGACGCACGCGGCCTGCATCGCTTCGAGCGTCTCGCGGTCGATGGAGTTCGCCGTGAGGGTCGGCTCGATCGGGTCGGCGTAGCCGCGCCGTTGTCCCAAGACGTTCGCTTGACCCTTGATGCCGTTCATGGCGGCGGCGAGCGTGACCTCGACCGTCTGCCAAGCGCCCAGTTCGGCGCGGTAGGCGTCTTCGCGCGTTTTCGCGTCGGCGTCGGCGGCGAGGTTGCGCACGGCGCTCATCGGCAAGGCTTGCCCGTGGACGTCCACCTTGAGCTGCGACGTGACGTTCGAGTGAAGCTTCGCCCACGCCGAGCCGCCCGAGAGGTTGAGCAGCGACGCGAGCTCCTCTTCTTGAGGCGTCATCTGGTGCTTGGCCCGCACGGCGGCGCGGCGCAGCATGTACGCGTGGTCGCGCGCCGCCTCGCTCTGCGCGAGGACACGCTCCAAGTCGAGTCCGCCGATCCATGCCTCGAAGCGCGTGGAAAGCTGCCCGAGCACGACGGTCTTCACGCCGAGCTCGCTCATCTTGCCTTGCGCGACGTCGTCACGCGAGTTCGTGGAGACGAACGCGTACAGGTACGACCGGATGCGCGCGAGCTTCTCGTAGACGGCGTTCATACCGTCCAAGGCGCGTTCGAGCGCGGCGGTCTCGTCGTCGAGCTTGGCGTTCGCGTGAATGCCGAGCTCGTCGAAGGTCCGCGATAATTCGGCGACGTCGCCGATCAATTCGTCGAAGGCCGCCGTGAATTCGGGCGATTGAAGCGACGGATACATGGAAGTCGTGTTCCAGCGAGGCAAATTGTCCATCGCGGGCAGTCTAACACTTGTTTGGACGCGCGGCAGCCTCAGTCACCGACGGTTTTCGCGAAGACCATGCGGCCCAAGTTCGTCTGCACCGCGCTCAGCACCGTCACGCGCACCGTCTTGCCCTTGTACTTCATGCCGTCCTCCACGACGATCATCGTGCCGTCGTCGAGGTACGCCACGCCTTGCCCGGCTTGCTGCCCCGCCTTCGTGACGGTCACGTCGAGCAACTCGCCCGCTTGCAGTTTCGGCCGCAAGGCAGTCGCCGCCTCGTGAATCGACAGAACCTTCAAGCCGTAGAGGGTCGCGACCTTCGAGAGGTTCGCGTCGTTCGTGACGAGCTTGCCGCCGATTTCGCGCGTGAACCGCACGAGCTTGTCGTCGACGGCCGCGACGTCGGGCGCGTCCCACTCCTGCACACGCACGGGCACCGCGCCTCGCAGTTCCTCCAGCACGATCAAGCCCCGCTTGCCACGGGCGCGCCGCTGGGGATCGCCGTGGTCGGCGAGAAGTTGGAGTTCACGCAGCACGAACGACGGAACGACGATCTCACCTTCCACGAAGCCCGCCTTGGCGAGCTCGGTGACGCGCCCGTCGATGATGACGTTCGTGTCGAGCACCTTGACGTTGGCGCGCTTGCGCGTCGTTCCCGCCGTCGACCAGCCGAGCCCCGAGAACGACGAGGCGTTTTGCAGCGCGAAGTACACGAAGAACCACGCGAGGATGGCGGTGACGAGGATGTTGAGGTACCACGTGTAGAAGGGAACGGTCGCGAGGACGCTTGACAGCAGGACGCTCAAGAGCAACGCCACCACGAGGCCGACCGTCGCGGCGGTGACGCGGCGCGGATCGAGCTTCGAGAACCAGCGGACGAAGCTCTCGAAGGACTGCGTGAGCCAACGCTCGAGGCGAGGTCCGAGCAGGAACGACAACAGCAGACCCGCCAGCATGAGATAGGCGGTGTTGGCAGTCGCGCTCACCCCGTCGCCGAGGCCGAGCAGTGTGAGCAGACGACCGACGCCGTATCCAACAAGGAGGCCGACGAGGAGAAAGAAGAGGCGAACGGCCATTACACCTTTAGTGTACTCAACGAGTGAGCAGGTTGTAAAAAATTCGTCATTTCGCCGCCCGCTCACGACTCGTTTGCCATAAGACCTTCAGAGCGTCCTCGACGCTGCCCACACCCGCGCCTTCGACGCCGGGCGGCATCACGAGGCGCGCGTATCCTGCGCGCCTCGCCTCCTCGGCACGTCTCAAGGCGCTCGTCACGGTGCGCACCTCGCCCGCCAGACCCACCTCGCCGAACACGGCGACGTCCGAGGGCAGCGCCTTTCCGACGACGGCGCTGTACACGGCGAGCGCCACGGCGAGGTCGAGTCCCGGATCGGGCACCTTCATCCCCCCGGCGAGGTTCACGAAGATGTCCAAGCCGCCCAAGGTGAGGTCGAGGCGACGCTCGAGCACCGCGAGGACGACATCGACGCGCCGCGGATCGAGCCCGACGACGACGCGGCGAGGATTCGGGTACGGCGTCTTCGCGGCCAGGGCTTGCACTTCGAGCAGCATGGGCCGTTGCCCGTCGATCGTCGCGGCGACGACGCTGCCCGGCACGCCGACGGGCCGCTCGGCGAGAAAGGCCGCGCTGGGATTCTCGATGGCCACGAGCCCGGATTCCCTCATCTCGAACACGCCGAGTTCGCCCGCCTGCCCGAAGCGATTCTTGACGCTGCGCAAGAGCCGATACTGCCCGACGCTCTCCAGGAACACGGTGGTGTCGACGATGTGCTCCATCACCTTCGGTCCCGCCACGGTGCCTTCCTTCGTGACGTGTCCGACGAGGACGGTGCTCGTTCCCGATTCCTTGGCGGCGCGCGTCAGCATCGCCGTCGCCTCACGGACTTGCGCCACGCCGCCCGCCACGCCCTCGCCTTCGATTTGCACCGTTTGGATGGAGTCGACGATGCACAAGGCGGGCTTGTGCTCGTCGAGCAAGGCCGCGATGTGCTCGGCGCGCGTGTCGCGCGTCATTTGGATCTCGCTCGTCACGCCGAGGCGGTCGGCGCGCAGGCGAATCTGCTCCAAGCTCTCCTCGCCCGCCACGTACAACACGCTCTTGCCGTCCTTGGCGAGCTTGTCGGCGACTTGCAGCAGCAAGGTGCTCTTTCCGATGCCGGGCTCTCCACCGATGAGGGTCACGCCGCCCGCCACGAGCCCTCCGCCGAGCACGCGGTCGAGTTCGGGCACGCCGCTCGGCGTCCGAGGCTCTTCGCGCCGTCCGACGGTGGAAAGCGCCGTGAGCTTGCCGCCCTTCACGCCGCCGTAGGCACCGCCGAAACTGCTGCTTTTCGTGGGCGCCGAAACGACTTCCTCGAAGGAATTCCACGCCGAGCAGTTCGGACATCTGCCCATCGGTTTCGCGGCTTGATACCCGCAGGACGCGCAGGTGTACTTCGTCGATACTCTCGCCATTCTGCTCCTATCGTAACGTACGTGCATGAAAGGCCCCCTCGCCTCTGTGGGCGAGGGGGTGAGCCTGAAGCACTCCGCAGAGGAAGGGTCTTACGCGAGGATCTGCGCGGACGCCAGATCCTGCCGTTCGAACACGAGCCCTTCGTTGGAAAGCTTCACGTGGATGTTGGCTTCGTCGCCGAGCGCGACGAGCTCCAGCGCGAGCGGATCTTCGATCTCGTCGCGCACGAGGGTCCGCAGCTGACGCGACGAGCCCAGGGCGTGCTTGTTGCTGCGAGCCTTGAGGCGCGACACCAACCAAGCCGCCACTTCCGGGTCGAAGGTGACCGTGAGCTCGCGGCTCGCGAGTTCCTCGGTCATCTCGTCGAGAAGTTGCTGCGCGACGCGCACGAGTTCGTCCTCACCGAGCGCCTTGAAGCGGATGACGTCGTCGAGACGGTCGAGGAACTCCGGCGTGAAGATCTGGCGCAGCGGTTGGGTGTCCTCGACCTTGACGGGCGAGAAGCCGACGCCGGGACCGGTGTTGAAGCCCGTGTTGGACGTCATGATGATGATGGTGCGGCGGAAGTCCACCGTACGTCCGAGGCCGTCGGTGAGGCGTCCGTCGTCGAGGACTTGCAAGAACGTGTTGTACACGTCGGGGTGTGCTTTTTCGATTTCGTCGAGCAGGATGACGCTGAACGGTTGGCGACGCACGGCTTCCGTGAGGCGCCCGCCTTGCTCGTAGCCCACGTATCCGGGAGGCGATCCGATGAGCTTCGAGATGGCGTGCGACTCTTGGTACTCGCTCATGTCGATGCGAATGAGCGAGCGCTCCGAGCCGAACAAGGAGCGTGCGAGCGCCTTGGCGAGGTGCGTCTTTCCGACGCCCGACGGCCCGACGAACAAGAAGCTCGCCGAGACGCGCGTGCGTCCCCCCAGACCGACGCGGGCGCGGCGCAACGCGCTCGACAGCGCGCGAATCGCGTCAGGCTGGCCGTACACCTGCTCGGTGAGGCTGTCTTCGAGGTCGCCGAGCTTCTCGGTGCTTTCCTCGGCGTAGATTCCGCCCATGGAGTTGATGACGCTCTCGATGTCGTCTCTGGAGACCATCGGCTCGCCCGTCTCGTCCTCGGTGACTTGCACGCCGAGCGAGAGGTTGAGGCGCACGCGGCTGGCGGCCTCGTCGATGAGGTCGATGGCCTTGTCGGGGAAGTTGCGGCCCGGCAACGCCCGCTCACCGATGCGCACGGCGAGTTCGAGCGCCGAGTCGGGAATGGACACGCCGTGGTGCTCCTCGTACTTGCCGCGCAGACCGCGCAGGATCTGCAGCGTCTCGACCGGCGAGGGCTCCAGAACGATCACGGGTTGGAAGCGGCGTTCGAGCGCGGCGTCCTTTTCGATGTAACGGTGGTACTCGCCCGTCGTCGTGGCGCCGATCACTTGGATTTCGCCGCGCGAAAGGGCGGGCTTGAGGATGTTGGCGGCGTCGAGGGTGCCTTCCGCTCCGCCCGCGCCGACGAGGGTGTGAAGCTCGTCGATGAAGGCGATCACCTTTGCATTGCGCAGTTCCTCGATGATTTGGCGCAGCCGCTCTTCGAACTCGCCGCGGTACTTCGTGCCCGCCACGACGCCCGACAAGTCGAGCGACACGAGGCGAGCGCCGTGTAAGTTGGGCGGCACGCGCTTTTCGTGAATGGCGAGCGCGAGTCCCTCGACGATGGCGGTCTTACCGACGCCGGGATCCCCGATCAGGACGGGGTTGTTCTTCGTGCGGCGCGACAAGATCTGCGTGACGCGGCGGATTTCCTCCGCGCGGCCGATGACGGGATCAAGCTTGCCTTCACGCGCCTGCTTCGTGAGGTCGCGGCCGTACTCGTCGAGGAAGGGCGTGTGAACGGGCTTTTGCGTCTTCGGATCGCTGTGCGCCAGGATGCGCCAGCGAATCGTGTCGACGTCCTTCGTGAGGTCTTGCAGGATGCGGTAAGCCACCCCGTCGCCTTCGCGAATGATGCCGAGCAGGATGTGCTCGGTGGACGTGACTTGCGCGCCGAGCGAACGCGCCTCGGCGGACGCGAGTTCCATGACGCGCCGAGCGCGCGGGGTGATGGCGGGCGCGTCGTTGAGGCGTGAGCCTTCGCCGCGCCCGATGATCTCCTCGACGCGGCGGCGCAGCCCTTCGAGGGTGGCGCCGAATTCGCCAAGGATTTGCGCGGCCGTTCCGGCTTCGCGCATGAGGCCGAGCAGAAGGTGTTCGGGCCCGACCATGGCGTGCCCGAGACGGTTGCCTTCCTCGCGGGCGTAGTGGAAAACGAGGCGGGCGCGGTCGTCGTATCGATTCATGACAGCTCCTCGGAGAGGTCGGGCGAGAGGGAAGTCGCGAGTGGCGAATAGGAATTCGGAGGATTCAAAGTGACCAACCTCCTTCGAAGGCGGTACGGGAACGCGCGCAGAAGCGACGATCGTAAACTTCTGTTCTCACATTGTACTCCGTACTCTACGCGTGCCGACGGGCTCGGGCAGGGGCGTCGCTTACCTTTTCTGCCGGAAACAGAACGCGCGTGAAAGGCTGTGGGAATGGCGGGAACGTCATGTCTCAACATCCCGCACGCCCGCGGACATGCGGTGAGGAACGCATGAACGCATTAAGATAGCGGGGATGCCAGTTGCTGCCTCCTCGACCTCTCCAACCTCGTTTTCATCGATATCGCGCGCGTTCGAGCTTCGCAACGCGCAACTTTGCGTGAAGGTCTCACGGAGCGCGCCACGATGATTCAACGCATCGAAGTGTGCGTGCAACACCTCAGCCCCGACCTGCGCGAGGAACTCCTCGATGTCGTGTGGCGCGAACTGCGCATCTCGCCCGGCATGGTCAGCGCGGACGGCAAGTTCGAACTCCTGCTGACGCGCTGCGACGAACCCCCCGAGGACGCCCCGATCGTTCGCATCGGCGGAGCCCTGTTCACGCGCGTCACGCCCGCGAGGCTCGTCGACCTGCTCAAACGGCGCAAGTGACCGACGCCGAGGAGCGCACCTCACGTTCGTTCAAGTAACGCCGCTTTCCAGCAGGTCGTGCAGGATGCGCGCGGTCATGCCCCAGATGTCGTGGCCGCGCCACGGATAGCGGTACAAGACGTGCCGCTCACCGTTCGGCGTGGCCCGCACCTCGCGAATCGCCTTGAGCGCGCGCAACTCGTTCACGCTCGGCAAGAGGACCTGCACGACCTCCTCGTTGGGATGGAACTCGTAGCGAGGAGGAATGCGCGCCAAGATCGGCGTGACGTGAAATCCGATCGGCGTGAACGCGTCGTCGAGCTCGCCGATGACCTCCACGTCGTCCGGCCGCAACCCCACCTCCTCCCACGCTTCGCGCAGGGCCGCCCGCACGACCTCCTCGCCCTCGTCGAGCCGCCCGCCGGGAAAAGCGATTTGCCCCGCGTGCGTCGAGAGGTTCGAGGCGCGCACGGTCAGCAGCACGCGCGGCTCGGCTTCACGCGTCAAGGCGACGAGCACGGCGGCGCGGCGAAATTCGGGGAAGTGCAGCGCCCGCCGCTCGCGACCGCGAAGCCACGCTCGCCACGGATCGGGTCGCGCGTCCGCCTCGCTCAAGACAGTCGCCTCGCCGTGTGGGCACGCAAGGCGACCTCGGGGTCGACGCCGCTCGCTCTCGCCCACGCCACCACGCGCGCCAGCAACTCGCCGAAGGCCGCCTCCGTCTCGGGCATCTCGGCCGTGAACGCCTCCACGCTTTGACGGCTCGGCTCGCTCGGCTCGGCGTGCTTTTGCACCTGCGCTTCGCGGGCGAGGGCTCCGAGGCCCGCCGGAATCGACTCCAGAAGTGACTTTTCGCGTCCGCCGCGCTCCTCACGCTTGATCGCCTGCCAATTTCGCACGACGTCCCCCGCGTTATCCACCGTCACGTCCCCGAACACGTGCGGATGGCGACGCACGAGCTTCTCGACGATGGCGTTCTCGACGTCGCGGTACGTGTAGCGTCCGTCCTCCTCGGCGATCACCGCGTGAAAAGCGATTTGCAGCAGCACGTCGCCAAGCTCGCCGACGACGTCGGCGTCGTCCTCGCGCGACAAGGCGTCGACGGCTTCCGCCGCCTCCTCCAAGAGATACGGCCGAAGGCTGAGGTGCGTCTGCTCGCGGTCCCACGGACAGCCGCTCGGCGCGCGTAAAATTCGCATGGTGTCGAGAAGTCGGTTCATGCGCTTCATGGTAGCCGCGCCGTGAACACCGCAGGGCGACGCACCTCACGACGCGCCCCGAGGTTTCGTCCCGGTGACTTCGCCCGCATTCGGCCACCTCGCGCGGCGTGTACGCTCGCGCCATGACGAACGTTTCGAGAAGCGCCTTCGTGACCGGAGGCAGCAAGGGCATCGGCTTGGAAGTCGCGAGGGCGTTGTCGACGCGCGGCTACGGCGTGACCATCACCGCGCGAAACGAGGACGAGGTGCGCCGCGCCGCGCAGGAACTCGGGCCGAACGCGCTGGGAGTGACGTGCGACGTGCGCGACTTCGCCAGCGTCGAGGCGGCGGTGCGTCGCCATCGAGAGCGCTTCGGCGGCTTGGACGTGCTGGTGGCGAACGCGGGCGTCGGCCGCTTCGCGCCCGTCCAAGACCTCACGGTCGAACAGTGGCGCGACGTCATCGACACCAACCTCACGGGCCTCTTTCACACCGTCAAGGCTTGCGTGGACTTGCTGCGCGACTCGTCGGGCTACGTCATCACCATGTCGAGCCTTGCCGGAAAGAATCCTTTCGCGGGCGGCGCGGCCTACAACGCCTCCAAGTTCGGCGTGAACGGCTTCAGCGAAGCGATCATGCTGGACTTGCGCGAGCTCGGCGTCAAAGTCACGCAGATCATGCCCGGAAGCGTCGCCACGTACTTCAACGGGCACACGCCGTCGAACGAGGACGCTTGGAAGATACAGCCGCAAGACATCGGCCAAATCGTGCTCGACTTGCTCGACATGCCCGCGCGAACCTTGCCGTCCCGAGTCGAGGTGCGTCCCGCCCAGCCGGGCAAGCGTGGCTGAGCTCACGCAATTGAGTGAAAACCCAGTACGGCTCATACGTCGTTGGCGTATCGTAGAAGTCGGATGGACGATCTGAAGAAGGCCCTTTCCGAGCTGCGCGAGGCAATCGAGCGTCTGCTCGGCCCGAAACCGCAACCCGTCCCCATTCCCGTCGAAACGCGCCCTCGACGCCGCTGAACGTTCTGTCTGCACCACGCCCGCGACTTCTCGCGGGCGTGTTTCGTGTTTCCCACCCACGAGAAATCGCAAGAGCGATTCATACGATCTGCGCTTCGTGCGCTATCCTGGCGTGGTGTACGGTTTCGGCCAACTTCTCGACACGCTCTCGGAACGCTCCGAAGAAGAGCGAAGTCGTGTCACGCGAGCCTTCGAGCTCGCCGATCATGCCCACGCGGGCGTGAAGCGCAAAAGCGGCGAGCCGTATATCACGCATCCGGTCGCGGTCGCGCAGATTCTCGCCGATCTCGGCATGGACACCGACGCCGTCATCGCCGGCCTTTTGCACGACACCGTCGAGGACACCGAGGTCACCTTCGAGGAGATCGAGGCGGGCTTCGGTCCCGATGTGCGCCGCATCGTGGAAGGCGAGACCAAGGTCAGCAAGCTCACGAAGATGAGCTCGAACTTGCAAGACGAGCAAGCGGAGAACTTGCGTCAGATGCTGATCGCCATGACGGGCGACATCCGCATCATCATCGTCAAACTCGCCGATCGTCTGCACAACATGCGCACCCTGGGCTCCATGCCGCCTCACAAGCAGGCGCGCATCGCCCGCGAGACGCTCGAGATCTTCGCGCCCCTCGCGCACCGACTCGGCATCGGGCATATCAAGTGGGAACTCGAGGACCTTTCGTTTCGCTACCTCGACCCCGACGCGTACGAGTCGTTGTCGCAGCGACTGCGCACTCGCCAAGAAGAGCGCGAGGAGCACATCTCCAGCGCGATCACGCAGTTGCGCGCCGCCCTCTACGAGGACCCCGAACTCGACGAGTGGGTGGTGGGCATCGATATCGCGGGGCGCAGCAAGCACCTGTACTCCATTCACAACAAGATGCTCAAGGAAGGCAAGCACCTCGAGCAGATCTTCGATTTGCTCGCCGTGCGCGTCATTTTGACGCCGCGTCCCGTCGTCGCCCTCGACGGCAAGGCGCGTGAGCGCGCCGAGTCGGCGCGCGAAAAGCAGGTGTGCTACCACAGCCTCGGCCTCGTCCACTCCATGTGGACGCCGATTCCCGGGCGCTTCAAGGATTACATCGCCGTTCCCAAGCCCAACGGCTACCAAAGTCTGCACACCACCGTGATTTCCACGGCGGGCCAGCCCATCGAAGTGCAGATACGCTCTATGCGCATGCACGAAGTCGCCGAGTACGGCGTCGCCGCGCACTGGATGTACAAGGGCGGTGAGAAGATCGGCGAGAAGAACCGCGAAGGCTGGATCACCCAACTGCGCCAACTGCAAAACGAGATCACGGACGCCTCGGACTTCGTGGACGCCGTCAAGAGCGACTTGCTGTCGGGCCGCGTGTTCGTGTTCACGCCGAAGGGCGACACCGTGAACTTGCCGCAAGGCGCCACGCCCATCGACTTCGCGTACCACATCCACTCGCGCATCGGCGACACCACGGTGGGCGCCCGCCTCAACGGCTCCATCGTTCCGCTCAACACGAAGCTCAAGAACGGCGACATGGTCGAGATCATCGCGAGCCGCAACTCGCCCGGCCCCAGCCAAGACTGGCTGAACTTCGCCGTGACGCGCTCGGCGCGCACCAAGATTCGGCATTTCTTCCGGCAGCGAGAGCGGCAGGAAGCCTTGACGAGCGGACACGACCAGCTGGAACGCTACTTGCGCAAACGGCAGTTGCCCGTGCGGCAACTCATGCGCACGAAGTTGCTGGAGGACGCGACGGAGAAACTCCTCGGGAGCCGCAATCCCGACGACTTGTACCTCGCGCTTCACTCCAGCAAGCTGCAAAGCGGTCAAGTCGCGCGGGTGCTCGCGCCGCAACTGGAGCAGGAACTGGCGGCGCCCCCGAAGCACATCGAAGCGCCGCGCATCGAGTCGGGCGGCGTGTACGTGCAGGGCATGCCGACGTCCACGAAGACCGCCAACTGCTGCCACCCGATTCGCGGCGATCACATCATGGGCTACATCACTCGGGGACGGGGCGTCACGATCCACCGCGTCGACTGCCCGAACATGGTTCGCCTTCTCAAAGAGGAACCCGACCGCTGCCTGCCCGCCTCGTGGGACACGGGAACGCGCACCAACTCGCTCGTGGACCTCGACGTCGTCGCGACCGACCGTCCGGGCTTGCTGTCCGACGTGCTCGCCGTCGTCTCCGAGCAAAAGCGCAGCCCCCTCAAGGTCGAGGCGGGAGTGTCGGCGGGCGGCACCGCGCACATCTACTTGCGGCTCGCCGTGCTCGATCAACAAGATCTCGGCTTTCTCGCCGACGGCATTCGCCGCGTGAAGGACGTGCACGACGTGATGCGCGTCGGACCGCGCGGCGGCCGCTCGGCGCCCGGCGTGCCCGTTCGCGCGGGCGGCGACGATTGAGCGCCCGCGCGTTTCCCGAAGTTCACGGCCACGGGTTTGCTAGCCTGGGCGCGTGACCCTCGTCCTTCTGCCCGACGTCGGCGATTTGCTGCGCCTCTCTCCCGCCTACAACGGCGCGACCCTCGTCGAGATCGCGCGTTTCTTGAACGCGTCCGAGGTGCTTTCCGTCACGCCGCTCGACGCGGATCATCCCGCGCGAGACGCTTTTCTCGCCGTGAACCTGCCCGTTCACGACCTCGCGCCCGATTGGCGGTGGGCCGAGGCGGAGGCCGACCGATTGCCCGAGTTCCTGAGCCAATACCCGCAAGGCAAGGAGCGCCTTCGGGACGCGGGACGCCAGGAGGCGGCGCTTCGAGACGCGCTGAGCGTGCCCCTCTCACCGAGCCGCGTGCGAAGCGCCGACTTGCTCGCCGCCGTGAAGGCCTACCACGACGGGGTACGCGACGCGCTCGGCGAAGGGCCGGGCACCGCCCACCGCGAGCGCCGTCTGACGCTTCTCGCCGAGATCCTGGGAGGAAGGTCGGGCGTCGTGTTCGCCGCGCTCGACGACGTACCTGACCTGCTCGAACGACTCGAAGAAGCTACCTTGCCCGACCTTGCGACCTTCACGCCGGGCGAAGCGTCCCGACTGCGCGCCCTCGCCGACCGCGCTTTGCGGCTGGAGGAAGGCGACGACTTCGACGCCTTGGTCGCCGCCTTGCTGCGAGAAGAAGGCGACGCCATCACGCCCAAGGCCGAGTTGCAGTACGCGGCCGCGAACGTGTACTTCGCGGTGGGCGACTTGACGAGCGCCCGCGAGTTGCTGGAGAGCGCCGCGCACGCCACCGTTGATGCGCGCCGAAGCGTGGTCGGCTTGATCCTCGCGCGCCTCGGGCAGGTGCGTGACGCGCTGGGCGACCGCGACCTCGCCAAGCGCGCTTATCAGGCCGTGCAGGCCCTCACCGCTGCTCCCACGGTCGCGCGCGAGACGGCCGCTCAAGGATTGAAGGCGCCCTTTCAGCTCGACGTTTGAACGCGGCGGATGACGTCCGCCCGCACTTGGACGTCTTTGGCGAAGTGCGCGACCGGTGCGCCATCCAGCGTCACGCCGACGAGGTCGCCGAGCGTGCATCGCTCCACGACGACCTGCGCCGCTTGAAGAGGCCAGGGCTCGTGGTGAACGCGGCCCCGAAACACGCGGCCTCGCGCGTCGGCCGAGTACAGCCAGTAGCGTTCGGTCAAGAAAGCCTCCAGCGATCCCGGGTGGCTGTGCCGCGGCACGTCGACGGGGCGGTAACGACCCGCGAATTCGCCTCTCGGCGCGCCACGGTGCACACGCTCGCTCTCGAAGGCGTACCATCCGTCGCGAACCGCGGACGTCATGCGCGCGTCGAAGTACGGCAGGTAGAACGCCCGACGAGCCACCCGCACCCCGAGACGATCCGTCGCGTCGAGGCTGAAGAACCACACGCCCGGCATGCCGCCCGCCGTGACGTACGTGCGCACGTTCAATTCCAGGAAGTCGCGCGCGATCGGCGATCCTCTCGGCCGCACGTTCGCCATTCGAAAGGGCACGACGCCCAGCCACGCCGACCCGTCGAAAGTGTCGAGTTGCAAGCCGCGGGGCAAGTGCGCCGTCAACGTCTGCGCGTCCACCCGCCAGTGCAGAAACGCGAGGTCGCGCCATGCCATCGACATCACGTGCGTCATGCGTCCAAGAACCTCGCCCGTAACTCCGGGGTGGGCAGCCAGCACGCGTTCTTCTTGCCGAAAAGGACGTAGCGATGGCGCGCCACGAAACGGTAGACCGCGTCACGCAGAAATCTCGGTACGAACCGCAAACTCCACGCGAGCTTCCACGGCCACCCCATTTCCCGAGCGATCCCCACGGCCGCGTCGCTCTCCAGGTACACCGCTCCGCCCTCGATCAGCACCACGGTTCGCAACTCGTCCGACAGGCCGTGCGTTCGCATCAAGTCACGCCCGACGGCCGACTGCTGCGAAGCGAAGCGAAACATCCCACGCGGATCGTGGCGAATGACGAGTTGAACGCTTGCGCTGCATAAGTTGCACATGCCGTCGAAGAGCACCACGCGGTTCATGCTTCACGTTATCAACTGGAAGGCGAGACAAAAAACCCTCCCGCGAGCGGGAGGGTAGAGAAGGAGGAGCAGGCTCAGCGCTTGCTGAACTGAGGCGCGCGACGCGCCTTCTTCAAGCCGTACTTCTTGCTTTCCACTTCACGCGCGTCACGCGTGAGAAGGCCGCGAGGCTTGAGCTGCGCACGGAAGTCGGGGTTGACCTTGATCAGGGCGCGGGCGATTCCGAGCTTGATCGCGTCCGCTTGCCCGCCGGGGCCGCCGCCCTCGACCGAGATCACGGCGTCGAAGCGACCCATCGTGCCCGTCTCGCGAAAGGCTTGCAGCGCGTACACGGCGCGCAAGATCCCGCGGAAGTACACTTGGAATTCCTTGCCGTTCACCACGATGCGCCCTTCGCCAGGACGCAGGAAGACGCGCGCGACCGCTTCCTTGCGGCGGCCCGTGCCGTAGAACTGTTCAGTCGCCATTAGCGGACCTCCACCGTTTGCGGTTGTTGAGCGGAGTGCGGATGTTGCTCGTTCGCGTAGACCTTCAGGCGCGTGTGCATCGCGCGGCCCTGACGGCCCTTGGGAAGCATGCCGAACACCGCGTGCTCGATGACACGGTCGGGATGCTTTTGCAGCGCTACGCGCGCCGTCTCCGTCTTGAGGCCGCCTTGGTAACCGGTGTAGCGGGTGTACACCTTGTTGTCGAGCTTGCCGCCCGTGAAGACCGCCTTCGAGGCGTTCACGACGATGACGAAGTCACCTTGAATGATGTTCGGCTGGAAGTCGGGGCGATGCTTGCCGCGAATGCGCGACGCCACGAACGTAGCGAGGCGACCCACGGGAATGTTCGCCGCGTCCACCACGATCCAGTTTTGCTCGGTTTCCTTAGGTACGTAGGTTTTCACCGTCGTCTCCGAAAAGTTGATTTCGGCTCTTCCGCCGCGACCGTCGAAGTCGGGGAACTTCGCGCTCGGACGTCCGGTGCCTGCCCGGAAGTTTCACGCCCTACCAAGCGCGAAACACTAGCGGAGAGTCTAGCACGTGTGTCAAGAGGCGCTCAATAGGTCGGTGAGGTACTCCATCGCCAGCTTGTAGCCGGTGAACCCCAAGCCGCTGATCTTGCCTTTGCACACGCCCGCCGTCACCGACACGTGCCGCCAGGACTCGCGCGCGTCCACGTTCGAAATGTGCACCTCCACGACGGGCAGGCTCTGCCCGGCGATGGCGTCGCGCAAGGCATAAGAGTAGTGCGTGAGGGCTCCGGGATTGATGACGATACCTTTGAAGCCCGCGCTTTTGGCTTCGTGAATCCAGTCGATGAGATTGCCTTCGTGGCTGCTTTGACGGCACGTCACCGTCACGCCGAGGTCCGCGCCCCACGATTCGCACATGCTCTCGAGGTCTTCGAGGGTGTCCGAGCCGTACACGGACGGTTCGCGCGTACCGAGCAGGTTGAGGTTCGGCCCGTTCAAAACGAGAATCATGACGTCATTTCACCATGCCGCGTACGAACGCGTGCCACTCGTCGAAGGCGACTCGAACGTCCGCCTCGTCCACGTGCGCCACGTACGGCCGAGCGAGCTTTTCGAGCAGCACGAAGCGCACGCCGCGCGAGTCCGCCTTCTTGTCACGCGCCACGAACGGCGCGACGTCCTGCCACGCGAAGTCCGGCAGGGAGCGAGGTCGCTGATACGCCAGAAAGCGCTCGGTGAGCTTCGATACGTCCTCGCCGCCGAGACGCCGCGAAAGGAGCGCGGCGAAGTGCAGGCCGTACCCGACCGCCTCGCCGTGCGGCAAAGCGTGTCCGGTGACGGCTTCGAGCGCGTGCGCGAGCGTGTGACCGAAGTTCAAATGGGCGCGCTCGCCCCGCTCGGTGAGGTCGCGCGTCACGACGTCCGCCTTGACCTTCACCGCGCGCCCGACGATCTCTTCGAGATGCGCCGCGTGAGGACCGAAACCGCCGGACACGACGTCATCGCACAAGACCGGGTCGGCGATCAAGCCGTGCTTGAACACTTCCGCCGCGCCCTCTCGAAAGGTCGCGCTCGGCAACGCCGCGAGGGTCGCCGTGTCGCACCACACGCCCTTGGGCGGCCAAAAGGCCCCGACGAGGTTCTTGCCTTCGGGAAGGTTGACGCCGGTCTTGCCGCCCACCGCCGCGTCCACTTGACCCAACAACGTCGTCGGAAGGGTGTAGAAGGCCACGCCCCGCAGATACGCGCTCGCCACGAAGCCCGCCAGGTCCGTCGCCGCCCCACCTCCGAGTCCGATCACGGCGGCGTCGCGCGGCAAGGCGGCCCGCGCAAGCGTCGAGAGCACCTCCGCGAATACCGTCAACGTCTTGCACGCCTCGCCTCGCGGCAACGCGACCTCCACCTCGGGCTGCAGGCGTGACCTCACCTCGTCCACGAAAGGGCGCGGAACGCCCTCGTCAAACAGCAACGCGCGGCGCCGCTCCGAGACCGCGACGTCTTGCAAGGCGCCCGACCGCACGCTCACCGCGTACGGCGCCGCGCCGCCCACGTCAATCCTCATGATCCTCGCTCCACGTCCAAAGGCGGTCGACGACCTCGGCCACGACGTCCTCCGAGGGACGATCGTCGGACGACACGTGAATGGTGCCTTCGCGGTACGCGCCTTCGCGCTCTTGCATCAAGCCGCGAATGCGCTCCAACGGCTCGGGCGCTTTCAGGAGCGGACGGTCGGTGCGCTTCGTGCGCTGTAAGACCGTCTCCGGGCTCGCCCACAACACCACGACCGGTCCTCGGGCGAGCAGCAACTTCCGGTTCTCGGGCGAGATGAACGTACCACCGCCGAGCGACACGACCGCGTAGTCGAGCCGCGTCACGCGCCGCACGACTTCGCGCTCGTACGCACGAAACTGCGCCTCGCCGTCCTCGTCGAAAATCTCCGGCACCGACTTTCCCGCCACCCGTGAAATCAACTTGTCGGTATCCACGAAGTGCAGAGCCAACGCCCGCGACAACTCCCAGCCGATCCGGCTCTTCCCGGTGCCCATGAAGCCCGCGAGGGCCACCCATGTCACGGGCCGTTCGATGAGAGAAGAGGGAGACGTCGTCATGTCACTTGACGAGTAGTCTAGACCAAACAACGCCTCCTCGATTCCTGACCGAAAGGCTTCCGGAAGCATCAATATGCCCGGGCGAAGGCGTGCGCCGAAGCGACCCGCTCGCGCAGTTCCTCCATGGAATCGCCCCCGAACTTCTCCAGCATGGCGTCCGCGAGCACCCACGCGACGGCGCACTGCACGATGACGCTCGCCGCGGGCACCGCCGTCGTGTCGCTGCGCTCGCGCGCCGCGTCCGCCGCTTCACGCGTCGCGACGTCCACGGTCGGCAGCGGCTTCATGAGGGTCGCGATCGGTTTCATGGCCGCGCGCACCACGAGGTCCTCGCCGTTCGTCATCCCGCCCTCCAAGCCGCCCGCGCCGTTCGAGTCACGTTCGTACCCACGTTCGCGCAAAAAGATCGGGTCGTGCACCGCGGAGCCCGGACGGCGCGCCGCCTCGAAGCCCAAGCCGATCTCCACGCCCTTGATGGCCTGAATGCCCATCACGGCGGCCGCGATACGTCCGTCGAGCTTGCGATCCCAGTGCACGTGGCTTCCAAGCCCCACCGGCAGGCCGCGAAAGCGCACCTCGACCACGCCGCCAAGCGTGTCGCCGTCCTTCTTCGCGGCGTCGATGCGTTCGATCATGCGACCGCTCGCCTCCAAGTCGAGGCAGCGAAGCTCGCTGTCCTCGACTTCCGCGACGCGCGACCACTCGAAAGGCACCGTCGACTCGATCCCGCCGAGCGACACGACGTGCCCGACGCCCTCCACCCCGAGGTCCGACAAAAGCTTGAGGCCGACGGCCCCAACGGCCACGCGCGAAGCAGTCTCGCGGGCCGACGCGCGCTCCAACACGTCACGCAAGTCACGCAGGCGATACTTGATGCCGCCCGGCAAGTCGGCGTGGCCGGGCCGCGCGGCCGTCAGGGCCTTCTTGCGCGGCTCGCCGCCCGGCAGGGGAGACATGATCTCCGTCCAGTTGCGCCAATCGCGGTTCTCGATCACGAACGTCACGGGAGCGCCCGTCGTGCGACCCGCGCGAACGCCCGACACGATGTTCGCTTCGTCGCGCTCGATCACCATGCGGCGACCGCGTCCGTATCCGCCTTGCCGCTTGGCCAGCCAAGGGTCGATGTCGTCCTTCGTGAGCTCCAAGTTCGAAGGCAACCCCTCGATGATCGTCGTGAGCTGCGGTCCGTGCGATTCGCCTGCGGTCAGAAACCTCATCGAAGCAAATCTAGCATCGGGCTTCGCTCGCGCTCCCAGCTTGCCTAAGCGAAGGAGGCGGCCTTCAAGGCCGCCTCCTTCGCTCGCATTCTTCGTTACTGAACGATGTTGCCCGTCAGGACGATGAGCAGTTGTGCCTTCGACTTCCGAGTGTCCTCCGACTTGAACAAGCTGCCGACCAAAGGAATGGACGACAAGAAGGGAACGCCGTTGGTCGTCGTGTTCTCGGTGTCGGTCAGCAAACCGCCCAGCAGCACGGTCTGACCGCTCTTGAACGACACGGTCGTACTCGCTTCGCGGTTGAGGAAGCTCAAGATGTTCGGAATGCTTCCTCCGGTCAAAGCCGTCTGGGGATTGGAGATGCTGCTGCGAACCCCGATCGTGATCGTGCCGTCGTTCGACACTTGCGGATTGAGGAAGTCGAGCAAGACTCCGTAATCGATTTGCCGCACGATGTTGCCTGCCGCACCGGGAATGTTGACTTCGACGCGCCCGCCCGACTTGATGCTGGCAGAGGCCCCGGCACTGGCATTTTCCGCGCTCGTCGCGTTGCCTTGACGACGCTGGCCGCTTTGCAGCGTGACGTTGCCGTCGTAGATACTCTTGGACAACTGCTGATTCTCGAGCGCCTTCAGCGTGGCGCCGAGGTTGAGGCCCGCGAAGTTCGTGGTGTTGTCGAACAACGCCGTGAGGTTGCCGCTCACGAGCTTCGTCACGAAGTTGCCGATGCCCGCCGACCAATCGATGCCGAGGGTACGCGCGGCGTCCTCCGTGATCTCCTGGATGCGGATTTGTACGTTGATCTGCGGCACGCGGACGTCCAGCACCGGAATGAGCTCGGCAACTTGGGCGACTTGTTCGGGAGTACCGCGGACGATGAGGGTGTTCGTACGCTGATCGGCGATGATCGTGACGTCACTGCCCGATTGAGAAGCGGCCGCGCTCGCCGCGTCTTGAGCGCTTTGAGTCGTCGGAGCTTGATTGTTCGCCGAGTTGTTGGCGGAATTGTTGGCAGCGCCGGTACTGCTTCCCGTCGCCGCGTCGTCCAACCGCGTCGCGAGCGTGTTCTCCAGTACCGCCTTGATCTCGCTCGCTTGAGCGTTGGCAAGCGTGAAGATGCGCTGCACGACAGCCGGACCAACGGCGGCAACGGGCAGCGGACGGTCGACTTGACCCAGCAACGCGAACGCCGTGTTCACGACGCTCGTAGGCCCGCTCACCACGAGTTGATTGGTCTTGCCGACGGGCGTCACGACCAGCGTCGGGTACGTCGTACGCAAGAAGGCGGCGATGTCGTCCGACGAGCTTTGCACGGTGTACACGCGCTGCACCGACGGGTCTGGCGTTTGCGTGGCGGCTTGCTGTGCGGCGCGGTCGAGTTGTGAGACGACCGTGCTCACGTCCACGAACTCCTTGGCCGTCGCGCTCACGAAGACCGTGTTCGTCCGAACGTCCGAGACGATTCGCAAGTTCGGGAACAAGGCTTTGAGTCGCGCCTCGACCTCGGCGGCTTGCGCGTTTTGCAGCGTTACCGTGTTCTGCACGACGGGATCGGGGGCGGGCGGTGTCGGCGCGGGCGTGACGGGCGCTTGCGCGATGGGACGGTCGAGTTGCGAGACGACCGTGCTCACGTCTACGAACTCCTTGGCCGTCGCGCTCACGAAGACCGTGTTCGTCCGAACGTCCGAGACGATTCGCAAGTTCGGGAACAAGGCTTTGAGTCGCGCCTCGACCTCGGCGGCTTGCGCGTTTTGCAGCGTTACCGTGTTCTGCACGACGGGATCGGGGGCGGGCGGTGTCGGCGCGGGCGTGACGGGCGCTTGCGCGACGGGACGGTCGAGGTCGGTGAGTAGTCCGTCGAGGTCGGTCAGATCACGATTCGAGCCGCTCACGATGAGGCTGTTCGTGCGGATATCCGAAACGACGCGAACGTTCGGCAGCAAGCTCTTGAGGCGCGCCTCGACGTCGGCCGCGGCCGCGTTCTTCAGGTCCACCACGCGTTGCAAGGGCGTGTTGGACACGCGCAGCACGTCCTTGCCGCCCACTTGCACGATGCGGTAGTTCAGGCCGTACACGTCCATGAGCAGCGGCCAGACTTCGTTGAACGGCTTGTTCTGAAAGCTGAACATGGTGGGCGCGGTGGGGCCGCTGGCGCTGGGCAGCGCGTCGACGTTGACGTCGAACACGATGTCGTACCCGGCCGAGCGCGCGAGCGCCGAGAGCGTCACCGACAAGGGCATGGCCCGCTGGCCGACCTCGAGGCTCACGTTCGCGTTCACGAGGCGGGCGTCCGTGAGCGTTTGCGCACTCGCCATGCCGAGGGCCGCCGTCATCATCAAAGTCAAAGCTCGTTTGATCATAATCACCTTTTCTGCAATTCGAGGATCGTTTCGTCGGAGCCGAGGGCAAGCGTCACGCTCGTCGCCGTGATGTCCTTGACCACGATGCTGCTGTCAGGCAGCGTCTGACCGAGCGCCAAGACCACGTAGCCGTCGTTCGTCGCGAATATGCCGGTGTTGACCGGGCCGAGCACGACGGCTTCGTACGTCACGCCGCGTGAGGCGACGTAGGACTCGAGCGGCGTCAATGTCGGCGGCACGGCCGCCGTCGGATCGGTTGCCGTCGTCGGATCGGTGCTGGCACCGGTCGGATTGACCGGCGTGGGCGTCTCGGAGGGGTTCGACGTCGAAGGACTCGTCGGCGTGACCGGCGTGAGGGCGACGGGCGGCGTTTGCAACGCGCCGATCACCGCTGGAACTTCTGCAGGAGGCGTAGTGGTGGCCTCGGGCTTGGTCGGCGCGGTCGGCGGCGTGGTAATCGGAGTGGTGATCGGTGAGGTCGGCGGCGTGGCGGCGGGCACGGACGCGCTCGGGGTCGCGGCGGCGACCAAGCCGACGTTGGGCGACGATGGCGAACGCACGGACGGCGTCGGGGGCCGAACGACCGGTCGAGCGCTTGCGCTCGCCGCTGGCGTCGTCGTTGTCGCGGGCGGCGTCGTAGCCGTCGAAGCGGAAGGAGACGTCGTCGCGGGGGTCGTGGCCGTGGCCGTGCTCGTCGTGGAAGGCGAGCTTCCCGTCGGCGTGCTCGCGGAAGTGCCGGTCGAAGAGGTGGTGGTCGGGCGGGTCGGACGCGAGGGAGTGGTCGTGGGCAAGGGCGTGCCGCTGGTTGGCGCTCGCCCCACCACGATAGGCACGCCGGGACGAGGCGTGACAGGAGTGATCCTCGCTACCGTCGCGGGTGTGTTGGTCGCCGTGCCGGGCGTATTCGTCGCCGTGGCAGATGTGGTCGCGGTCGGCTTGGTCGTCGGCGTTTTCGTCACGGCCGGCTTGGCCGTCGGAGTCTTCGTCACCGTCGAGCTCGTCGGTGTCGTCGACGGCTTGGAAGGCGAAGGCGTCGACGACACCGACGGCAAGGGCGTCGAAGAAACGACGTTCGGGAAGCTCGATCCCGTGGGCTGCCCCGGGCGAATGACGATCGCTCCGCTCGAACGCGGCGTGACCGGTACGGGCAAGGCGCTCGTCACAGTGCTCGAACGTGGGGTGACGGGCACGGGCAAGGCGCCCGTCACCCCGCTTCCCGCCACGGCGCGCACACGGTCGACGCTCGAGGCGTTCGGGGTGGCGCTTTGCCCGGGAAGCGTCGGAAGTGGCAACGTGTTGCTCGCCACTTGAGGCGTGCTCGCTGTTACGATGGGCGCGCTTGCCGTTGCGATCGGCGCGGGCGCGGCCGTGCTGGCACTGGGCGCGCTGGCACTCGCCGTGCTCGTCGGCGCTTGGCTCGCGACTTCGAACGGGCGAAACGGGTTGGGCAGCGCATCTTCTGAAACGGCCGCGCTCTCCGACGTCGCCGTGTTCGCCGTTTCCTGCTCGGGGGCGTCGTTCGGGACTTCCGTTGTGAGGAACGGAATCTGCTCGACGGTCGCGGGGGCTTGCGGACGTGTCACGGTGACGCCGCCCGCGTCTTGAGACGAGGTGTCCGCCGTCGCTCCACTCGGCGCCGTGCCGTCTTGCGCCGCGGTGCCCGCATCGCTCGGTGATGGAGTCGTGGTCGAAGGAGTCGTGGCCGTTTGGTCGGGGGCCGCGACGGGACGCGTCGCGGACCACGTGTACCAACCGCCGACGGCCCCGACGAGGGCCACGCCCGTCAAGGCGATCTTCATCTCACGGGTGAGCCTGAAGCGGCGAGGCTCGGTGTTGCTCTTCACGGATTACCTCCGGCGGGCGGGGCGGGGGGCGCCGACGCGGGCGCTCCCGGGGCGGGCGCCGCTCCAGGTTGAGCGGGCGCCGCGCCTTGCGCGTTGGGATTGTACGTATAGACGGTCACGCCGATCTGCCCGCCGACTTGCGGATCGAAGCTGGTGACTTTGCCGAGGCTGAGCGCCAAGTTGTTGATCGTCGAGAAGCGGTTCATCGCCTCCAGAGAACGCAGCACGCCGAACAACTGGCCGAAGGTGCCGTCGAGCGTGAGGCTGATGTTGATGGGCTGCACGCCCGCCGGAATGTTCGCTCCTGCCGCGGCGCCCGAAGACTGGCTGATGCCGTCGAGCTGGGCGCCCGTCGCCAGGACGTTTTGGCGAATCTCGCCGAGCACCTGCCCGAAGCGCGGCGTGGGCGGCAAGGCGCGCAACAACGTATCGCGCTGAACTTCGAGCCCGGCGACTTCCTGGCGAAGACCCGGAAGCTGAGCGCTCGCGAGTCGGGCCGCGTCCACTTGAGGGCGAAGCGTGTCGAGTTGCGAGTTCGCGGCGTCGATTTCCGCTTGTCGGGCGCTGTATAGCAGGAAGTACCACAAAATTCCGATCAAGACGAGGCCAGCGAGGGTCAGCAAGAAGATATCTCGCCCCTTGAGGTTCGTCAGCGGATTTTTCAGTTCGGCACGACGAGTCGTCATGGATTGCCTCCGTTGGAGTTCGGGCTCGACGTGGAAGGCGCGGGCGGCGCGCTCGGGGCGGTCGTTCCCGAGGTCGTCGTGCCGCTTGCAGAGCTTTCGGTCGTACCCACCGCTCCGTTCTCGGATGCCGCGGCCGTCAAGGCGGGCTTGGGCTTGTCACCGATCATGCCGACCGTGACCGCGAAGGTGTATTCACCGGTGTTGGGGTCGCGGGCCGCGTTTTGGAATTGCACGCCGAATTCCGGCGCGTTCTCGAAGGTGTTCACGAGACGCACGAGTGCGTCGCTCGAACGGGCGAGTCCGCTCAGCACCAGCTCTTTCGTCACGGCTTTACCGTCGTACGGGGCGTTGGCTCCGCCGGGCGCCGCCGCGAGCTGCGGCATCCGCATGCTGACGTTCGTCAAGGCGATGATAGGAGTGTTCGAAGTCGGCAACTGCCGAACGAAGCGTGCGAGGTCGGCGCTCCACGACGTACGCCCCGATTCGAGCGTCTGCGCGACGCCCGCGACCGCTTGCAACTCGGTCTTGCGCGCTTGCAACTCGTTGCGTTCGCGTACGTCGTTGGCGCGCACGGCGAGCTCGCTTTGCGCTTCGGCGATGTCCTTGTTGATGCCGTTGAGGCGATTTTGCACGCTGTACTGCAAAACGCCCATCGTGACCAAGGCGACCGCCGCGACCGTGCCTGCGGCGATTCGCCACCCGTCCGGTCCCGTCGAACGACGGAGGTTCTTCGGGAGCAGGTTGATGTTAATCAAAATTACTCACCCCTCGCAGCGCGAGGCCCAGCGGCACGGTGAACTCCGGCGCGTTGTTGTGCAAAAAGCCCATGTCGAACCGCGACTCGTCGATGGCAACGTGCTTCCAAGGCGAAACCACTTCCACGCGAAAGCCCAGCGCGTCGCCGATCGCGGCCGCGAGTCCACGCAACTTCGCGCCGCCGCCCGCGAGGTACGTGCGGTCGACGACGAGGTCGCCCGCTTGGACGCGGTAGAACTCCAGCGACCGTCGAATTTCGGTGATGAGGTCGCCGAGCACCGGCCGAATGACGTCGAAGACGCGCGCCGGGCTGTACTGCTCGCGCGACAGGTCGAAGTTCAGCAAGTCCTCCTCGTCCTCGGTGGGCGTCGTGGCGGTAGCGTAACCGATCTTGACGTCCTCGGCGGCGTTGAAGTCCAAATCGAACGCCCGTTGCAAGGCGGTCGTGAAGTCGTCGGCGGCGATGGCGATGTTACGGGTGATCAAGAGGCGGTCGCCGCGCGTCAAGGTGAGGACGCTGCTTGAGGCGCCGATTTCGAGCAGCAGCGCCACTTCGCTTGCTGGGTCGTGCTTCGTCGACTGGGTGTTGGACAGGTCGACCTTGGAGCCGGTGCCGTGCGGCTGGGGTCTCAACGAGCGCAGCGCCGCGAACGGCTTGAGGTCGATGACGGCGGGCTCGAGGCCCGCGAGGCGCAAGACCTCGATTTGACGGGCGATCGCCTCGGTCGGAGCGGCGGCCACGACGACTTCCATCGACTGCTCCTCGGGAAGGGTCGTGGGATCGTCGAGCAGGTCGTAATCGAGCGTCACGTCGTCGATGGGGTACGGCAAGTAGCGCTCGGCTTCCCACTTGATGGCTTCGTCGAGGTCCTTACGATCCATCCTCGGCACGAGGATGTTGCGGGTCACGGCGCTTTGGTTGGGCACGGCGGTCACGGCGTACTTCGCCGCGATTCCGTATTTCGACAGCGCCGTCTTGAGCTCGGCGGCCACGCGGGCGGGTTCCACGACAAGGCCGTCGCGCATCGCTCCAACTGGAGTGGGCAGCATGACGGCGTGCGTTAATTGTGGCGGCGAGCCGGGCTTGAGCGCCACAATCTTGATAGCGCTGGTTCCGAGTTCCACGCCGATTGCGGCGGGCCTCGAGTTCAGCAAGCGCTGGAGAACATTGGTCATTCGCTCCTCCCTGGATTCTGGGTGATTTTAGCATCTTTTCACGGTTGGCAAGATAAAAAATCACCAAAAACGCGACTGGTTCTCATAAAATGAAGGCTTGTGTGAAGAAGCGGCGGCTTAGCTTCTCGAAACGCGCCGCACGAGCGCGTCCGTGTAGCCACGCGTGTCGAGCGCCCCGCCAAGATCCCGCGTCACCGAACCTTCTCGAAGTAGCTCATCGACGGCACGTTGAATTCTCGCGGCCGCCTCGGGTTCGCCGAGATGGTCGAGCATCATCGCCGCCGAAAGAATCGTCGCCGTCGGGTTGGCGATCCCTTGGCCGGCGATGTCGGGCGCACTGCCGTGCACGCTTTCGAAAATCGCGTGCTTCTCGCCGATGTTGCCGCTCGGAGCGAGTCCCAGGCCTCCCGTCAAGCCCGCCGTGAGGTCGGACAGGATGTCGCCGAAAAGATTCGTCGCGACGATGACGTCGAAAC
This sequence comes from Deinococcus yavapaiensis KR-236, assembly GCF_003217515.1. NCBI lineage: Bacteria > Thermotogati > Deinococcota > Deinococci > Deinococcales > Deinococcaceae > Deinococcus > Deinococcus yavapaiensis. Next base: position 194,337 of record NZ_QJSX01000001.1, on the reverse strand, counting down.
GCTGCGGCGAGCGCACGAGGTGCATGGCCATCGCGTCGACGATGACGTCATACGCGCGTACCTGCGGCACTTGGGCGGCTTCCTCCATCACCGTGCTCAGAAACAGCCCCTGCGTGACCGGAAGGACGTTTGCCTTGTGCACGACGGCCAGTTCGCCTCGCCGTTTTCGGGCGATGTCCAACGCGTACTTGCCGATGCGCGACGACGCACGCTTGGTGATGACCGCGTCCGCGATGGCCGTGTCGCCGTAACGCCGCTCGACCTCCACGTACAAGCCCTCGGTGTTTTCACGCACCAAGACGAGATCGACGCCGTCCACGCCCCCGGGCACGGGACGGCTTTTCGCCGGTCGGACGTTGGCGAAGAGGTCGAACTTGCGCCTCAAGTACCGAATCGCTCCGAAAAAGCCCGGCACCTTTTCGCTGGGACTCGTAGCGGCCCCGAACAACGTCGCGTCGGCCGCCTCGATGGCTTCGATGGTCGCGCCCGGCACGCTCGTCCCGACGTCCAGAAACGTTTCGTAGCCCGCGTGGGCCTCCGTGAATTCCAAGTCGAGCCCGAGGGCTTCGAGGACCTCTCTCGCGGCCGGAACGACTTCGTGCCCGATGCCGTCCCCTTCGATGAGGCAAATCTTATAGTTCGTCACTTGCTCAGTTTAGCGAGCTCTCCTGAACTTCCGACGTGAGGTTTCGTGCGAGCAGCGGGCCTATCAAAAAACCCTTCGACCCGAGGCCCGTCAAAGACCACGTGCCGTCTCCCTGCCGTCCCGAGACGAAGGTCGACAAGCGCGTGCCCGTCCAGGTCCCCGTCACGCGCGGCGACAAGTCGCCCAGCAGACCTTGCGCCTTGCCCATCAGCCATGCCAAGGACGACAAGGGAGGCGGCGACGAGACGTGCTCGCTCGTCGGTGCTTCGAAGGTGGACCCCAGCACTCCGCCTCGCTCGTCCGGGGCGGCATACACGCCGAAGCTCAGGGGTACTTCGCAAGGCGCGTGGTCGAGCAGCAGCATCGTGCCCGCTCGGTGGGTTCCACCCGACGTGCCGAGGGACCCGCCGCACCGAACGACGACGTCCGCACGGTACGCCTGCTCCCCGACCATCACGCGCGTCGGTCGAACGTCCGAGGCGAAGCCGCGAACGACCCGCGCTCCGCTCGCCCTCAACAAGGCGCCAACGAACGCCGGGCCGTCCAACCACCCGCCCTCGAAGATGTCCAAGACCGAGTGCCAACCGGCGGCGAGCCCGCGAACTTCGTCCGCCGCACGCCAGGCATGCGGCAAGTCGCTCGGCAAGGACGCCTCGAACTTGCGCCGCGTACGCTCGTCGGGCACGGGACGCCGAACGCCCGCACGTTCGTGCGGAACGTCGAAGCCGAGGGATCGCACCTCGTCGAGAAGCGACCACGTGAGGCGCATGCCTTCGAGCGCACCCTCGTCGACCCGTCCACTTTGCCCTCTCACGGGATTCACGAGCGCCGACGGAACGTCCGAGGCGCGCTCCACCCCCGCGTCCACGACCATCACGTCATGCCCGTCGCGCGCGGCGAAGAACGCGACGCTCGCCCCGGCGATGCCCGCGCCCACGACCACGATCCTCACGGCTTGACCGCCACGAGGAATTCCCGCTTGCCCCGCAGGCCGCGCCGCTTCTCCACGATCAGGCCTGCCCCCTGCAAACCGCGTCGCACGGCGCCCGCCGAGCTGTAAGTCGCCAAGACGCCTCCCGAAGCCATGCTGCTTGCGAGACGCGCCAGGAACGGACTCGCCCACACGTCCGGATTCGCCGTCGGCGAGAACCCGTCGAGGTACACGGCCGTCGCCCACGCTTCGGGCAGCGTGGCGTTCGTCACGTCCTCCAAGCGCACTTCCAACGACTTGCCGTCGTCCTCGACACGCAAAGGAGGCTGCCAAGCTCGCACGACGATCTGCCAAAATGCGTCCTGCTCGTTCGACACGCGTTCCAATACGCTTCTCGCGACAGGATCGAACTCGAACGCCAGGTACGACAGCGGTGCGTGCGCCGCGCGGCTCGCGAGGGTCGCGCGGAAGTTGTGACCCAGCCCGAATCCCACTTCCAGCACGCGCGGATCGGGGTGAAGGCGCGTCCCCGTGCCCTCCACGAACACCGTCGTCGCCTGACTTCTCGCTCCGTGCACGGAACTGTACGCTTGCCCGAAGCGTTCGCTGAACGCGGTCAAGCTTCCGTCGGGCGTCTCGATGTACTTCACGGCCGCACTATAGAGAGTGCCGAGCGGCGCGTGAAATGACAGGGAACGCTAAGCCAATCGAAGCACGGTGTTTTCCGAGGCCCGCGATAAAATGACGTGTGACTTTTCATTCCCACGCCCTCGACACCCTGGATTTCCAACGCGTGAGAGCCGCGCTCGCCGAGCGGGCGGCCACGACCATGGGGCGCGAGCGAGCGAAGATAATCCACCCGACTGCCGACGCGGCTCGCATCGAGCGAGAACTCGCCGAAGTCGAGGACGCCTTGTTCGGCGCGAACCTCAACCTCGGCGGCATCACCGACGTTCGGCACTTGTACGAGCGCGCCTTCGACGGCAAGGTGCTCGCGGGCTCCGAGCTCCTGGAAGTCGCTTACACCCTCGACGCCGCCATGACGCTGCGGAGGTCGATCTTCGGCAATTCGCGCGGTCCCCTGCGAGACGTGGCCATCGACATCGGCGAGCACTCCGCCATCGTGCGCCGAACCCTCGAAAGCCTCGACCGCGACGGTGCCGTCCGCGACGACGCCTCGCCGAAACTGCGCCAAATCCGGCGGCGCCTCAATCCACTGCGCGGCGAGATTCGAGAGAAACTCTCGGGCCTTCTGGAGCGCTTCGCCGACGTCTTGCAAGAAAACCTCGTCACCATTCGGCGGGACCGCTACGTCATTCCGATCAAGGCGTCCTCCGTCAACTCCGTCGCGGGGATCATCGTGGATCAATCCGCGACGGGGCAGACGTACTTCGTGGAACCGGCCGCCATCACGCCTCTCAACAACGAACTCGCGCGATTGCAACTCGAGGAGGAAGCGGAAGTCCGCCGCATCCTCCTCGAACTCAGCGGCATGATCGCCAGCGACGCCAGCATTCTCGTGACGCTCTCGACGCTCGCCGCGCTCGACTTGATCGCCGCCAAGGCGAGGCTCGCGCGCGACTGGCGTCTCAACAAGCCCGAGCGCGCGGAAAGCGGCTGCTTCGATTTGCGCGAGGCTCGGCACCCGCTCATCGAGAACGCCGTCCCGAACGACCTTCAGCTCGGCGAGACGCAGATGCTGCTCATCACCGGGCCGAACATGGGCGGCAAGACGGCGACGCTCAAAACGCTCGGCTTGGCGACCGTGATGCATCAATGCGGAATGTACGTCTCGGCGGCGCGCGCCAAACTGCCGGTCGTGCGCGATCTGCTCGTCGATATCGGTGACGAGCAAAGCATCGAGGCGAGCTTGTCGACCTTCGCCGCTCACCTCAAGAACCTGCGGCACGTCTTGGAGCAAGCCGACCGCGACACGCTCGTCCTCATCGACGAACTCGGCTCGGGCACCGACCCCGCCGAGGGCGCCGCGCTCGCACGGGCGATGCTCGAACAGCTTCTCGCGCAGGACGCGCGCGGCATCGTCACGTCGCACCTCGCGCCGCTCAAGCTGTTCGCCCTCGAAACGTCCGGCTTGAGAAACGCCTCCATGGGATTCGATCTCGAACGCCTCGCGCCCACGTACCAACTGCAAGTCGGTCAACCGGGACGCTCGTTCGCGCTCGCCATCGCTCGCCGCATGGGCCTTCCCGAATCCATCACCGTCCGCGCCGACGAAGTCCTTGGCCCCGAGGGCGGTCAACTCGAACGCCTTCTCGAGGAGCTCGAACGCGAGCGCGGCGAACTTCGCCGCGAACTCGACACGGCCACGAACGCGCGCCGCAAAGCGGAGGCGGAACTCGCCAAGGTCAAGGACGAGCGCGCCGACCTTCAAGCTCGACAAGACGAGATTCTGGCCGAAGCGCAAAAGCGCGCCGAAGTCGTGTACGCCGAGGCGCTCGATCAAGTTCGCACCTTGCGCGCCCGCGCCAAGGAGGACAGCGCTCGGCCCCGCGTCATGGAGGAACTGCGCCAACTGCGCCGCTCCGCGCAAGCCGAAGCTCGCCCGCCCGCGCCCGAGCCAAAAGGCGATCCGATTCGACCCGGCTCCACCGTCGACGTGCCCGCGTACGGAAGCAGCGGTCAAGTCCTCGAAGTGCGCGGCGACGAGCTCGTCGTGCAACTTGGCGTGATGAAGATCAACGTGCGTCGCCGCGACGTGCGCTTGCGCCAAGAGGAAAAGGTGAAGGTCGCCTCGGGCTTCAACGGCATGGCGCCGAAGACGTTCGAGCGCGAATTGCAGCTGCGCGGCTCGCACGTCGAGGAGGCCATCGAGGAACTGCGAGACGCCATCGCCGAGGCTTCCGCCTTGCGCGAAACTCCTTTGCGCGTCGTGCACGGCAAAGGGCAAGGCGTCCTCAGAAGGTTGATTCGCGATTACCTCAAGACCGACAAGCGCGTGGCGAGCTTTCACGACGCCGAGCCGTACCAAGGCGGACACGGCGTGACGGTCGTGAACTTGAAGGTGTGAAGCGCCTTGAAGTTACGCGCGCGGTGGTGGAGCGATCGAGGCGAGCACGCCCACACGAAGGTGGAACTCGACGTGGCCCGCTTGGCGCTCGTGCTCGTCGACTGTGACGGCGGCGGTCACGGTCGCTACGATCAAGCGACGAAACTCGACGTCATCGCGCCCGCGCTTCACGCCGCTCGAAGCGCGGGCGTCAAGGTCGTGTACTTGCACAACGCGCCCGGCGGCGAGGGCGGCCCGCGCAACGTTCACCGCGAGTTGCACGGCCTTCGAGAAGGCAAGGAGCGCTTGGGGCCGCCCGGCTGGAAACCGCTTCGCCCGTCGTACCTGCCCGAGCTGGCTCCGACCGAACTCGAGCCCGAATTTCAAAAGGCGCATCAAAACGGCTTTCGAGACACCGCCTTGGACGCCTACCTTCGATCTTGGGACGTGGACTCGCTCGTGCTCGTCGGATTCAGCTTGAAGTCGTGCCTGTACCACACCGCGTGGGCCGCGCAAGAGCGCAACTACCGCGTGATCGTCTTGCGTGACGCGACGTGCCCGCCGGGAGCCAAGGAATTTCCGGACACGCTCGACCCGTCGCTGGAGGAGGGTGGCTGGACACGCCACGTGTTGCTGCGCTTGCTCGAGACGAACGTCGGGTACACGGCGACTTCTCGCGATTGGCTCGACGCCTGCCGCGCGGTCCACGCTTTGTTCCCTCGTACCTGAAGCGGACCTTCACCTTCTTGTAGACTGGTCTGATGCTGTTGCTCGATTTGCACCCTGACGCTTATCCCCTGGAAGGCTACCGCCGCCGTCAACTCCTGTCGTGGGTGTTCGAGCACGGCGTGAGCAAATTTTCCGACATGACCAACCTTCCGGCGAAGTTGCGCGCCGAGCTCGCCGAGACGTACTCCCTCGATCCCTTTCTGAGCTTCGAGACGGTCGAGTCGACCGACGGCTCGGTGAAGTACCTGTTCACCTTGCCCGACCTCAAGCAGATGGAGGCGGTGTACATGCCTTACCTCGACCGCAAGACGATTTGCGTGTCGACCATGGTGGGATGCCCTGCCAAGTGCGCTTTTTGCGCGACGGGCGCCATGGGCTTCGGGCGCAACCTCACGGCGGGCGAGATCGTGGGCCAAGTCCTGGCCGTCGCTCGCCACCAGGCCATGTCGCCGCGTGAGATTCGCAACTTGGTGTTCATGGGCATGGGCGAGCCCCTGCTCAACTACGACAACGTGATGACGGCCTCGCGCATCTTGCTGCACGAACACGCCCTCGGGATGAGCAAGCGCCGCGTGACCCTCTCGACCGTGGGTCTGCCGAAAAAAATCCGCCAGCTCGCCAAAGAAGACGACTTGGGTCTCAAGCTCGCCATTTCGCTGCACGCACCCGACGAGGAGACGCGCCAACGCATCATTCCGACCGGACACGCCAACTCCATCGCCGAAATCATGGCGGCGGCGCGCGAGTACCAATCGGTGACGGGGCGGCGCGTGACGTTCGAGTACGCGATGCTGCGCGGCGTCAACGACCGTTTGTGGCAAGCGGATCTGCTCGCCGACTTGCTCACGGGCCTCGTATCGCACGTGAACCTCATTCCGATGAATCCCTGGAACGGAAGCGGATTCGAGGAAAGCACCGAGGAGCAGCTGCAAGCCTTCTACGACCGCCTGGAGGAACGTGGCGTCGAGGTGAGCGTGCGTCGCTCGCGCGGTCGAGATGCGGGCGCGGCCTGCGGGCAATTGGCGCTCAATCGACCCGACGCCTCGTTGATTGCACTGCTATAACCCCCTCACGACCGCGACGTGGCGCGCTACCGATGCGCGCCACGTCGCTTTTTTCATTCGTGAGAGAAGTGAAGCGTGCTACCATGGGCCACGATATTCCCCGAGGAGGAGCAAGTGTCTCAGAAACTTCTCGCACGCACGGATTCGCGGCAGCTTGGAGAAGGCCCGCCTGCGCGTCGACTTCACGCTCACGTTCTTGTCACGTCGCTGCTCGTCGCGGGCACTTTCATTTTCGGACATGCCTTCGCGCAAACCGCGCCTCAAACGCCGCCCGCCTCCGCTTCTCAACAAGCCGCCGCACCTTTGACGTCGGAGCAGCAAGCGCTGCTGACGCGGGCGCAAGCGGCGTTGTCCGCCAAGGACTACCGTTCTGCTCGCGCACTGTTCGAGCAACTCGTCGCCCTGCGTTACGACTCTTCCGAAGCGCACTTCGGGCTCGGCTTGACGCTGTACGCCTTGAACGATCTGCCCGGCGCCCGCTTCGAGTTCAATCAACTCATCCGCCTCGACCCCAGCCGCTTCGAAGGGTACTTCAACCTCGGCGTCGTGGAACAGCGCGCCGGGCAATACGACGAGGCGCTTAAGAACTACCGAAGCGCCCTGGATCTCGCGCGCGGTAAAGCCTCGAACGACGCCGTCGTGCCGATTCTGCGCGCCGTCGCGGGCGAGCAGAATCGGCGGGGCGACTTCGTGGGCCTCGCCAGCACCCTCGCCGAGCAACTCGCGTTGACGCCCGACGACAACGACGTCCGCCTCGCGCTCGCCACGGCGACCTTCCGCTCCGGCAAAGGCGAGGACGCCTTGCCGCTCGTGTTCGAAGCCTTGCGCCGCACGCCCGCCAACGAGGCCGCCGGCTTCCTGATCGCCGACATCTTCGAAGCCCAAGGCCTCCCCGACCGCGCGCTTCGCGAGCTCAACAAAGCGATCGTACCCGCCTTGCCGGACGCGAGCCGCGCGCGCCTGTTCGTTCGCCGCGCCGCCTTGCAATTGACGTTGAAGCAAACGGCGGACGCGGTTTCGTCTCTCCAGGCGGCCGCGCAACTCGATGCGAAGAACTCCGACGCTTGGACGCGCCTCGGCGAACTGACCTTCGCCAACGGCGACATCAAGGGAGCGCTCGCCGCTTGGCAAGGCGCCGTCAAGGCCGACGACAAGAACGTCTCTTATCGCCTCAACCTCGCGACCGTACAACTCGCCGCCGGGCAATTCAGCGACGCGTTCGTCAACGCCCAACTCGCCCGAATCGGCGCGAAGGACGCCGCGCTCGTCGCGCGCGCGAATTTCGTGTCGGGCGTCGCCGCGTATCGCTTGGGGCGTTTCGCGTCCGCGCGCGACGACCTCATGTCGGCCGTGCAGACGAAGGTGGACGCGGAATCCATGCTTTGGCTGGGCCTCAGCGAATTCGCCTTGAAGAACTTCAACGACGCCGTCGCGGCCTTTCAGATCAGCGTGAACACAGCGCCGAACCTCGTGAACCGCTCTAACCTCGGAGCCGCGCAACTCGCCGCCGGTCAATACCCGCAAGCAGAGGCGACCCTGCGCGGCGTCGTGACCGACGATCCGAAGAACGCCGAAGCTTGGTACAACCTCGGATGGGCGATTCGCGCGCAAGGCCGCACGACGGACGCCCGTGCGGCCTTCCAGGCGTCCGCGGACCTCGGATACCAGAAAGCCAGAGGAGAACTGCGTTGACGTTCCTGCGCCGACATTGGCCCGATCTCGTCATTTCACTGCTGATTCTTGCGCTGCTCGCCGGATTCGGCGTCGTGCTGCTCGGCAGTCGGTCGAACACCGAAGCGTCGAGGCCCACCGCGACCGCGTCCGCTACGCCCGCGACGGAGCCGACCACCGAGTCGGTCCCGGCGGAGACTCCGGCGACGACCGAATCCGCCGCCATTCCTGCGGCGCCCGATTCGTCTCCGGCGGCCACGGACTCGCCCAGCACGGAAGCGCCGCCTTTGGCCGCACCGAGCGACACGGAAGCCGCCGCGACGACCGAGACGACTGAGACCACCTCGTCGACTCCGACGAACGCGCCCGAGGCGACCTCGGCCGCGCCGACGCAGACGACCCAGACGACGGCCGAGCCGTCGACTCCTCAGGCGACGACCGAAGTTCCCACCATCCCGGCTCAAGGCGCGGTCGCCGATCGAAGCGAAACCTCGGACGAACCCGCGGCGTTGCCCCCGACCCCCGAAGCCAAGCCCACCGAGTCGGCGACGCCCGCGCCCGAACCCAAGCCGACCGAGTCGACCGCGACGGCGCAACCCAAGCCCGACGAGTCGACCGCGACGCCCGAAGCCGTGGTGCCTCTGCCGGCCGATTCCTCGGAGAAGACCGAAACGCCTGAAGCGCCCGCCGCCCCGGCTGCGACTCCGGTCGCGACTCCGGCAGCGGGCGGCGCGGTGCCCACGAGCCGCGTCGGCACGCCGCTGCGCTCCGAGTACCGAATCACGGCGGGAGTCTTTTCCAACGAGGCGATGGCCGCCGAACGCACGAAGGCCATCGCCGCCCTCGGATACACCGTTCACTTCATTCCCGTTTCCAGCGGCGTGGTCGCGCAGATCGGTCCTTTCGCCGACGCGGGCACCGCGGCGCGCGCCGCCGCCGACGTGCGGCGCGCGTACTCGAACATCGCCGTGTACGCGCCCGTGGCAGGCTCCACGCCGCCGCCCGCGTCGACGGCCACGAACGACTCGTCTGCTTCCCCCGCGCCCGCGTCGACCACGGCCTCCGAGGCCTCGGCCGAGCCTTCGACCTCCGGCGCTTCGCCCGCGTCCTCGACTCCTTCCGCGACTTCCTCGCCCGCTCCCAGCGGTCCGACGTATTTGCAAGTCGGGGCTTTCGATCGTCAGGAGAACGCGACCCCACTCGTGAATCGCTTGCGTGACCTCGGCTTCTCGCCGACCGTGAACGCTCCTCCGAACGTGCGCGCTCGCGTGCTCGTCGGGCCTTTCAACGGCCCCGACCTTCTCGCGGCCGAGCGCCGCTTGCAGGAATCGGGCGTCGAGTTCTTCAGGGTGCGCTAAATGACGTCAGGAATTCCGAGCGCGACCATCTCCCGCCTCGTCACGTACCTTCGCATTCTCGAGGCGATGGAGGCGGAGCACAAAGCCAGCACTTCCAGCACGGAACTCGCCGAACGCTCGGGCAACACCGCCTTTCAAGTTCGAAAGGACCTGGCGTACTTCGGACGCTTCGGCACACGCGGCATGGGGTATACCGTCAAGCTTTTGCGCCGAGAGCTCATGCGCGTTCTCGGGCTCACGCAAGCTTGGAACGTCGTCATCCTCGGCATCGGTCGTCTCGGCGAGGCCATCGCCAACTACCCGGGCGCGTCCGATTACGCGTTCAACTACGTCGGACTTTTCGATGTCGCCGAAGGAATCGTCGATAAGGACGTGCGCGGCCTCAAGGTGCGTCACCTCGACGAGTTGCAAGATTTCGTGCGCGAGTTCGCCGAGAGCGATCCGCAGCCCAGTCCGGTCGACGGCAAGCGTCGCCGCGTCGACATGGGCTTTCTCGCCGTGCCGCCCGAAAAAGCGCAGGACGCCGCGCAAGCCCTCGTCAACGCGGGAATCAAAGGCATTTTGAACTTCGCGCCGGTCGTCATCGCGCCGCGCACAATCGAGCGCGAAGGCGGCGCGGACGTCAGCGACGAATGGCAAGGCGTGATCGTCGAGAACGTGGATTTCCTCGCGGGCATGAAGCGCCTCGCCTTTTACATCCTGAACCCTCACCTGAAACTCGAGATGGAGGATACCTTATGAAGAATTTCGTCGCTGCCGTCGGCTTGACGGCCCTATTGGCCAGTTGCGGTCAGTACCAACTTCAACCGAACGTCAATGTCGGCGTCTCGACCACGGACGCGACTGCCACGCAAGTCGCCACGAAAACCGTCACGCCCGCCACGGAGACGGCTCCCGAGAAGACGACGTGGACGATTGGCGACGCGGGACCCGCGACGTTCGTGTTCTCGGCTCGGCCCGGCTCGCAAGGCGGGTACATCACCGGCTACCGCATCGATCGTGACGTCGTCGACGGCGACGACGTCACGCAAGATCCCCCGACGACGGTTCTCAAGCAAAACGTCTTCGTTCCCTCGGGCTTCACGTGCACGGGCGTGAACGCGACCCAGTCGTGCCCGATCACCGACGCCTCGACGCGTCCTGCCAACGGGCTTCCGTCGGCGCCCATCGACCTCGGCCTCGCGAGCGGGCTCGGCAATTTGGTCGTCGCGAACGACCGCTCCGTCAGCCGTTCTCTCGACATCACGTTCCTCGGCGTGTCGTCTTCCGGCGCTCCCTTCGAAATCAAAGTGTCGAACATCGTGGCGAGAGGAATCAAGGCAGGCGACGAGTAAGATTTTTGGTCATGATCGGGCGACCTTCTCGAGAGGTCGCCCTTCTTCTCGCTCTCCTGTTACACTTTCCCCATGAAGCTCGTTTTGGCCGTCATTCAGGACGCCGACGCCGTGGGACTCATTCGCGCCCTCAGCGAAAATGCGTTCGAAGTTACGAAGCTCGCCTCGACCGGAGGGTTTTTGCGAGAAGGCAACACCACCCTCATGATCGGCGTGGGCGACGAACGCATGCCGGAACTCAAGCGCATCGTGGCGCTCGCCTGTCGCTCTCGAACCCGCCTCGTGACGCCCGGCATGCCGGTCGGCGAGCAGGCGGAGTCGTTCGTGAACGAGCCCGTGGAGGTGCCCGTGGGCGGCGCAGTGATGTTCGTTCTCAGCGTCGACGAGTTCGTGCGCGTCTGACGCGCGGAGCGGACGCGGCTAGAATGGGCGGCATGTCGTTTCATGCCGCCCCGTTTCGCCCTTCGCCTCCTCGAGGCGCCTGAATGGAAGGTTTGCTGCTCGCCCGCGCGCTGCTCGACGTTCGCGCCATCCTGCCCGCGCGAGGCCTGGGCTGGGTGTTTCCGGACGAAACCACGGCGGCCCTGCTTCTCGACGGCACGACGAACCTCGTGCTGAGCTACCGCCCTCCGCAACCCGGCTTGTACCTGTCGCGCGAGCGCCTCGCGGGCGACCCTAAAAATGCCTTTCAGCGCACGCTTGCCAACCGAGCGCGCGGCGACCTTGTCAGCGCCGAGCAACTCAAGCTCGACCGCGTGGCCCTGCTGACCTTCTCGGGCGAACGCGGCTTCGTGGACGTCGCCCCGATTCGCCTCGTGTTCGAGTTGACGGGCCGCAACGCGAACGTGTTGCTGCTCGAAGCGGGCGATGGATTCGAGGGACGGATCGTTGCGGCGGCGCGCGAGATCACGAATGCGCGCAACCGTTTTCGTTCGGTTCGAACGGGCGGCGTGTACACTCCGCCGCCGCCGTACGAGAAGCTCGATCCGCGCACGATCACGCCGGACGAGGCGAGATCGCTCGCGGACACGCCGATCGGAAAGTGGCGTGAGCACATCGACGGGCTTGGCCTCACGCTCTCGGCGGAACTCGCCCGTCGAGCAAGGGTGCCGGTGTCGACGCCGCCGGGTGACGCGTGGCCGCGCGCCTTCGAGGCGCTGCGGTCGCTCGTGGACGATCCCACGCCGCGCGAAGGCGACCTCTCGGAGGGCATGCGCGAGGCGGTGCGGGCCGACAAGGCCGACGTGCTGCGCAAGGCGCTGCGCGAACCGCTCGCCAAGCGCCGTACGCTGCTGCTCAATCAACTAGGCGACGTCGAACGGGCCCTCGGGGCTTACGAGACGGCGCAAGGCGAGCGAACGCAAGCGGACTTGCTGATGGCTTACTCGCACCTCGTCGAACCTGGCGCGGTTTCGGCGAGCCTGCCCGACTTCAACGGAGAAGGAGAAGCGAGCGTGCCCCTCGATCCGGCCCTCTCGGCCGTTCAGAACGCCGAGAAGCTGTATGCCCGCGCTCGGCGCCGAGAGGAGGTGTTCGAGCGGCTCGCGCTGCGCGAGCCCGCCTTGCGAGCGGAACTCACGGAGCTCGACGCGAGCCTCGCGAGGCTCGACACGGCGGGGCTCGGGGAACTCGAGCTCATGAGGGCGGACCTCGTGGAAGCCAAGGGCGACAAGCCGGCCGTCGGCGCACGCTACACCTCGCCGAGCGGCTTCGAGGTGCTCGTCGGACGCAACAACAAGGAAAACGATTTGTTGACGCACAAAGTCGCTCGCTCCACCGATTTCTGGTTTCACGTGCAAGGCTATCCGGGCTCACACGTCATCGTGCGTACGATCGGCAAGGACCTCGCCGTGCCCGACATCCTCATGGCCGCCGCGCTCGCCGCGCATTACTCCAAGGCGTCGGGCAGCGGAAACGTTGCCGTGGACTACACCCGCAAGAAGAACGTGTGGAAGCCGCGCGGCGCTCCTGCGGGCAGCGTGCACTACACGCAGCAGAAGACCGTGTGGGTGGATCCCGCTTTGCCGTGAGGCGGGATCCATGGCGAGTGTGCTCCTCGGCCCTCTCGGCTGGGCTACAATGACCGCGCGACGATGAGTGCCGCCGCGTCATGGGGCCGCGTGACCCTCCAACCGCTCACGGACCTTCTGCCAGAGGAATGGCGGAAGTTCTACGCGTACTTTCGCGACCGTGAACTCGCCGACTGGAACGGCGCGAAGCCCATCAAGCTTCCCGAGTGGGTGTTCGTGCGGGTGATGCTGGACGAGGAGCGCGGCGGCGAGCGGTTCGGCTTCGGCATCTTCGAGGAGCACGGGCGCTTCATCGGCTCGGTGGAATTGTACGAGCTTAGACCCGCGCCGCCCGCCGTGCCGCGCGAAGCGACCCTCGGCATCATGATCGGCGAGCGCGCCTTGTGGGGCAAAGGCTACGGGCGCGAAGCCTTGGAAGCCGTGCTGCTGTGGGCGTTCGAACTCAGATCCGATCCGCTGTGGATCGTGCGCCTACGAACCTTCTCGCACAACAAGCGTGCGCAGCGCGCCTTCGGCGCCGTCGGCTTTCGAGAAGTGGGACGCGAGCCCGGCAAGGACCACACCGACGTCTTGATGCGCGTCACGCGCGACGAGTGGCGGGCGCGGCGCGAAGAAGCGCTTGGCGAGACGGGCTCGCCGCACGAACGCGAGTGATTCGTGATAAGAACGTCCTCGTGCGAGTCTTGATTCCCTCAGAGTTCTCGGCCCTGTCGCTGCCCGACGTCGAACTTCTTCAGTACAACGCCGACTCCGATCTTCCCGACGCGGACGGCCTCGTGACGTGGGGTTTTCCGCGCTTCGTACGCGAGCACGCCCTGACCTTGCCGAGCTTGCGCTGGGCGCTGACCCTCACGGCAGGCGTCGACAACATCCTGCCCGACTTTCCGCCGCACTTGCGCTTGTTCAACGCGTCCCAACTGCACGCCGAGGCGGTCGCGCAGCACGCGCTCGCGTTGCTGCTGGCGGGCGCGCGCGGTCTGCACGCCGCGCGCGACTTCCAGCGCGAGCGCACTTGGGCCAGAAGCGGCATCTTCAGCGGCGGCAACGTCGGCGGCGGCCTCACCACCTTGCGCGGCAAGCACGTCGTCATCTGGGGCCACGGGACGATCGGCCGCTCGCTCGAAGCGATGCTGGCCCCGCTCGGCGCGAACGTCACGGGCCTGCGGTCCTCGGCGACGCGCGAGCAACTCGACGAGGCGCTGAGGACCGCCGACGTCCTCGTGCTGCTGGTGCCCCTCACGGAGAAGACGCGCGGTCTCGTGAACGCGGACGTCCTCGCTCGCCTCAAGCCGAGCGCTTGGTTCGCGAACTTGGGGCGCGGCGAGCTGGTCGTGCAAGACGACCTCGTCGCCGCCTTGGAATCTCGCCGAATCGGCCTCGCCCTTCTCGACGTCACGACGCCCGAACCGCTGCCGGAGACGTCACCTCTGTGGACCTTGCCGAACGTCGTTCTGACGCCTCACGTCGCCGCCGCCACGAACGATCTTGCCGAGCGCGGCGCCGAGTTCACGCGGTCGTTCTTGGAGCGATTCACGCGCGGCTTGCCGCTCGAAAACGAGGTCAGCAGGGACAAGGGTTACTGAGCGAACGCTCGTCGTGCGAAGCCGTACGACCTGGTACAATCCCTGCGATATGGCTCTCTCACGATCCAGCGGCGTCCTGCTGCACTTCACCTCGCTGCCCGGCGCGTACGGCATCGGCGAGTTCAACGAGCACGCCTACCGCACGGTGGATTGGCTCGCGTCGGCCGGACAGAAATACTGGCAAGTCATGCCGCTCGGCCCCACGGGGTACGGCGACTCGCCGTACCAGTCCTTCAGCGCTTTCGCGGGCAATCCCTACCTCATCAGCCTCGACGATCTCGTGAAAGAAGGCGTGCTGTTCGAGACGGACCTCGCGGAAGCGCCTCCATTCTCGGAGACGAAAGTCGATTTCGGGCAGCAGTACGTGTGGCGCCGCGCGATTCTCACACGCGCCTTCGAAAACTACCGGGGCGGCGCGGGGGCGCACCTCGCCGCCGAACTCGCGCAGTTTCGCGACGAAGAAGCGGGCTGGCTCGTGGACTTCGCCTTGTTCATGGCCCTCAAGAACGCGCACGACGGCGCGCCGTGGAACTCGTGGGAGCACGACATCCGCACGCGTCAACCCGAGGCGCTCGCTCGCTGGTCGGACCTGCTCGCGAGTGAAATCGACCGAGTGATCTTCGAGCAGTTCCTGTTTTTCCGTCAATGGAAGCGCCTCCGCGCCTACGCCCACGAAAAGGACATCCAGATCATCGGCGACATCCCGATCTTCGTCGCGATGGACTCCGCCGACGCGTGGAGCGAGCCGCAGCAGTTCCACTTCGACGAGCAAGGCCAACCAACGGTCGTCGCGGGCGTACCGCCCGACTACTTCAGCGCAACCGGTCAACTCTGGGGCAATCCGCTGTACCGCTGGGACAAGATGAAGGCCGAAGGCTTCGAGTGGTGGATTCGCCGCTTCAAAGGAAGCCTCAAACTGTACGACGTCATCCGCATCGACCATTTCCGTGGCTTCGCCGCGTACTGGGAGATTCCGTTTCCCGCCGAGAACGCCATGAAGGGTCAGTGGGTTCCGGCGCCGGGCCACGAGTTGTTCGAAGCCGTCCAAAAAGCCCTCGGCGACGATCTTCCCATCATCGCCGAGGACCTCGGAGTCGTCACGCCCGACGTGGAAAAATTGCGCGACGACTTTCACTTTCCCGGCATGGCCGTCTTGCAGTTCGCGTTCGGCGGCAACGACTGGGAGAAGAACGCCTTCTTGCCCGAGAACTTGCGTGAAAACCAAGTCGTGTACCCCGGAACGCACGACAACGACACGAGCTTGGGCTGGTGGCGCCAAGCGAGCGAGGCCGAACAGCGTCACGTCACGCGGTACCTCCCCGACGCGTCTCAGCACAACTTCGGCTGGCGCCTCACGGAACTCGCGTGGGGCACGCGCTGCGTCCTCGCTGTCACGACGCTGCAAGACCTCCTGAACCTCGGGACGGACGCCCGCATGAACCTTCCCGGGACGCTGGGAGACCACAACTGGACGTGGCGCGCGACGCCCGACATGTTCAGCGACGACCTCGCCCGCGACTTGCGCGCGCTGACCGAGCGACACGGTCGCTGAATCCGACAGGGTCTCGGCCAAGGTCCCGTGAGGGCCTTGGCCGAGACCCCGTTGTCAGCTTTCTGTCAGTCCGCCTCCGTACACTGCATTCGTCGCTCCATCGTGTTGCGTCGTCTCGCGGCAGGAGGCACCCCATGATTCGATGGTGTTCGCGTTCCGTCGTACCGATGCTGGCCACCGCGTTGCTCGCCGCTTGCAGCGGAAGTCCGCCGCCGCTCAACACGGATCTCGCCGTGCAGAAGGTCCTGGCCAGTCCCACGCCGAACCTCCTGTACGGCCAACCTGCCACGTACACCATCACGGTCACGAACAACGGTCCGAACACTTACGGCGGGACGATCGGCTTCGTGGACGCCATTCCGGCCGGGATGACGTTCACGGGAGTCTCGTCACCGTGGACGTGCGCTCCCGTGGGCGCCGTCGGACCCGCCAACGTCGTGTGTACGCGTCCCGGCCCGCTCGCGCCGTCCGCGAGCGTCTCGGCGGCTTTCACGGTCTCGGTTGCGGGTCCGGCCGTCTTGGGACCGACCGTGAAGAACTGCGCGCGGCTCGTCGTGCCGTTCGGAGACCAGAACAACGCCAACAACAACGCGTGCGTCACGAACTCGGTGAGCGCCGGCCCGCCGCCCGGTTTCGACTTGAAGCTTCAGAAGACCGCCGGCGGCGCCTTGACGGCTGGTGGAACGGGCACCTACACGTTCACCGTCGCGAACTTGGGGCCGTCGCCCGTTCCCGCCGGAACGACCATCACCTTGACGGACAACTTGCCCGCCGGATTGACGTTCGGATCCATGACCAACCCGTGGGTGTGCACCGGAACCACGAGCGTCACTTGTGGCCTCACCCTCACGAGCGCCTTGCCAGCGAGCGGCACCCAAAGCGGCACCATGACCGTGAACGTCGCCGCGAGCGTCACGGGCGTCGTGCAGAACTGCGCCACCATCTCCACGCCCGGCGACACGAACGTCCAGAACGACCGAAGCTGCATCGGCACCGACGTCGTGCAAGCTCCGCAAAAGTACGATCTGATCCTCGCGAAGACCGTCGCCCATCCTCTCACGGCCGGCATGACGGGCGCGTACACGTTCACGATCACGAACCTCGGTCCGGGCTTCGTGCCCGCCGGGACCGTCCTCACCATCACCGACAACCTCGTCGCGGGCCTCACGTTCGCGTCCATCACGCCTCCGTGGGTGTGCACGGGCGCCACGAGCGTCACGTGCACCCTCACCTTGACGTCCCCGCTTCCGATGGGCGGGACCTTGACCGCCACGATGACCGTGAACGTCGCGCCGATCGTGCCCGGCACTCCTCCTCCCGGACAAATCCGCAATTGCGCGGCCGTCGGCGCTCCCGGCGATTCGAACGCGCAAAACGACCAAGGATGCGTCACGTCCGACGTCGTCACGCCCACCACCCAGCGCTTGTGGGTGGGCTCGCTCGTGAGCTTGTACGGCGTGGGCTTCGATCTCGCTCAACTTCCCACCGCCGCGCCCGGCGGGGCGGTCACGCCGAACCACCGCCTCACGAACGCGCCGGGCAACGGAACGCAAGGACTCGCATTCGACGCGGCGGGCAACTTGTGGATGAGCCGCGAGCAGAACTCCATCGCCTGCTTTCAAGCGGCGAATTTGAGCGGCGTGTACACCACCGGTCCGAACGGCACCATCACGTCGCCCGCCTTGTCCTCTCCGTGGGACATCGCGTTCGATCCGAGCGGAAACCTCTGGGTGGCGAACGGCGCGAACGACACGGTCGTGAAGTTCAACGCCGGCGCCCTCTCGTGCTCGACCGCGCAAACCCTCACGCCGAGCGTCGTTCTGTCTTCGAGCGGTGGAAGTCTGTCCACGCCGCGCGCGCTCGCGTTCGACGCCGCCGCTAACTTGTGGGTCGTGAACGAAACGGGAAGCCTCGTGCGCTTCGCCGCGCCCCTTCCCACGAGCAGCGTCGCCCTCCCCGCGTCGACGACACTCACGGCCGCGTCTCCCGCCTTCAATACGCCCAGGGGCCTCGCCTTCGACGCGGCGGGCAACGCCTTCGTCACCAACGCGTTCAGTGACACCTTGATGAAGTTCACGCCCTCGCAGCTCGCGTCGGGCGGCACGCAAACGCCGACCGTCAACATCCAAATCCCGGCGACTTATCCGTGCGAGTTGACAGGCCCCGCCTTCGACTGGAGCGGGAACTTGTGGGTGTCGTGCTTGTCGAGTCTCGTGCGCTTCACTCCGGCGGATCTCGCGTCGAGCGGCACGGCCGTCATGGCGAACCTCGCGAAGATCACGAGCGCGCCGAGCAGTCCGCAAACGACGTTCATCGAAGCCAACCGGCTCGCATTCACGCCGAAACCCACGGGCTTGCCGTTGTACCCCTGAACTTCGACCCTCGACAGAGGTCGTTTGCTCGGGCGGCGCGAACGGGGCGGACTTCAAGTCCGCCCTCTCGTCGTTTCGTGGGTACACTGCTCGACATGACTTCCCTCCACGTTCTGCGTGCCGACCCGTCCCACCTCGATCTTCTCGCGCCGCTGTTCGACGGCTACCGACAGTTCTACGGTCAGGCGAGCGATCTCGGCGGTGCGCGCGCGTTTCTCGCCGAGCGTTTGGAAAACAAAGAGTCGGTGATCTTCTTGGCCCTCGACGAGCGCGTGCCGCTGGGCTTCACGCAGCTCTACCCGTCGTTCACGTCCGTCGGGATGCGCCGAATCTGGATTCTCAACGACCTCTTCGTCGCGCCGCTCGGACGACGTAGAGGGGTCGGGCAGGCCTTGCTGCAGCGCGCGAGGCAGCACGCGGCGGAAACGGGCGTCGCCCGCCTCACCTTGTCCACCGCCGTCGACAACCTCGGCGCGCAAGCTTTGTACGAAGCGAACGGCTGGACGCGCGACGAGGGATTCTACACGTACAACTTGCCGCTCTAGACGCGGCTTCTCGTGACGTAGCCTTCCGCTTCCAGCAAGCTTCGCGCGCGCTCGACGTCGTCCGGCGTTTCCAAGCCGAGCCGGACCGAGCCGCCCTGCTCCCGAATGGCGAGCACTTCGATGTCCTTGATGTTGATGCCCGCGAAGCCCACGATCTGCGTGATGCGCCCGAGTTCGCCCGGCTTGTCCTCGACGGCCACGATAAGGTCTTGACGCGGCGGCAGGATGGTCCGGCGGACGATCGGCAGAGAGTCGCGCGTGCGCTTGCTTTCCCGCGCGGCCTCCAGCAACTCCTCGGGAACTTCGAGTTGCGCTTCCAAGCGCTCCAGCTCGCGCCGAAAGCGCCGAAGGGCTTGCCGCAAGGCGTTCTTGTTCTCCACGACCATGTCGCGGCTCATGCGCGGATCGCCGCTCGCGACGCGCGTGAGGTCACGGAAGCCCCCGGCGGCGAGCAGCGCGAGGCGCTCGTCACGCGCGACCATGTGCGTGAGCGCCAACGACGCCACGTACGGCAAGTGGCTGATCGTTGCGACGAGCGCGTCGTGCGCGTCGGGCGGCATCACGATCGGGGCCGCGCCGAGCGCCTCCACGAGGGCGCGCACTTTCGAGAGCGCGGTGAGGCTCGTGTCGTCCGTCGGCGTGAGCACCCACACGGCGTTTTGCAACATCAGTCCCGTCGCGTGCTCCACCCCGCCACGCTCGCTGCCCGCCATGGGATGACCGGGCACGAAGTTCGGAACGTGCGACAACGCCTCGGCGATCGGGCTTTTCACGCTTCCGACGTCCGTGAACAGCGTGTCGGGACGGGTGAAGCCAGCGATCGTCCGCCCGAGATCCGGCAAGGCCGACACGGGCGCGCTCAGCACGACGAGGTCCACCTCGCTCAGCCACTCGCCGACGTCGAGGCGCGCCTCGTCGATGACGCCGAGGGCGATCGCGTTGTTGAGGACTTGCGAGGACGCGTCGAGCCCGATCACCTTGCGCGCGAGCAGCAAGTTCTTCATGCGCAACGCGACGCTTCCGCCGATCAAGCCGACACCCGCGATGAGGACGGTGCCGAAGGTCGAGGCCGAATCCATGCGGGGAAGTCTAACAAACCGCGCGCCCGGCTCGCGCGGCTTGTCTTCCTCGCCGATTGCGGTAAGCTCGGCGCGTGACGACCGAACAATTCGATTTCACCTCGTTCGTGGAGGGCGGCCGGCGTGACCTCGCCACCCTCGTCCGCTTGGAGTCCGTGAGCGCCCAAGGCCGCATGCTGCCCGAAACGGCCGACGCCGTGACGCGTCTGCTGGAAGCCGAGGGCTTCACCGTGCGCCGCTACGACGGAAAAGTCGCGCCGGTTCTGCTCGCCGAGGCGGGCGAGGGACCGCGTACCCTGCTGATCTACAACCACTACGACGTGCAGCCCGAAACGCCGAGCGAGCTTTGGGACTCGCCGCCCTTCGAACTGACCGAGCGCGACGGTCGTCTCTACGGACGCGGCGCTTCCGACGACAAGGGCGAGTTGATTTCGCGCCTCGCCGGGTTGCGCGCCCTCAAAGCGCGTCATGGCGGCACGTTGCCCCTGAAGGTGAAGTGGCTCATCGAAGGCGAGGAGGAAGTCGGCAGTCCCTCGTTGGCCGACTTCGTGCGCGACCATGCCTCGGAACTGACCGCCGACGGCTGCTGGTGGGAATTCGGCTCGATCGACCCTGCTGGAAGGCCCGTCTTGTACGCGGGCCTCAAAGGCATCACCTGCCTTGAGCTGCGCTGCCGCGTGGCCGAGTCCGACCTTCACTCTCAGTTCGGCGCCGTCGTGGACAATCCCCTCTACCGCCTCTCCAAGGCCCTCGCCAGCTTGCGCGACGACTCGGGCCGCGTCACCATTCCCGGCTTTTACGACGACGTACGTTCTGCGTCGCAAGCCGACCTCGACGCGGTCGCCACCATTCCCGACGAGAGCGCCAGCCTCGAGGAGACGTACGGCATCCAAGGCTTCCTGGGCGGCGCGAGTGGCGCGGAATTCTACCGTCGCCTCGCGCTGGAGCCCGTCCTCAACATCAACGGCGTTCACGGAGGCTACGAGGGACAAGGCTCGAAGACCGTGCTGCCCGCCTACGGCTTCGCGAAGCTCGACTTCCGCCTCGTGCCGAACCAGGATCCCGAGAAGATCGTGGCGTTGTTGCGAGCCCACCTCGACGCGCGAGGGCTGGACGACATCGAGATCGTCGAACTCGAATCGCACGAGCACCCCTCGCGCTCGGACCTCTCGCACCCCTTCGTGCGTCTCGCCGTCGACGTGGCGCGCGAAGTTCACGGCCAAGAGCCCGTCTTGCATCCGTCGTCGGGCGGAAGCGGCCCCATGCATCCGTTCGTGGAGCACGTGGGCGTGCCCGTCGTCGCGGCCGGAATCGGCAACCTCGGCGGTCGCGTGCACGCCCCCAACGAGAACGTTCGCGTCGCCGACTTCGGCGCGGGAGTTCGCTTCGCGTGCGAGTTCATGGACCGCCTGTCTCGAATGTGAGCTACAGTGAGCTCGACACTTCAACTCGAACGGGCGTTCGCCCGGAAAGGCTTCGAATGCGTAAAGTCCTGCTGACCGCCGCCCTGCTTCTCGCTCCCGCCACCGCCCAGTCGTCCACGACCGCCGACAACTCCACCTCGGTCGGGCGAGGCGCTCAAGGAGCGATCCAACTCGCCGCGCGCCTCGGCGGCGTCGAGAACTTGAACTTCGCGACGGCCGCCAACGGCACCTTGCAAGTTTCGGGCATCTTGAACGGCGCTCGCTTCGCCGCGCGTATTCCGCGCGACTGGAACGGCACGTCGGTCCTGTACAGCCACGGCTACGTCCGCCCCGATCAAACGGAGCCCGATCCCAACGCGACGCTGACCTCGCTCGGGCCGGTCGTCGACACGATCGTCTCGCAAGGCTTCGCCGTCGCCACGTCCGTGTACGACAAGACCGGCTACGCCGTGCAAAGCGGCATCCAGCGCACGATCGCGCTCAAGCGCTTCCTCGACCGCGTCGGCGCGCGCAAAGCGTACACCATCGGGCACTCCATGGGCGGCAACATCGTCGTGGGTCTCGTGGAGCTCTACCCCAACGAGTTCGTCGGCGCGCTGCCGCTGTGCGGAGTCGTCGGCGGATGGTCGCGAGAAACCGAGTACCTCACGGACTTCCGCGTCGTCTACGACTCTTTCACGAAGGGCACGAAGTACGCCCTGCCGGGCGCGGGCGCCATCTTCACCCCGAACTCGGCCTTCACCGAGCAGGCCGTCGTGGCTTCGGTTCGCGCCCTCTTCACGGACGCCGCCGGAGGCGACGCCACGGCGCGCAATCTCGTCGGGGCGATCGCCGCTTCGACCGCGTTCGCCGCCGATCCCGTGTCCTTCGCGACGGCGCTCGGAGGCGCCGCCTACGGCCTCGCCGACCTCTTTCAAACGACGGGCGGCAACGGCTACGGCAACAACGGCAAGACGTACGGCGCGGCGTTGCCCGAAGCGGTCCGTACGGGGCTCAACGCGGGCGTCGAGCGCTTCGACGCGAACGCCGCCGCCAAGACCCGCCTCGAAGACTGGTACACCCCCAAAGGCGCCTTCAAGACGAAGGTGCTCTCCGTTCACAACTCCGTCGACCCGCTCGTGCCCGTCGCGCACGAACTCGCCTACCGTCAGACGGTCACGGCGGCCGGCAACCTCGCCAACCTCGCGCAGCAAATCGTCCCGACCGTCAACGCGCTGCAACCTCGTCACTGCGAGTTCACGCCCGAGCAGCACCTGAACGCTTGGTCGCAACTGCGCGCCTGGGTGGAGAGCGGCGCGAAACCGCAGGACAGCGACTTCTTCGGCGCGCGATAAACCTCGGCGCGAAGAGGGCGGGCGCCAAAGCGCCCGCCCTCTCTCACGCTCGTCCGGTCTCCTCACGGCGGCGCCACACCGTGACTTCGTGACACGCTCCACGTCGAGAACACGCTATAACGCTCGTCGCGCATGAGGTACTCGTCTTCGTTTCCCGCCCGCCTTCGACTCGCCGTTCTCGCCGTCACGCTCGCCGTGTCGGGGGCGGACGCCGCGTCCGCGAAGTACGACCTCGTCGTGTACGGCGGCACTCCTCAAGGCGTCACGACCGCCGCCGCCGCCGCTCGTGAAGGGTTGAACGTGCTGCTCGTCGAGCCCGGACCGGGCCTCGGAGGCGTGCTGACACGCAGCTGGCTCGCGACGCTCGACGTCACGACCGACGGGACGGGCAGCGTCTTGCAAGGCGGGCTCTTTCGCAAGTTCTACCGCGAGCTCGGCCACGACAACTCCTTCGACCTTTCCGTCGCGCAGCGCACGCTCGACGCGATGCTGCCCGGCACCGTGAACGTGACGTTCAACACCCGCCTCGCGAACCTCGACAAGGAGGACGGAACGGTGAGCACCGCGACTTTCGCGGGACCGGTCGCCTTTTGGACGGCCTCCGCGCCGTACTTCGTGGACGCGACCGACACCGCCGAGTTCGCCGCGCAAGCTGGCGCGAACTTCACTGTCGGACGCGGCGACACCCACATCGACGACGCGCAAATGGCGAGCACCCTCGTCTTCAAAGTGTCGAACGTGGACTTCGACGCCCTGAAGGCGGAACTCGCGCGCGAGCACAAGGAACTCGGCAACGGCGCGGGCGTCTTCGGGCGCTCGATCGTGGGCCTGTGGCCCACCGCGAAGGGATACCGCGCCAGCGATCCCACGCGCTTTCGCTTGCGCGGCTTCAACGCGGCGCGGCAAGACGACGGCAGCCTTCTCGTGAACGCCCTGCTGATCTTCGGCGTGGACGGAACGAGCGCCGCGTCGAGACAGCGAGCGTGGCGTGAAGGGCAGGACGAGGCGAGGCGCGTCGTGACGTACCTCAAGAAGTCCTTGCCGAACGTGTTCGCGCAGTCGCGGATGGCGGGTGTCGCTCCCGAGCTGTATGTCCGCGAAAGCCGTCACCTCGTCGGCGTGACGCGGCTGCACGCCGACGACGTCTTGTACGGGCGCACCTTTCCCGACGGCGTCGCCCTGGGCGGCTACCCTCTCGACGGTCAAGCGTACCTTCCCTTCGAGACGCCCTACCTTCTCGGTGAGCCCGCTCCGTACGAGGTGCCGTTCTCGACCCTCGTGCCGAACAACTTGCGAAACGTCCTCGTGGTGTCGCAAGCGGCGAGCTTCGATGCCGCCGCCGCGTTCTCCGCGCGCGTGGCCCCCTTGCAGATGAACCTCGGGGAGGCGGCGGGTTTGGCAGTCAAGGCCGCCCGGACCCGCCGCCTCGACTTTCCGTCGCTGCTCGCCGATCCCGGCGCGGTGAACGACGTGCGAAGCGCAGCGCGGCGCTCGGGCCTCATCGACGTGCAACGCGTCTCCCGTCCTCGCTGCGACGACGAGCGGCACTCGAACTACGACGCGGCCGTCGAACTCCTGCGCCGCTCCTTGTTCACGACTCCCTACTACTACCAGGGCTGCCTGCACTTGTCCGAGCCGCAAGATCCGCGCGACTTTCTCGCCGATCTCGAGCACGCGGCGGGCGTGAAGTCGCAAAAGGCGCGCGACGCCGTCGACGCCCTCAAGGGACGCTTCGGCAAGGGGACGCCCCTAAGCTCCGTCGCCGCCCTCGACGCGCTGCGCGCCCTCGCCCCGAGCGGTCCGAGAGTGCAGTTCGCCGCGAATCAACCGCGTCTGGATCGAGGTCGCGCCGCCCTGTTGCGCTGGCAGGCCCTGCAACCCGACCGTCCCGCTTGAGACGCTACCCTGAAGGCATGAACCTTTCCGCGTTCGAGACGCTGCACCTCACCTTGCACGGCGACGGCGTCCTAGAAATCGTGTTGCGCAACGACAAGACCCTCAACTCCGCCGATCACAAGACGCACCGCGAACTCGCGTACGTGTGGCGCGACATCGACGCGTCCGACACGGTGAAAGCCGTGGTGATTCGCGGCGAAGGACGCGGCTTTTCCAGCGGCGGCGACTTCGAGCTCATCGAAAGCATGGCGAGCGACTTCCACACCCTCACGAGGGTGTGGAAGGAAGCGCGCGACCTCGTGTACAACGTCGTCAACTGCTCGAAGCCGATCGTGAGCGCCATTCACGGTCCGTGCGTGGGAGCGGGACTCGCCGTCGCCCTGCTCGCCGACGTCTCGATCGCCGCCAAGTCGGCGCGCATTCTCGACGGGCACACCCGCCTCGGCGTCGCCGCCGGAGATCACGCCGCCATCATATGGCCGTTGCTGTGCGGCTTGAACAAGGCGAAGTACTACCTGCTGCTCAACGAACCTCTCGGCGGCGAGGAAGCCGAACGGATCGGGCTCGTGAGCCTGTGCGTCGACGACGCCGACCTCGTCGAGCGCGCCTTCGACGTCGCCCGCAAGCTCGCGCGAAGCTCGCCGACCGCCGTTCGCTGGACGAAGTACGCCCTCAACAACTGGCTTCGGATGATGGGCCCGACGTTCGACGCGAGCCTCGCCCTCGAATTCCTCGGCTTCACCGGTCCCGACGTCAAGGAAGGCTTGGCGAGCCTGCGCGAGAAGCGACCGCCGAACTTCGAGGACAACGCGCCTCTTTGATCGCCGCTTGATCCTCGACGCCCGCGAACGACGAGCAGAGGGGTAGGCTTGTCACCCTCGGGGGACACCACACGTGTCAAAATCGCAGCCATGCGCTTGATCGCCTTCGACCTCGACGGAACTCTCCTCGACCACGACAAGACGGTGCCGCGCCGAAGCGCCGACGTCATCTCCAAACTCAAGGAGCACGGCTGCAAGATCGCCGTGATCACGGGACGAGCTCGGGTGCCCGAGGACGTCTTGGAGGGCATTCAGCCTGACGCGATCGCCACGAGCAACGGCGGCGTCGTGCAAGTGGGGGAGACGGAGATCGCTCGCCACGCCCTCACGCCCGAGCAGGTGCGAAGCGTGAACGCGGCCTTGCCTCCCGAGGCGCGTCTTTGGGCTTACTCGGACGACACGATCTTCGTGCGGGACACCGACGGCATCCAACCCGCGTGGCTGCAAGGCCGCGCGATGAAGCACATCGACGAGGTCGGGACCACGCCGATTTCGCAGATGAGCTTCACGCTGGAGAAGGCGAGGCGCTTCGAGGACGCGATTCTCGCCGTCGGCGGCGTCAATCTCACGGGCGGTCTCGCGCCTTACGAGAGCTTCATCACCGTCACGCCCGACGGGGCGGACAAGGGCACCGCGCTCGCCGAAATCGCCGCGCACTTCGGCGTCGACATGGCGCACACCGTCGTCTTCGGAGACTCCGACAACGACTTGGCGATGTTCAAGGTCGCCTCGGTCGCCGTGCAAGTCGGCAGCCACGAATGCCTCGCAGATCACGCGACGCACCGCGTGAGTTGCTCGGCGCTCGGGCTGCCGGGATGGCTGGAAAGCTACGTGGACGACCTCTCGCGGGAATTGGCGGACGCGGCGGCGGATTGAGGCGTTCACGAGAGACGGCCGACTCGCCACGCGGTCGGCCGACGCCGTCGGGGCCGATGAAGACAGAAGCCGGGCTCGGTCGTGGTAAGGTCACGCCATGCAACTTCGAAGTGATTCCGCTCCGGCGGACTTGCACCTGACGCTCGTCACGGAAGACGCCTCTCTCGACCCTGCCGCCGCGCGCGTCGCGACGACCCTCAAAGACGGGGAGGTGACGCTGGTGCGAGGTGAATCGCGCGACGTCGCCCTGGCGTTGCCGCCTCTCGACGTTTCGGCGGCCCGGGCGCTCGGCGTGAAGATCGCGCGCCTCGCCAAGGACGTGCGCGCGACCTCGGTGAGTACCGACGAATTCAACCCGGAGTTCGCGCCTGCCTTCGCCATCGGCGTGACGCTCGGCGCGTACCGCTTCACGAAGTTCAAGTCGGACGATGCCCCCGTCCTCTCGTCCGTGAGCGTCGGCGGCCTCACGGACGAGCTCGCCGAGCGAATCGTGGCCGTCGCGAGCGGCGTGAACCTCGCGCGCGACCTCGTCAACCGCCCCTTGAACGATCTCACCCCGAAGGACTTCACGCGCGAAGCCCACAAGCTCGCCGACGAGTTCGGCTTGGAGCTCGAAGTGTGGGGCAGGGCCGAGTGCGAGGTGCGCGGCATGCGCTTGTTCCTCGCCGTGAACGAGGGAAGCGCGCACGAGCCGCAGTTCATCCAGTTGACGTACAAACCGCAACATGCCACGCGCGTGATCGCGCTCGTCGGCAAGAGCGTCATGTTCGACACGGGCGGTTACAGCATCAAGACGTCTGCCGGAATGGCGACCATGAAGTGCGACATGGGCGGCGGCGCGGCCGTGCTCGGCGCGATGCGCGCTCTCGCCCTGCTGAAGCCCGACGTGGAGGTGCGCGCTTATCTGCCCGCCTGCGACAACGCCATCTCCGGAGCGGCCATGCGGCCCGGTGACGTCTTCCGCGCGGCGAACGGCAAAACGGTCGAGGTGACGAACACGGACGCCGAGGGTCGGCTCACGCTCGCCGACGCCCTCACGATCGCGTGCGACGAAGGCGCGGACCTCGTGGTGGATCTCGCCACGCTCACGGGCGCGAAAGTCGTCGCGCTCGGCGACGACCTCGCGGCTCTCTTCACGTCCGACGCCGCCGTGGAGTTCGAGTTGCGGGAAGCCGCCGCCCGCGCCGACGAAGGCATGTGGCCGATGCCGCTACACTCGGCGTACCTCAAGGGTTACAAGAAAGGGCCCGCCGACCTCAAGAATTCCGATCTCAAGCCCAGCGGCGGCGCCATCAAGGCGGCGCTCTTCTTGCGAGAGTTCGTCACGAAGCCTTGGGCGCACCTCGACATCGCGGGCTGCGCGTTCGCCGAGGGCGAGCACGACCTCGGTCCGAGCGGCGGAACGGGGTACGGCGTGATGACCTTGGTCGAACTCGTGGCGCCTACCACCGCGCTTTCGTAGGTCGGAGCGCGCCCTTCTTCGACTGCACCCACGTGAGCCCTAGGTCTTGCACGGTCGCCACGTGCCAGCCCTCGGGCGCGTCGAAGCTCACCGCTTCGCCTCGGTCGAGCGAGGACAGGACGGTGCGGTGGACGTCGGCGTCGAAGGAAAGGGTGCTCGTCGCTGCGAGGGCGTGCCATTGGGCGAGGGCGCGCGCCGGAAGGAAGCGCTCGCCTTTGACTTCGCCGAGGTACAAGCCGGGCGCGCGAACTTTCACGCCGGTGAAGTCGGGGGCGTCCTCGCTCACGGCGTACAAGTGGCCGCTTCGCTCGATGATCGTGCCGGGAACGTCGCTCGTTCCGTGCTGGCTCGCGAAGGCGTCCCACGTTCGCCGAACCGCTCGGCTCGCCGCTTGAAGATCGCCCGCGTGACGTTCGGCGTCCTCGTTTCCAGGCGCTCTGAGCTTCGCGACGAAGTGGCCTTCGCCTCGAACGCGGTGCGGCCACAACCTCACGGCCGCGCCCATCACGACGTCGAAGTCGGAGTGCAGGGCGGCGTCCTCGAGTTTCCAGCCGACGTGGCGCTTCAAGAAGTCCTCGATCACGCCCTCGTTTTCTTCTCGCGAGAAGGTGCACGTCGAGTACACGAGCACGCCTCCAGAGCGCACGAGCTCGGCGGCGCTTCTCAAGAGGTCGCGTTGCAAGGAAGCGAGTTGCGCTGGCCTTCTGGGTGTCCACGTGCGGACGGCCTCGTCGTCTTTGCGGAACATGCCTTCGCCGCTGCACGGAGCGTCGAGCAGGACGCGGTCGAAGCCTTCGGGCCATGCGCGCGCGAGCTTCTCGACGCTCTCGTTGGTCACGACGATCGGCACGCCCCACCGTTCGACGTTTTCCAAAAGCTTGCCGACCCTCGAAGGCGTCACCTCGTTCGCGACGACGAGGCCTGCGCCGTTCATGAGGGCGGCGAGGTGCGTCGTCTTGCCGCCGGGCGCCGCCGCGAGGTCGAGGACCCGCTCTCCCGGCGCCGGATCCACGATTCGTGCGACCGCCATCGCGCTCGGTTCCTGAACGTAGTAGGCGCCCGCCCAGTGCAGCGGGTGAGCGCCGGGGCGCACGTCGGGCGGGACGTAGAAGCCGCTGGGTTCCCACGGCACGGCGTCCAGGGCGCCGAAAGGCAACCGCGCGGATTTGAGAGGATTGACGCGGAGGCCCGCCGCGCGTTCTCCTCGTTCCAGGGCGGCGCAGAATGCCGCGAAGTCGTCGCCGAGCTGGCCTTCCACGCGTGCCAGGAAGGCGCTCGGCAACTTGCTGTCAGCCACGCGGCGCGCTCAGCCGAGGTATTCGCGGCCGCGCAGGTACGGCCGCAGCGCTTCGGGAACGAAGATGCGCCCGTCCGCTTGCTGGTGAACTTCCAAGAGCGGCACGAGCACGCGAGGCACGGCGAGGCCCGTGTTGTTGAGGGTGTGCGCGAACTTCACCTTGCCGTCCGCGTCTCGGTAACGCAAGCCCGTGCGCCTCGCCTGCCAATCGCCGAGGTACGAGCACGAGTGCGTTTCACGGTACTTGCCTTCGCTCGGCACCCAGCACTCGACGTCGTTCATGTACACCTTGCCGCGCCCCATGTCTCCCGTGCAGTTGGCGAGCACGCGGTAGGGAAGGCCAAGGGCGCGCAGCATCATCTCCGCGTTCTCCAACATCGCGTCGAACCAACCCCAGGCGTCCTCTTCCTTGCACAGGACATACTGCTCGACCTTCTTGAATTCGTGAACGCGCATGAGGCCGCGCACATCGCGGCCCGCGCTGCCCGCCTCGCTGCGAAACGCGCCCGAGAATCCCGCGAAGGTGAGCGGCAGGTCGTCGCCGCTCAAGATTTCGCCCGCGTACAACGAGTTGATGGGCACTTCGGCCGTTCCGGCGAGCATCAGCTCTTCGCCTTCGAGCTTGTACACCTGGTCCTCGCCGCCCGGGAAGTGGCCGGTGGCGACGAGCGTCTCGGGCCGCACGAGGGCCGTGGTGGAAAGGGGCGTGAAGCCGCGGTCGGCGAGAAAGTCGAGGGCGTACATGAGGACCGCCAGTTCCAAGCGGGCGGCGTCGCCTTTGAGAAGGTACGAACGGCTCCCGGACACTTTCGCAACACGCTCGAAGTCCGCCCAGCCGTGCATTTCCAGCAGTTGCACGTGGTCCTTGGGTTGGAAGCCGAAGGTCGGCAGTTCCCCGTGGCGGCGCAGCTCGACGTTCTCCTCGTCCGACGTCCCAATCGGGGCGCGGTCGTCGGGAATTTGGGGCACTTGCAGCAGCAGTACTTTCAAGTGATCTTCGTGCGCGCGAATCGCCGGTTCGTTGGCCTTGATCTGTTCGCCGAGGTCCTTGCCCTTGTGAATGAGCGCGGCCTTCTCGTCGGGGCTGGCCTTCGGAACGAGCTTGGCGTTCGCGTTGCGGTCGGCCAGCAACGCCTCTTGCCGTTGGCGCAACGCGACGAGCTCGGCGTCGACGCGCAGTAACTCGTCGAGGTCGAGCTCGACGCGTTTGACTTCGATGGCGCTTCGCACGACGTCCGGATGTTCGCGAATGAACTTGAGGTCCAGCATTACTGCTCCACCGTTCGCGGCACCTTGAAGAAGCCGTCTTGCGTCTCGACGGCGAGCGACAACGCTTCGCTCGACGTGAACATCGACGTCGGCACGTCTTCGCGCAGCACGTTCTCCAACGCGACAGGCCGCTGCATCTCCTCGACTCCGTCGGTGTCGAGCTCTCCGAGCTTCTCGAAGTAACCGAGGATCTTGTTGAGGTCGCCTTGCATCCGCTGAGCTTCTTCGGGCGTGAGGTCGAGCCTCGCGAGCTTCATCAGGTGCTGCATCTGGGCCGCGTCGATCATGGGGAGGATTATACGGGAAGCGTCAGAAGAGACTCACGATCCACAGTGCGAGCGGCGCGACGAGCAGCGCGGGCAGCATGCTTCCGACGCGCACGCGCCGATCCTCGAGGGCGAGACCGGCGAGCAGCAGGTTCACGCTGATTCCGACGATGATGAGTCCGCCCGCTCCCGAGACCATCAAGATGTAGGGATTGGACGCCGGGTCGGGCAAGCTTGCCGCGAGGCCGCCGGCGGCGAGGGAAATGCCGCCTTGAAGCAGCAAGATGACGAGCGCCGAGAAGCCCACGCCGATGCCGTACACACCCGCGAGGGCGAGCGAGGCGATGCCGTCGAGCGTCGATTTCACGAGCAGCGTTTGCGGATCGAGCGTCAAACCGTTTTGCAAGCTGCCGATGATGGTCATGGGGCCGACGCAGAACAGCAGGCTGGCGGCCACGAAGCCTTCCGTGAAGCGCCCGCCGCCTCGAAAGCGCTTTTTGAGATTCTCGCCGAGGTCGGCGAGGCGCTCCTCGACGCCCAGCGCCTCGCCGATGATCGCTCCGAGCGCGAGCGTGACGAGCGCGAGGATGACTCCTGGGACCACGCCCGCCTTGACCTTGCCGAGGTCGGACGCCATGCCGAGTCCGATGTACAGCGTGACGAGGCCCAGCGTTTGCAGCAAGGTGCGCTGCGTTTTCTCGCTGAGCCGTCCGCCGAGGGCGAGGCCGAGAGCGGTGCCGAGCAGGACGGCGGCGACGTTGGCGAGGGTACCCGACGTTTGCGCGAGAAGATTCACGATCTCAAGAGTAGCTCAAGGCGCCATCCTTGAAAGATCAAGAATGCTTCGAGAAAAAGTTGACGACGCCTTGACGAGCGAGCGATATATACTGAGGCAAGTTGAACGCCAAGACGCTTGATAGTGGTTTCGGTCCGACGATGGATGATCGTCCAGCGCACGTGACTGCCCCTCGGAAAACGGCCTCCCTCGTGGAGGCCGTTTTTGTCGTTTCGCCTTTCGCCTCATGGGAGGTGATTCCTTGACGTTGCACGAGCAGTTCGAGAGCTTGCCGAAGTTGCTGAAGGTCAGCGAAGTCTGCGAATACACGGGCTGTCACGAGCGGACGGTGCGCCGATGGATTCGCGACGGTCGTCTCACCGCCGTGGAGAGCGGCGCGGGCCTCAGGGTACCGCGGCGCGCGCTGTGGCGTTTTCTCGGCCTCGACTCTGCCATGAGCGCCTGACCGCGCCGCTTTCGAGCGCGCCTGCGAGGATCGTCCCTCGCCAAAGAAGCTCTCCTCGGCCAAAATGAGCGCATGCTGCTTTACAACGTTCACACGTGGTACGGCCACTTGCTGCAACTCGTTCCGATGCTCGTGGTGGCCTTTTTTCTGCTGCGGCGCGGTCAGCCGGTGCAGCGAATCGCGCCCGTGCTGCTCGACATCAACGTCGCGATCGGTCTGTTGCTGTGGCTGCTCGACCGTCCGAGCGTGAGCATCTGGCATCCTATCTTGATGTTCGCCGCGATCGGGATCGCGCACGGCGTGTCACGCAGCCGAAATCGTGGCGTCGTGATCGGCGCGTGGATTGGCGTGCTGGCGCTCGTGGTGATCAGCATCCAGATCGCCGGCGGAAACATCCGAATTTGAGCGCCGAGATCGCCCACGTCGTTGCCCTCGTGCACGCGGGCAAGCTTCGAGAGGCCGCTCGGCTCCTCGAACAGTTGCCAATGAGTGCCCGCGTGCTCGTGTTGCGCGCCCGCGTGACGAAAGCGCCTGCCGACGCCCTCGCCGCCCGCGATCTCGCTCGACTCGAGGGGGACGCGCCCGCGCTCGTCGCCGCCGCCGCCCTGCTCGGCGAACTGCATCTCTCCGCCGCGGAGCCGCGGCTCGCCTTGCATGCCCTCGCCGAGGGGCTCAAGGTCGCCGAGGTGACGGGCGAGGCGGCGGACGCCTACCTGCTGGCCGTGCTCGCCCTCGCGCAAGCGCGCGTCGGTTCGCCGAGCAAGGCCGCGCTGACCGCCGAAAAGGCGCTGATTCGTGCGGCGCTCGGTTCACCCGCGCGGGTGCTCGCGCTTCGCGCCCTCGGCCGCCACGAGGAAGCGCGGCGCGATGCGGCCGAGGGTGGCGTGGGCGCGGAATTCTTCGTGGCCGAAGCGTAAAGGCTGTTCGAAGAACGCGGCGCCCAGGCGCCCCTCGACGCCTCAATCGCCGGGCGCGAGGACGCCGAGCGTCTCGTCATGCTCGCCCGCGCGGACGCCCGTGAGCGCCAGCACGGCGCTCGACCAGCCCGCGTCGTCGAGGCCTTCGTACAAGTGGGCCCACAGCCAGCGGCGGTAAGCATCGGCGGCGTCCTCGCGCCAACGCGCCGAGCGCCACAACTCGGCGCCGCGCAACTCGATCGCGCTGCGCACGCCGAGTTCGGCGAGCACGTCGGCGTCCGCGTCGAGCGCCAAGCCTTCGCGGTGGTAGCCGTAGCGTCCTCGCAGCGCTTCGAGCGTCTTGGGACCCCAGGCGAAGGTCACGTGTCCCTCGCGCAACCACGCGCGCAAGTCGTCCTCGGACGGCAAGCCGAACAGCACGATTTCTTGCCGCACGCGCTCGCCGGGCTGCACGAAGCGCACGCCGGGCACGTTCGTCTGCAGGTAGTCGGCGACGCTGCCGTCGGCGTAGGCGAGCGTTCCGCCACGCACGCGGCCCATGGCGTCTTTCGGCTCGAGCCTCGGAAGGCGCGGTCCATCGGACGCGCCTTCCAACTCGACGCGGTTCGCGGGCCGCACGGCGACGCCCGCGAACTCGAGGCGCTCGCGACCGTTGTAGGTGTCGCGGCGCAAGGTGGCGGCCAGATCTTGCGTGCCTCTGGGCAGTTTCGCCGTGCCGTGAAGGATGCCCTTGTCGCGTCCCACCTTGAACTGCAGCGAATCGCCATTCTTGCCCACGAGCCGCGAGTCTTGCAATTCCGTTCGCAGCCACCAGAGGGGCGGTCGGTGACCTTCCCCGTACGGCTCGAACGCGTCGATTTCGCTCAGCAGCGACATCACGGCGGCGCCCGTCGGGAGGGCCGCGTCGAGGTGGTGCACCCGTTCCGGCGGCGGAAATCGACGCGCGAAGTCGTGGAGGCGCTCACGCAGTTTCGGGATGTTCTCGTCGTACAACGCGAATCCGGCGGCGCCCGTGTGTCCGCCGAAGCGCTTGAGAAGGTCGGCGGCGGCGCGCAAGCCGTCCACGGCGGAGATGCCGGGCGTGGAGCGAACGCTGCCCTTGCCCTGCGCGATGATGAACACCGGCTTGTAGAACGTCTCGAGCAGTTTGCTGGCGACGATGCCCATGATGCCCGCGTGCCACGACTCGTGCGTGACGACGATGGCGGGATCGCTCGGCTCCACGATGTCCAGCGCTTCCTTGAACATGCGGTCTTGGATGACGCGGCGGTCCTTGTTGCGCTGATCGAGGTACACCGCGAGCTCGGCGGCCCGCTGCTTCGACGGCGTGGTGAGCAGTTCCAGCGCGAGGTCCGCCTCGCCGAGGCGGCCCGCGGCGTTGATGCGGGGCGCGAGGATGAACGCCACGTCGCGCGCCGTGACGCGCTCCAGCTTTTGCGAACCCATCAGGGCGCGAATGCCGGGATGCTCCGACGTGCGGAAGCGCGCGAGGCCCGCCGTGACGAGCGCGCGGTTCTCTCCGACGAGGGGCGCGACGTCCGCCACGATGCCGATCGTGGCGATGTCGGCGTACTTCAGCGGCGGCGGAAGCTGCAGCGCCTCGTGTACGGCCCACAACAGGTGGTACGCGACGCCCGCGCCGGTAAGGTTGTGCAGGTCGTGGTCGTAGTTCGGTGTGAGCTTGGGGTGCACGACGAGGCACGGCGGAAAGTCCGGTCCGGGCGAGTGGTGGTCGGTGACGATGACCTCCACGCCTTTGTCGAGAAGGGCGCGCACCTCGGCGAGGTTGGTGACGCCGCAGTCCACGGTGAGCAGCAAATCGCAGGCGAGCGCGTGCTCTTCGACCTTGTCGGGGTGAACGCCGTACCCTTCGTTGAGCCGGTGAGGAATGAAGCCGTGCACGTTCGCGCCGAGTTCACGCAGACCCATCACCAGCACGGCCGTGGCGGTGACGCCGTCGGCATCGTAATCGCCGTGGATGCGGACGCGCTTCTTCGCGCGCATGGCCGCCACGAGCCGACGCGCGGCCTCGTGAAGCGCGGGATTCGGCGAGAGGCTCAGTTCGGGCGTGAGGTGCGCGCGGGCAAACCCTCTGGACAAGAGGACTTGCGCGAGGGCGGGGCTCACCTCGAATTCCGCCATCGTTCGCAGCAGATCCTCGCGTGTCGAAGGCTTGGCCAGCACCCACTTCGCCGACGGCGTCACGCGCCCTCCTGGCTGTCTGCCGACTCGGCGACGGACAGCGTAGGCGGCGTGGCGGCGAGCTTGGCTTGCAAGGCCGCCCCCAGTTTCGTCTCGGCTTCCCGGCGCCGAGCTTGCTCTTGGCGACGCAACGAGGCGGCGCGCAGCATGGCGGGCAAAAAGAGGAAGGCCGTGTAGGCCGCGCCGATCAGCAGACCGCCGCCGAGCACGAGACCGAGCGGCATGCTGGTGTTGCCGCCCGGCAAGGGCAGCATGACCCGCACGGGGTTTTCGAGTTGCAGCAGCACGACGTAGGCGGCGAGCGCGAGCAGCACCACGACTTGCAAAAAGAGGACGACGCGCACACCCCAGTGTAGTGCCATTTTTCTGAAGGTCGCGCGAAAGCGCGCTCGTCGTCGGCGTATCATGCCTCCATGCCTCCGCGTTTCGCCGCTTCGACGCTCGTCGCCCTTTCGTTGCTCTGCTCGTCTTGCGCGAGCTCTCAGTCCACGGCGTCCGTTCCGACGTTGCGCGTGGAGGTCGTGAAGCGCTACGTGCACGACGCGGGCGCGTTCACTCAAGGACTTTTCTTGGACAACGGCGTGCTGTTCGAGGGAACGGGATTGGAAGGCCGCTCGGAACTGCGGCGCGTGAAGCTGGAGACGGGCGAGGTGCTGCAGCGCCGCGCCTTGCCCGCGTCGAACTTCGGCGAGGGCATCGCGCCCGCGCCCGGAGGACGGATCGTGCAGCTCACGTGGCGATCGAACGTCGCGTACGTCCTCGACAAGGCGACGTTCGCCTTGCAGCGCACCTTCGCGTACCCCGTCGGCACCTTCTTCAGCGAAGGGTGGGGGCTGACGTCGAACGGCTCGAACCTCATCCTCTCGGACGGTTCGTCGAACTTGTTCTTCCTCGACCCGACGACGTTCCAAGTCGTGCGCAAAGTCGCCGTGACGAGTCCCGAGGGTCCAGTCGCGAACCTCAACGAGCTCGAGTTCGTCGACGGGCAGGTGTACGCGAACGTGTGGCTCACGAACCGCATCGCCCGAATCGATCCCTCGACGGGCCGGGTCACGGCGTGGATCGACGCGACGAACCTCGCCGACGAGGTGAAGGCGACCGATCCCAACGCCGTACTCAACGGCATCGCATACGACGCCGCGACGAAGCGCTTGTTCCTGACGGGCAAGCTCTGGCCGACGTTGTTCGAAGTCAAGCTCGTGCAGAAGTAACGCGAACGACCCCGCCGAAAGGCGGGGTCGTTGCTCGAGGCGTTACTGGTGTTGCTCGTTCGCGCTCACTTCGAGCGCTTGCGGCCGCCCTTGATTGCTGACCGTGCTTTTGATCGGGATGGCGCGGCGCATGGCCTGCTCGGCGCGTGGAATGCGCAAGGTGAGCGTGCCGTGCTGATGCGTCGCCTCGATCTTGGCAAGGTCGTAGCGGCTGGGAATGTTGAAAGTGCGGACGAAGGTGCCGTAGGCGCGTTCGGTGCGGTGGGCGGTGCGGTTTTGGGTGTTGTCGTACTTGCGCTCGGCGGAGACCGTCACGGTGTTGTTCTCGGCCTCGAGCTTGATGCCCTCGGGAGCGATGCCGGGAAGGTCGAGGCTGATTTCCAGCCCGCCTTCGTCTTCGTGGACGTCCACGAGCGGCGCGAAGCGGCCCGAGGTGGCGTTCGTGCCGAACATGCGGTCGACGCGTTGCTGAAGTTCCTCAATTTCGCGGAAAGGATCGAATCGCATCATCTGAAGGACCTCCTTGACAGGCACCATACTACTAACCTGAGTGTTACCTTGTCAAGTTAACTGCGTCTTTACTCGTCCTCTTGCGCGAACGGCCCGCGAGGCGTAGCCTTCCAAAGGTCCTTTAACGCGGTCCAGAGAGGCCGCCCCCGCCCCGCGAGGCGAGAAGGGAGAACGCATGAACGCATCACCACGCCGCCGCCGACCCACGTCGAGCGGTCGTTTTTTCACGCCGACCCACCACACCGAGGGCAAGACGTGAACTTCAAGGCCACCATCCTCGAAAGTGGCGACATCGCCCGCGCCCTCACCCGCATCGCCCACGAAATCCTCGAGCGCAACAAGGGCGCCGCCGACCTCGCCTTGATCGGCGTGCACACGCGCGGCATCCCGCTCGCCGCGCGACTCGGCGCGAAACTACGCGAACTCGAAGGCGTCGACGTGCCCCTCGGCAAGCTCGACATCACGCTCTACCGCGACGATCTCAGCGAAATCGCGCACCAACCTATCGTCCGCAAAACCGAAGTGCCCTTCGACATCGCGCGCCGCAAAGTCGTCCTCATCGACGACGTCTTGTACACCGGACGTACCGTGCGCGCCGCCCTCGACGCCCTCACCGACCTCGGGCGACCGTCGAGCATCCAACTCGCCGTCCTCATCGACCGCGGCCACCGCGAGCTGCCCATTCGAGCCGACTACGTCGGCAAGAACCTTCCCACTGCCCGCAGCGAGGTCGTGAAAGTCAAGCTTGCCGAAAGCGACGAAGCGGACGTCGTGGAACTCTGGGAGGACGAATGACGCGCTCCCTGCTCGACTTCGCGGACTGGACGGCCGAACAAGTCCAAGCGATCTTCGACACCGCCGACGTCATGCACGAAGTCCTCGCGCGGCCCGTCAAGAAGGTGCCCGCCTTGCAGGGAATGACGATCTGCACGGCCTTCTTCGAAAACTCCACGCGCACGCGCCTCTCGTTCGAACTCGCCGCGCGCCGCATGAGCGCCGACGTCGTCACGTTCGCCGCCGGAGCGAGCAGTTTGTCCAAAGGCGAATCGCTGCGCGACACCATCGAAACCCTCAACGCCCTCGGCGTGGACGCGTTCATCGTGCGGCACGAGGCGTCGGGCGCCGCGCATCTCGTGAACAAGTACAGCGCCAAGCCCACCATCAACGCCGGAGACGGTCGCCGCGCCCATCCCACGCAAGCCCTGCTCGACGCGTACACGCTGCGCGAGAAGTTCGGCTCGCTCGAAGGCAAGAAGATCACGATCGTCGGTGACGTCCGCCACAGCCGCGTCGCGCGCTCCAACGCCGAACTCCTTCCGATGCTCGGCGCCAGCGTCACGCTGTGCGGACCCGCGACGCTGCTTCCCAAAGAACTCGCCCGCCGAGGTGTCACCCTCACGACGGACGTCAACGAAGCCGTCAAAGGCGCCGACGCCGTCATGGCCTTGCGGCTGCAACGCGAGCGCATGAACGCCGGGTACCTCGGCAGCCTCGAAGAGTACGCCGCGACATACCAAGTCAACGAGGCCCTCATGGAGCGCGCCCGAGACGGCGCGTTCGTTCTGCACCCCGGCCCGATGAACCGCGACGTCGAAATCTCGGGCTCGCTCGCCGACTCGCCCCGCGCCCTCATCGTGCGGCAAGTCGAGAACGGCCTCGCCGTTCGCATGAGCGTGCTGTACCACCTCCTCGTCGGAAGGGGCGCCTGACATGCTCAAGATCGTCA
Organism: Deinococcus yavapaiensis KR-236; assembly: GCF_003217515.1. Classification (NCBI taxonomy): domain Bacteria; kingdom Thermotogati; phylum Deinococcota; class Deinococci; order Deinococcales; family Deinococcaceae; genus Deinococcus; species Deinococcus yavapaiensis. The sequence continues at coordinate 155,984 of NZ_QJSX01000001.1, read as the reverse complement.
ACGTGAAACGCGTCGGAAGCGACGCCGAAGAAGTCCTCTTCGTCGACGGCGACAAGATTCTCGGCTGGAACCTCGCCGTCGACGCCGACGTCACCCTCGACGGTGGGGGCGGCACGATCGTGCCCGCCCTCATCGAGTTGCACGCCCACCTGCGCGAGCCCGGGCAAGAAGAAAAAGAAGACCTCGCCTCGGGCCTCGCGGCGGCAGCGGCGGGCGGTTACGGCACGGTCGTGTCCATGCCGAACACCAGCCCCGTCGTGGACGACCCCGCGATCGTGCGCCAACTCGCCGAGAAGGCCGCGCGCCTCGGGTTCGCGCGCCTGAGGCCCGCCGCCGCCCTCACGAAAGGCCAGCAAGGCAAGGAACTCGCCGAACTCGCCTTGCTCAAAGACGCGGGCGCCGCGATGTTCACCGACGACGGACGCACGAACGAGGACGCCCGCGTCTTGCGGCTCGGCTTGGAGTACGCGTCCTCCCTCGACATGGTCGTGTCCGTGCACGCCGAGGACGCCACGCTGCGAGCCGACGGCGTGATGCATGAAGGCGAAGTGTCCGAAGCGCTCGGCTTGCCCGGCAATCCCGCCGAGGCGGAGTCGGCCCGCGTCGCCCGCGACATCGAGATCGCGCGCCTCACCAAAGCGCGGCTGCACGTCCAGCACCTCTCGACCGCACGCGCGCTCGACCTCGTGCGGCGCGCGAAGGCCGACGGCGTGCCGATCACCTGCGAAGTCTGCCCGCACCACCTCACCCTCACCCACGAGCACCTGCGCGGCTTCGACGCGCAGTACAAGGTTGCGCCGCCCCTGAGAACGAGCGAGGACGCCGCCGCGTTGCTGCGAGGACTTTCGGACGGCACCGTGGACGCGGTCGGCACCGACCACGCGCCACACACGAGCTCCGAGAAGGAACGCGACCTTCTCACCGCGCCCTTCGGCATTCCGTCCATCGAAGTCGCGTTTCCGCTGATGTACACCCGCTTCGCGGACACGCTGGGGCTCCAAAAGCTCGTCGACCTCTTCACGAGCGGCGCCGCCCGCGTCATGGGCTGGGACGCGCCGACCTTGGAACCCGGCGCGCCCGCCGACCTCACGATCCTCGACCTCGACACCGAGCGGGCCGTGGAACCGAGCACGTTTCGAAGCAAGGCGAAGTTCAGCCCGTGGGCAGGAGAAGTGCTGCGTGGCTGGCCGACTTTGACGCTCGTCGCAGGTCGCGTCGCCTTTCAACGCGGCGCGTGACGCCCTGCCGGGCACCCGAGGGTGCCCGGCAACTTCGAACGCCGAGGCGTCCGCGTGACGTCCTTTCGAGAGACGTCGTCAGGCGTCAACGCCGACGGCTTGCGACACGTGCGTCAAGCCGTCGGCGCTCAGCAGGGCCGTCAACTCGGCGTTCACGCGCCGCGCCAGGCCCGGCCCCTCGTACACGAGCGCCGTGTACACTTCCACGAGGCTCGCGCCCGCCTTGATCTTGTCGTAGGCGTCGCGTCCCGTGAACACGCCTCCCGATCCGACGATCGGCACGCGCCCCTTCGTGAGTCGGTGAACGCGGCGAACGAGCGCCGTGCTGCGCTCACGCAACGGGCGGCCGCTGAGGCCGCCCGTCTCGCCGCGCTTCTCGTGCGTCAAGTGATCGCGCGACAGCGTCGTGTTCGACACGACGAAACCGCCCACGCCCGCCGACACGGCCGCCGACACGGTCGTTTCCAATTCGAAATCGGTGAGGTCCGGCGCGATCTTCACGAGAATCGGCTTGGCGGGCAGCAGGTGGCGCACCCTGAGGTCGTCGGCCTCGTTCAGCACGCCGCGCAACAGGCGGGCAAGCTCATCGCCCGCTTGCAAGGCGCGCAACCCCGGCGTGTTCGGCGACGAGACGTTCACGACGAAGAAGTCGCCGTGAGCGTACAGCGAGCGCAGGCAAGCTCGGTAGTCGAGCTCGGCTTCCTCGTTCGGCGTGTCCTTGTTCTTGCCGATGTTCACGCCGAGCGGCACGCGTCGCTCGCGCAACCGCGTCAAGCGCTCGGCGACGACGTCCGCGCCGTCGTTGTTGAACCCCATGCGGTTGATGAGGGCCGCGTCCGACGGCAGGCGAAACAAGCGCGGCCTCGGATTTCCGCCTTGGGGTCTCGGCGTGACCGTCCCGACTTCGAGAAAGCCCAACCCGACGCGGCCCCACGCCTCGACGCTCATTGCGTTCTTGTCGAGTCCTGCGGCCAGCCCGATCGGAGAAGCGAACGAGAGGCCGAATACCGTCGACGCGAGGACGCCGGACGGCGGCGTGCCGTACAGCGCTTCGAGGGCTTCGAGGGCGCCCGGAACGCGAACCGCTCGCCGCAAGCCGGCGAGCGTGACGTGATGCGCGTCCTCGGCGTCGAGGCGGAACAGCAGGGGCCGAAGCGCGCGGGTGTACAGTCGGTTCACGAGCGATTAGTTTAGCGCGACGCTCGCCGAGGTGCTCAGTCGGCCGGAAAAGCCGCTTCGAGCTGCACGAGACGCGACTGCTCGATCACGAGGTTCTCGTGGATGAGGTCGGCGAGCGTGGTGCCCGACAGCACGCCCCGCACCGCCTCGTCCACGCGTCGCCACAAGCCCTCGGTCGCGCACGAGCCCGCACGCACGCACGTTCCGTCCTCCTCCAGGCACGAAACGGGCGAGAGACTTCCTTCCATTGCCACGACGACGTCGTACGCGACGATCGCTTCGGGCGCGCGCGCGAGGCGGTAGCCGCCGTGGGCGCCGCGCACCGAGCGGATGAAGCCCGAACGGCGAAGCTGCGCCGCGAGTTGCTCGAGATAAGGTTGGCTGATGCCCTGCTTGTCGGCGACGTCCTTGAGCGGCACGGCCTCGTCGGGTCGTTTACCGATCTCGATGAGCGCGCGCAGGCCGTATTGTGCTTTCGTCGAAATCCACATGCTGCTCCTGGGGCCCGCAGGCCGTCGAGCTCAGTGTACCCCGCGAGACCGTTGGCAAGAGCGCGCTCGCCACCTTTGCCTCGGATGAACAACTTGCTGCAAAAGGCTCGAGAAAGTGTCATGCTGAGCTTACACACTTCAAAGGTTTTCGGAGGAACCCTCATGCTTCATCTTCGCGTTCTCGCTCCTGCCCTGACGCTTTTCCTAGGCGTCGCCCTCGCTCAGAACATCGACGACTTCCTCTTTCGTCTCGCCGACACCGTCAAGGCCGACGCGGGCGCCTCCACGATGTGCGTCGCGTCCGAGCAACGCTGGCGCGAGTCCCTTCCGCAAAATCAGACCTTCGTGCGCTCCATGCAACTCCTCGCGCCCGGCAAACCCGACGCCGTGCGCAAGACTCTCGACGCGAAGCTCGCCAAGGCCGGGTTCAAGGGCGCGACGGCGTGGGCGAACTTCGCCGGAGGCAACGCCATGCCGACGCGTTGGCGTACCCTCACGAATGCCAAGACGGCCGGGCTCACGTACTACGTCGCCACCGTCGCCGCGATCGACGTCGATCCGAACATGACGGCGTTGTGCATCACCGTTTTGAAAACCACAAAGCGCTGACCGTCACACGCACTTCTCGCTTCGCGCCGCTAGGCTGAGCGCGGAGGGAAGATTTGAAGTTCAACGTTCCGGCATGGCGTGTCTGGCTCGTGACGGCGATCGCCGCGCTCGCAGGCATGCTCGGCATCTCGGCGGGTCTCAAGGAGCAGTGGCCCGTCGCCATTCTCGCGGCCGTGTTGCTGCTTCGCAACGCTTATCAACTGTGGGTCTTCACGCGGCCCCAACGCGATTCTTGAGCGCATGAGAGCTCTTTCATGGCGCCGAGTCGCGTTCCGCGCCATGATGGGCGCATGCGTCGTCTCTCGCCCGTTCAAGTTCTTCGTAGCAGCGCCGTCGGCGCGGCGCTCCTGCTGCTGCTCGCCGTCGCTTTGTTGATTTGGGTGGGTTGGCCGTGGGCGCTCCTCGCGTTCGCCCTCGCCGCGTGGTTCGGCGTGGACGCGTGGCGCGCCGCTCGCTGGGTACGCGAAGAGCGCGACGCGACGGAAAAAACTTCCTGATTCACGCGGCGCGCGACAAGCGCTCTTGAAGTCGCTCGGCCCGCACGCGCGCGACCAGCCAGCCACGCGCTTCGCACGACGCGCGAAACGACGTGGCGCTTTCGCCGAGTTCGGCCGCGCACCCGAACAAATGTCCGCGCCCGTCGTGCGCGATCAGGAAGTGCGTCGCCGTCCGCTTCGTCTCGAAGCGCCGCGAAGAGCGAAGTTGCGTGTGTCGACCGCCGATACATCATTTTCCTCGTTCCACACGAGGAATAATGGAATCGACGTCAGATTTCGCGAGCGTTTCCGAGGCGGTCAGGACGCGACGATCTCGGCGAGGCGGCGACCCGAGCGGTCACGAATCTGGTAGTGGCCCCTCGGCTGCTGGTACGCCCAGCGCACCAAGCTCACGAGGTCGTCGCCGCGCCGCACCGGCTCCGAGTCCAACGCCACGCCCGATCCCCAGTACACGGCGAATTCCTCGTCGTTGCTGGGCTTGCCTTGCCACGGTTCGTCGTGCCCGTCCTTCAGAAAAGCTCGAGACATGCTTTATTGGACCACGTCGTACGAACCTTTCTCCAAGAAGACCGTGAAGCGGCCTTGTCGCGATTCTCGAGCTCGCTCGGCCCGTTCGAATCCGGTCGCCGTTCGTCTCAAAGTCGCGTGAAGGGAGGTCGCGAAGCACCCGAATTACACTCACCCCATGGAATTCATCGTGATGCGCTCCGGCCAGATTCAACACGTGGAGCCCATGCTGATCGGCGCCGTGCCCACGCCCGTCGGCGTGCCCGCCGTGGAAGGCGAAGGCAGCGGCGAACACCTCGCCCTCAATCAACTCGAAGGCTGGAAGATCGAGATTCGCGACTTGCCCCACCTGCTGCACGTCATGGAAAACGCGCAAGGTCAAGTGACGCTGCGCCGCCCCATCAACTTCTACCTTGGCGGGCGGATGGCGTACATCCTCGACGTCACGCCCGGACTCGGCCAATCTTGACGCCGTGAAGCCCTCGCGCCTCGTGGTACGCTGACCGCACTTTTCCCGTCCGCGACCCCGAGGAGGCTCATGAGCGCACCCGACCGCATCCGTTCCATCGAACTCTTCCAAGTGCCTCCGCGGTGGCTTTTCTTGAAGGTCACGACCGACGCGGGCCTCGTCGGATGGGGCGAACCGATCGTCGAGGGGCGCGCGAGCACCGTCAAGGCCGCCGTCGAGGAACTCGCCGAGTACGTCGTCGGCTTCGACGCCACGCGCATCGAGGACCTTTGGCAGACGATCTACCGAGGCGGCTTCTACCGAGGCGGCCCAATTCTCACGTCGGCCCTCAGCGGCATCGAGACGGCCCTTTGGGACATTCGCGGCAAGGCGCTCGGCGTGCCCGTGTACGACATGCTGGGCGGCGCGGTGCGCGACAAGATGCGCGTGTACTCGTGGGTGGGCGGCGACGCTCCGCAAGACGTGGCGGACGCCGCCAAGGCCGTCGTTGCCCGCGGCTTCACCGCCATTAAGATGAACGGCTGCGACCGCATGGAATGGATCGATTCACGCGCGAGGGTCGACAAGGCCGTCCGCACGATCGCCGAGGTCCGCGAAGCCGTCGGGCCGAGCGTCATGATCGGCGTGGACTTTCATGGCCGCGTGCACCGCGGCATGGCGAAGGTTCTCGCCAAGGAGCTCGACGCGTTCGGCCTCATGTTCATCGAAGAGCCCGTCTTGAGCGAGAACCTCGAGGCGCTGCGAGACATCGTGACGCACACCAGCACACCGATCGCGACGGGTGAGCGCCTCTACACGCGCTGGGACTTCAAGGAAGTCCTGAAGGCAGGGTACGTCGACATCGTCCAACCCGACACCTGCCACGCGGGCGGCATCTTGGAGACGCGCAAAATCGCCGCGATGGCCGAAGCGTTCGACGTCGCGCTCGCCATTCACTGCCCGCTCGGTCCGATCGCGCTCGCCGCGAGCTTGCAAGTCGACTTCTGCACTCCGAACGCCTTCATCCAAGAGCAGAGCCTCGGCATTCACTACAACGTCCACTCCGACCTCCTCGACTACCTCGTGGACCCGGGCGTGTTCCACTACGCCGCCGGCTTCGTCGCGCGTCTCACGCGGCCCGGCCTCGGCATCGACATCGACGAGGAGCGCGTGCGCGAAGCGGCGCGCATCGGGCACTCGTGGAAGAATCCGGTGTGGCGTCTCGAGGACGGCAGCGTCACGGAGTGGTGAGCGGCGTGCTCGGCGTGCTCGACGGCGGAACCACGAACACGCGCCTGCGCGTTTGGAACGGCCGCGAAGTCGCGTTCGAGCGGCGCGTCACGGTCGGCGCTCGCGACGGTGCCATGGAGGGCGGCGCGAACCGCTTGCGGCGAGAGGTGGCGGATCTCGTCGGCGAAGCTCGACGTGCCCTCGGCGAGTTCGACCTCGTGGCGTGCGGCATGATCGGCAGTCCGTCAGGCCTCGCCGACGTGCCGCACCTCGTCGCGCCCGTCACCTTCGACGACCTCGCCAAGCGCTTGAAGATCGTCGAACTCGACGAAATCGGCACCGTCCGCTTCGTGCCCGGCGTTCGCACGGACACGCCGGATTTCGCCGCGTGCGACGTCATGCGCGGCGAGGAGACGGAAGTGGCGGGCCTTCGGCGTCTGCTCGACCTGCACGGTCCCGCCAACTTCTTGCACTTCGGCTCGCACGACAAGATCGTGCTGACGAGCGACGACGCCGTCGTGGGTTCGCGCACGAACCTCGACGGGGAACTTCTCGCCGCCCTGACGCGCCACACCATCCTCGCCGAGAGCGCCACCTTGCCGAGCGAGGTGGACTTCGAGTGGTGGACGCGCGGCTTCGAGGCGGCCCGAGCGCACGGCCTGTCGCGCGCCGCCTTCCTCACCCGCCTCGCCGCCCAGCGAGGCGCCACGCGCGAAGAGGGAGGTTCGTTCCTGCTCGGCGTGGTCGCGCACGAAACCGCCCGCCTCGTGCCGAGCGACGACGCGCCCCTCTACCTCTACGGGCGAGCGACCCTCACCGAGCCGTTCGCCCGGCACCTCGAAGGCCGCCGCCTCGTTCACGTCGTGCCGCAAGCCACGTCGGACCTCGCCGCCCTGCACGGCGTCCTCAGCTTGCTCGAAAGGAGCGTCGCTTGACTTTTCTCGCCGATCTGCGCCGCCACAAGCTCGTCGCGATTTTGCGCGGCGTGCCGCCCGAACACGCGCCGACGCTCGCCGCGACGCTTCACGACGCCGGTATCCGCCTGCTCGAAGTCGCCCTGAATGACGACGTCGGCTTCGAGGCCTTGCGCGCCGTCGCCGCTTCGAAACCCGAGGACCTGATTCTGGGAGCGGGCACGGTCGTCACGCCCGACCTCGCCTTGCGCGCGATGGACGTTGGCGCCACCTTCCTCGTGACGCCGCACGTCACGCCCGACGTGAACACCCTCGCCGCCGCGCACGGCCTCGGAATGCTGTGCGGCGCGACGACGCCGACCGAGATGCACCTCGCCATGAGTTCCGGCGCGACCGCCGTGAAACTCTTTCCGGCGGGTCCCCTCGGCCCCGCGTACCTCAAAGCCCTCTTCGGCCCGTACCCCGAGTTGCCTGTCGTCGTCGTCGGCAACGTCGACGAGCGCAACCTCGCCGATTTCCTGAAGGCGGGAGCGATCGGGGCGGGCGTCGGCGGAGCGATCACGAACGCGAATTGGGCCGATCCCGACTTCGAGCGTCTCGCCGAGCACGCGCGACGCCTCGTCCACCTCGCTCACGGCGCGCTGAGCTAAAATCGCAGCATGACGCGGCGCGACGCCGACTTCCACACCCAACTGCAAGAACGCACCACCACGAAGCGTCCTCCGCTGTATCGCGTGCTGCTGCTCAACGACGATTACACTCCGATGGACTTCGTCGTGTACGTCCTGATGCGCTACTTCAAGAAGTCCGGCGCGGACGCCGAGCGCATCATGCTCGCCGTGCACCACGAGGGGCGCGGCGTGGCGGGCGTGTACACGAAAGACGTCGCCGAAACGAAGGTCGGGCAGGTCACGGCGCTCGCCCGCGAGGAAGGCTACCCGCTTCAAGTCACGGTGGAACCCGAGCCTGACGAGTAACGTGTGAACGTGCTCTCGGAGAACTTGCGCCGAACCCTCACCCGAGCCCACGACTTGGCGCGCGAAAACGCGCACGAGTTCGTGACGCTCGAACACCTCCTGCTCGCCTTGCTCGACGACCCGGACGCGCACGACGTCCTGACCGCCCTCAACGCAGACCTCGGCGCCTTGCGCCGCGACCTCAACGAATTCATCTCCGACTTCGAGACGGGCGACGAGGACCCCGAGTTCACCCTCGGTACGCAGCGTTCCGTGCAACGCGCCGCCCTGCAACTGCGCGCGGCGGGCAAGACGAACGAAGTCACCGACGGGGCGCGCGTCCTCGCCGAAGTCCTCGACGAGGAGGACGCCTACGCGCGCTACGCCCTCGAAAAGCAAGGCGTGACGCGCCTAGGCGTCTTGTCGGTGATTTCGCACGGAACCGCCAGGAGTCCCAAGCGCACGCGCGGCGTGAACGAAACCGAGGCGGAATCCACCGCCGAGGACGGCCCGACCGTTCAAGATCCGCTCGAAGCGTACTGCCAGAACTTCACCGAGATGGCGCGCGAAGGAAAGTTCGATCCTCTCATCGGCCGCGAAGCGGAAGTCGAGCGGATGCTGCACGTCCTCGCGCGGCGCGGCAAGCACAACCCCGTCCTCGTCGGCGAGCCCGGCGTCGGCAAGACCGCCGTCGTGGAAGGGCTCGCGGCGCGCATCATCGCGGGCACCGTGCCGAACATCCTCAAGGACGTGTCGGTGTACGCCCTCGACATGGGCGCCCTCATCGCCGGAACGCGCTTCCGAGGCGACTTCGAAGAGCGCCTCAAAGCCGTTTTGAACGCTCTGCAAGGACAAAAAGCGCTGCTGTTCATCGACGAACTCCACACCATCGTCGGGGCGGGCGCCGTGCAAGGCGGCGCGCTGGACGCCGCCAACCTTCTCAAGCCCGTCCTCGCGCGCGGCGATCTGCGCGTCATCGGCGCGACGACGCCCGCCGAACTTCGCCACCTGCAGCAAGACCGCGCCCTATGGCGGCGCTTCCAGACCGTGGACGTGCCCGAACCGACCGAGGACGAAGCCTTCGAGATCCTGCAAGGCCTCGCCCCGCGTTACGAGGCCCACCACGGCGTGACCTACACGCCCGCCGCCCTCAAGGCGTGCGTGACGTTGGCGGCGCGTTACCTGCGAGACCGCTTCCTGCCCGACAAGGCGATCGACGTGCTCGACGAGGCGGGCGCCGCGCTCGCCCTCAAAGGATCGGGCGGCACCATCGACGTCACGGAGGTCGAATCGACCGTCGCCCGCATGGCTCGCGTGCCCGTCGGAAGCGTCAAGCAGGAGGAAGCGAAGACTCTCGCCACGCTCGAGGACGACCTCGGGGCGGGCGTGTACGGCCAAGACAAGGCGGTGAGCGAACTCGCGAGCGCCGTAAAACTCGCCCGTGCGGGACTGCGCGATCCGCAAAAACCCCAAGGAAGCTTCCTCTTCACCGGCCCGACGGGCGTCGGCAAGACGGAACTCGCGCGCACGCTCGCCGCCACCCTCGGCGTGCAACTCGTGCGTTTCGACATGTCCGAGTACCAAGAGGCGCACACCGTCGCGCGCCTTATCGGGGCGCCTCCCGGTTACGTCGGCTTCGACCAAGGCGGCCTGCTCACCGACGCGGTCTCGAAGAATCCGCACGCCGTCTTGCTGCTCGACGAAATCGAAAAGGCGCACCCCGACATCTACAACCTCTTGCTGCAAGTCATGGACCACGGCACCCTCACCGATCACACCGGCAAGGTCGTGGACTTCCGAGGCGTCATCCTCGTCATGACGTCCAACGCGGGCGCCGCCGAGGCGGGCCGTCCCGCCCTCGGCTTCGGACGCACCGTGCGCGCGGGCGAATCCGAGGAAGCGATCGCGCGCACCTTCACGCCGGAGTTCCGCAACCGACTCGACGCCATCGTCGCCTTCCGCTCCCTGTCGCGCGACGTGATGGGCAAAGTCGTCGACAAGTTCGTGCGGCAACTGCAACAGCAACTCGCCGAGAAGAACGTGCGCCTCGACCTCTCGCCCGCCGCCCGCGACCGCCTCGCCACGCTCGGCTACGATCCCCTCATGGGCGCGCGTCCGCTCGCGCGCGTCATCGCCGAGCGCCTCTCACGGCCTCTGGCTGACGAACTCCTCTTCGGGCGGCTCAAGGACGGGGGAGAGGTACGCGTCGACAGCGACGGCCAAGAACTGCAGTTCGAGATCGCTTGAAAACGTCCTTGCCGACTCCCTCCGCCCGAACGGCGGAGGGAGCGTTTTCATTCCTTGCGCGCCGCTTTTTGCGCCAAAAGCGCCGCTTCGACGCGGTTGCGCACTTGAAGCTTTTGAAGCACGTTCGTCATGTAGTGCTTCACGGTCTTCTCGGTGAGGTCGAGGTCGCGCGCGATCTCCTTGTTGCTGCGGCCCGCCGCGACGCCCTCCAAGATTTGGCGTTCCCTCGGCGTGAGTTCGTCCAGCGGACTCGTGGGACGCGTTTCGCGCGTGAGCTCGTGCAACATGCTCGCCGCGAGGCTCGGCGTGACGTACGCTTCGCCCGCCTGTACGGCCCGCACGACTCGCCGCAATTCCTCGCCCGACACGCCCTTGAGCAGATAGCCGCGCGCGCCCGCCTTCAGCGCGGCGAGCACGTGCGCCTCGTCCTCACTCACCGTCAGCATCACCACGCGCGTCACGGGGCACGCCGCCACGACCGCCTTGAGGGCGTTCAAGCCTCCGCCCGGAATGTGCAAGTCCAGCAGCATCACGTCCGGCAGGTGGGCCAAGGCAAGCCGCAGGGCGTCGTCGGCGCTTTCTCCCTCCGCCACGATCTTCCACGCCGAGTCCACGCCGAGCGTCACCGCCACGCCCTCGCGGAACAACGGGTGGTCGTCGATCAGCACGACGCGCACGAGTTCGCTCACGCGTCCTCCACGACGCCGAGCGGAAGGCGCACCTTCACGCGCGTTCCTCGGGTCGTCCGCTCCACTTCGAACGAACCGCCGATCGCTTCGGCCCGCTCGCGCATGCCCGCGAGACCGAAGTGGCCCGCCTTGTCGGCGGAAGCCTCGTCGAACCCGCCGCCCTCGTCGGAGACGGCCAAGAAGAGGTCCGCGCCTCGCGCCTGCGCCTCCACTTTCTGACCGCGCGCGCCCGCGTGTTTGAACGCGTTCGTCAGCGCCTCCCGGACGATTCGGAACGCCGTGATCTTCACGGGCAGCGGCGCACCGATCGGCAAGGAGTCCCACGTCGTTTCCACCGCCGTGTCGGTGCGCCGCGCGTGGTCGCGCACCGCCCGTTCCAAGACCTCGGCCAGCATCAAGCCGTGCAGATCCGGAAGGCGCACGTCCGCCGCGAGCTCGCGAATTTCTCGCATGGCGCTCGCGAGCGACGCCTCGATGCGCGCGAGGTCGACTTCCGCCACCGCGCGACGTTCGGGCGGCAAGGCGCTCACGTGAGAAGACAACGCGTCCAAGCGCAAAAGCGCGTAACCGAGGTCTTGCGCGGGCCCGTCGTGCAACTCCGCCGACACGCGGCCCAACACGTGCTCGTTGAGTTCCGTGACACGCGTCGCCGCTCGCCGCACGCGCGCCGACAACGCGGCGTTTTGCGACAGTAGCGCGCCCAACTTTTCCACTTGCGCGCCGAGCTCTCGCTGCTGGCGCGCGATCGTGTCGCTTCCGCGCCGAACGAGACCCGACAGCAGCAGGTACGTCGCGAGCATCACGGCCGTCACCACGGCCCACGACCGCGCCTGCGCCGCCCGCACGTCCCGTTCGAGGTCCGACACCGTTCGGTAGAACTCCGCCACGGCGATCACACGGTCCGAACCTTCCACGCGAAGCGGCGTGTACGTTTCCAAAAGACGCCCCCAGCGCGCCTTGAGATCCGCGTTCTCCGAGTCGCGCAAGTCGCTCACGTGCGACACCACCTCGCCGCTCCAAGCGCGGCGCAACTCGTCCTTGATCTCGAAGGCCTTGCCCGCGTCGGAGCCGAACACCACCCGCCCGTCGGGTCCCCAAATCTTGATGCTCACCACTTCGCGGCCCAGCGGCGCTTGAGCGAGCATGCGCTCCAACGTGCGCACGTGCGACGCGTCGATCGCTCGGCGCGATCCGAGCTCCTGAAGCTGCGCCACCACAAAGTTCTCCACGTACAGCGCCGACGCCGCCGCCGTTTGATGCACGACGCCCACCTCGATCTGCCGACCGACCCACCAGCCCAAGACCAGCATCGTCACGAGCAGCACCGCGAGGCTCGCCAAGTCGTACTGACTCGCGAGGCTCAGCGAACGGCGCCTCGAACGACTTGTCGTCACGCCTGCATTATGACGGCCCCGACGGGCGGGCGCCCCCGACTTAAGTCCGAACGATCCACCGACTCATGCGCCCGAAGCGCTTAGACTTGACCGCGTGAAGGAACTCGACCTCTCCACCCTCGCCGCCCGCGCCGGAGAAATCGCGCCGGAAGACGGCAACCGCGCCCTCATCGAACCCATTCACCAAACGACCGTCTACACCTTCGACGACCTCGATCACCTCGAACGCTTTCAAAGCGGCTCGGAACGCGGTCACATCTACTACCGCAACGGCAATCCCAACCGCGACACCCTCGAGCGCGCGCTCGCCGCCCTCGAAGGAACCCAGGACGCCATGACGGCGGCGTCGGGCATGGCCGCCATCTCCGCCGTGTTCCTCGCCCTCGTGAAGCCCGGCGAGCGCATTCTCGCCGACAACCGCGTCTACGGTGTCACGTACTCCCTGCTCGCCGAGGAACTTCCGAAACTCGGGATTCACACCGACTGGGTCGACGCGAACGACTTGGACGCGGTGCGCGCGGCGATGACGCCCGACACGAAGCTCGTGCATGCCGAGAGCCTCACCAATCCTCTCGTGACCGTGGCGGACGTTCCGCGGCTCGCGCAGATCGCCCACGAAGGTGGCGCCTTGCTGAGCATCGACAACACCTTCGCGTCCCCGGCTGTCCTGAAACCCGCCTCGCTCGGCGCGGACGTCGTCACGCATTCCGTCAGCAAGTACCTCAACGGGCACTCCACGGCGCTTGGCGGCGTGATTCTTGGGTCCGGCGAGATCGTCGCGAAGTGCCGCGCGCACCTCACTCGGTACGGCGGCACCATGAGCGCCTTCGATGCGTGGATGACCTTGCAGGGCGTCAAGACCCTCGGCCTGAGGATGCGCGCGCACAGCGGAAACGCGAGCGCCGTCGCCGACGTCTTGGAGAACCATCCGCGGGTGAAGGCCGTGTACTACCCCGGCCTCACGTCCCACCCGCAGTTCGACCTCGCGCACGACCTCATGCCGAACGGCTTCGGAGGCATGATGGCGCTGGAAGTCGAGGACGCGCCCGCGTTCGTGCGGGCGCTCAAAGGAAAGATTCCGCTGGCGCCGAGCCTCGCGGATGTGGCGACGACGCTGAGTTACCCGTGGGGAACGTCGCACCGAGCGCTTCCAGAGCAGCGGCGCATGGAGCTCGGAATTACGCCGGGGTTGCTGAGGTTGTCGGTGGGAATCGAGGAGATCGGGGATTTGCTCGACGATTTGGAAGGGGCGCTCGTGTGAGGCGATGCGTCAGGCGCGCAGGTTCGCGATCAAGGCGGCCATGGCGATCGGCGTTCGGTCCTCCAGCCTCGGGCCGATGACTTGCACGCCGATCGGCCATCCTTCCGCGTCCTGATCGATCGGCACCGCCGTCGCCGGAAGGCCGGGGAAGGTCGCCACGCCCGGCCAGGCGAGTTGATCTTCGTAAGGCGTCGCGACGCCGTCCACGAAGAGTCGATGCGGCGATTCGCTGGATTCGAGGTGCGCGAACGCGACGGTGCCGAAGCACGGAGCGATCACCGCGTCGAACGAGCCGAAGAGCGTTTGCCACTGAACGCGCAATCGATGCTGCTCGTCGATCAACGACAGCCAGTCGTGCGCCGAGATGGACTTCGCCTCGGGCACGCCACGGCTCGTGACCGTGCCGAGCATCCGGGTGTAGTGGTGGTGAGCACGCTCCAAGTCCGGGAGGAGCGCGCTTTCCCTGGCGACCTTGGCGCCCGCGCGCTCCAAGTCGAGCGCCAAGCGGGCAATGGCCGCGCGCAGAGACGTGGCCGTCGCGGCGCACGGATGCGTGTCGAGGACGAGGATTCGGGCGTCTGGAAGCGTCCGCACCCGTGAAGACGGCAAACGCGAGCTGTACGCGACGGCGTCGTCCTCGTCGGGTCCCGCGAGGACGTCCAAGGCCGTCGCGAGGTCGTCGGCGCTGCGAGCCAGCGGGCCGATGACGGCGATCTCGGTTCGATCGGCTCCGTCACTTCCCGGCACGGCGTGACCGCGTTGGGGCAGCAGTCCGTACGTCGGCTTGTGGCCGAACACACCGCAGAAGTGGGCGGGAACGCGGATGGAACCCCCGATGTCCGAACCCAGCTCTAAGGCGACCATGCCGCTGGCGAGCGCGGCGGCCGCGCCGCCCGAGGACCCTCCGGGTGTGCGCGCGGCGTCCTTCGGGTGAACGGTGCGGCCGTAGAGGGGATTGACGCTTTGCCAATCGCCCAGGGCGGTCGGAACGTTCGTCTTGCCGAGGATCACGGCGCCCGCGTGCTTCAACCGGGCGACGGCGACGGCGTCACGCGTCGCGACGTGATCACGAAATGGCGCCAGACCCCACGTGGTCGGCAAGCCCGCGACGTCGAAGGCTTCCTTGACCGTCATGGGCACGCCAAGCAGGGGCGCGTGTTCTCCCGACGCGAGGCGTGCGTCGGCGAGGCGCGCCTGTGCACGCGCTCGCTCGAAGTCCCGAACCACGACGGCGTTGATGGCCGCGTCGCGTTCTTCGATGCGCGCGATCGCCGCGTCGCACAATTCGAGCGCGCTCACCTCACGGTGGAGGAGGGCTTGCACGAGTTGTGCGACGGTCGCGTGAACGTAATCGATGGAATCACGGGCCACGGGGTCTCCATTCCGCGCCGAGTCGAGGCGCACGCCGAGTCGTTTGACGTTCTTGGCCGCTTCAGCGGCGGCCTCATGAATCGAGTCCGCCTGCTCGTATTGTACGAACAGGCGGAACCGTCGACTCGAACCGCTCTCGCGCGGCGCACCTCGGGGTGGGCGGAAGTCGGAAGTCGATGGAGCGAGGATCTTCGTCCGTCCTTCAACTCGTGACGACTTCCTTTTGTCCCTCGACGACCTTGCCCCACGAAATTCGCTTCGTCCTCAAGGCGAACACGGCGAGCTTCGCGATCTCCTCGAAGATGCGCGCCCAGAACAATCCCAGGACTCCGAATCCCAGCGGAAACGCCAGCAGGTACGCGAGCGGCAACCCGACGAGGAACGCTCCGATGACGTCTCCGACGATGACGCCCCGCGTGTCGCCGCCGGACGGCAGCACGCCCATGCCGCGAATCATGTTCTGCACCTTCACCCACTGAAAGGCGGCGTTGATGAGGATGCCCCACACGGCGAACGTGAGGACTTCGTCGGCGACCTTGGGATAGAAGACGCCGAGGGCAAGGGCGCTGGCGGCGAACAGCAGACCGAAGGCCACGCCCGTGACGGCGCCGGTATTGAGCAGCAGGCGGACGCGCCGCGCGGCGAGGGTGGCGTCACCGCTGCCGACCGCTTGCCCGACGAGCGCGGTGGTGGCGGCGCCGAGGCCGAACGAGCCGACGATGAAGATGCCTTCGAGGGTGTTGACGATCTGGCTGGACGCGAGGGCGTTCACCGACAAGCGTCCGAAGAGAAAGGCGTACAGAAACGTCCCGACGCTCCACGCGACTTCCGTGAAGGCGAGGGGCAGCGTGAAGTGGAAGAGGTCTCGCGTGGTGGTCTTCCAAGCGCCGAGGCGTTCGGGAAGGCGCCAGTCGACGAGGTCGCGCGGCCCGTAGAGCTGCCACAGCAGCACGACCGCCTTGATGAGCTGCGCGACGAGCGTCGCCCACGCCGCCCCGGCGAGGCCGAGCGCGGGCACGGCGCCGAGGCCGAACACGAGGGCGTAACCGAGGACCGTGTTGACGAGCACGCCGATGATCGTGACGACCATGGGCGTGCGGGCGTGTCCAAGCGACCTCAGCACGGCGCTGGCGATGCCGCCGATCACGACGAGGGGCAACGCGCCCACGACGATCTGGAAGTACGGCGTGCCCGATTGGGCGACTTCGCGGGGCGCGCCGACGAGTTGCAGAAACGTCGGGGCGAGCAGCAGGAGGGGCACCGCGAGCACGGCCGCGATGATCACACCGATGACGAGGGTGGCGCTCGTGACGCGGGAGATGCTGTCTCGGTTCTCGGCGCCGTGCAGGCGCGCGGTGAGGATGGCGGCGCCCGCGCCGAGCGAGCCGAGCGCGAGGATGCCGATGAAGGTCACGGAGTTGGCGAAGCCGACGGAGGCGATGGCGAGGGCGCCGAGGCGTCCGACGATGATCTGGTCGATGAAGCCGAGGAGAAGCGCGAAGATCATCTCGAGGCTGACGGGCACGGCGATGCGCGCGATTTGCCGTCGCTCGGAAGTCGGTGGGTGGGAAGATGAAGCAGGAGCGACTTGCATCGCTCTACTGTAACGATTCAGCCCCGATTTTCAAGGCGGTCGAGCTTCAGCCTCTTCTCAAGGGAGGCGACGGATTCGAAAGCCTCGGCAAGAAAAAAGGCGGCGGCGTCTTCCTGGTGAATACAAATCCTCATCTGGTGATGAGAAGTTGGCATAGCGTTCATGGAGTGACATTCGAAGGTGACGATTGCATTAACATGACTCGGTGCCCGAGCCGCCCCTCGTGAGCGTGCCTTCCTCGCCGCTCGACTTCCTCTCCTCTCCGTGCTGGGCGTGCGATTCGAACGGACGTCTCATCTTCGCCAATCGCGCGCTTCACGCTCTGCTGGGCGCCGACGTCCTCACCTTCGACGTCGTGCGAGACGCCTTGCATCCCGACGACCGCGCGCCGACCCTCGACGCTTTGAGCGCGGGGCGAGAGCGTCGCGAACACGTGGAACAAGAAGCGCGGTTGCGCTCGGCGAGCGGCGAGTACCGCTGGCACTGCATCCAAAGCGACCCCGGCCTTTGGGAAGGACGAGCGGTCATCTTCTGCGTGATGCACGACATCGACGCGCTCAAGGGAACGGAGGCCGCCCTCAAGGAGAGCGAGACGCGGCTGCGAACCGCCCTCGACGGCGCGCGGCTGGGCTTGTGGGAGTACGAGCCTGCCAGCGGACGCGAAGCCTGGTTCGGCGTGCAACGCGAGTTGTTCGGCGTGAGCGACGTCGGCGACGTCCACGCCATCGAGGACTTCTACCGCCTCGTGCATCCCGACGACATCGCGAGCGTCCGAGCCCACGAAAAAGCCGCGATGGCGGGCGACGTGCCGTTCGACATCGAATTCCGCGTCGTACGAGCCGACGGACTCGTGCGCTGGTTGCGCGGCGTCGGGCAAGTCGAGCGTGACGAGACGAACACCCCGACGCGCCTGATCGGCATCAACTACGACGTCACCGAGCGCAAGGAGGCCGAAGCTCGCCTCGCCCTGCTCGCGCACGCGGGAGAAGTGCTGTCCGCCGATCTCGACGTGAACGCGACCTTGGAACGCCTCGCCGACCTCGCCGTTCCGCAACTCGGCGATTGGTGCGCCGTGTACGTTCCGCGTCCAGACGGCACCTTGCGGCCCTTGGCGTTCGCGCACCAAGACGAAGGACAAAAGCGTCTCGCGGCGCGGTACTTCGCGGCCTTCCCGACGCGTCAGGACGGCGCGGGCGCCGTCGCCCGCACCTTCAACGACGCGTCGCCCATGGTCGTGCCGATCATCACCGATGAAATGCTCGACGCGGCGCCGCTTCCCGAAGAGCAGCGAACGCTGCTGCGCGCCTTCGGCCTGCGCTCCTCGCTCACCGTTCCGCTCGTGCTGCGCGGACGCGTGCTCGGCGTGCTGAGCCTCACGCGGGCCTCGTCGGCGAGTCCTTACGGCCCGTCCGACGTGTCGTTCGCCCTCGAACTCGGTCGGCGCGCCGCCCTCGCGCTCGAAAACGCCCGCCTGTACGACGAGGCGCGTTCGTACGGCGAGCAACTCGAGCGGCGCGTCAAAGAGCGCACCCACGAACTCGACGCGCGCAACGCCGCCCTCGAAGCGTTCGCCGAGCTTTCGCGTGACCTTACCTTGGAGCGCGACCCCGTCGCGCTCGTGGGTCGCGCGCAAGAGATTCTCGTGTCCTTGCTGCCCAACGGCGTCAGCACCTACTACGAGCGCGACGGAAGTCGCTGGCGTCTCAAGTCCCACCGAGGGACGTTTCACAACCCCGAATTGCTTCCCGCCTTGTCACGCGGCCTGCCTCTCGGGAACACACCCAACGTCGATCGCCCGTTCGAGTCCCGCACGCCCTTCTATCAAGACGTGTACGACCCGGACACGGCCCGCGTCGTACGCGAACACCTCACGAATGTCGGGTCGACGGCGTCGCTGCCCGTCCTCGTCGGAGACGACGTGCGCGGCGTCCTGATCGTCGGCGTGTACGAGCGCCGCCCGTGGTCGGCGGCCGAGCGCGCCCTCTTGGAGACCGCCGTGCGCGCCCTCGGTATCGCCTTGACGCGCTCGGCCGCCGTGTCGGCGTTGCAAGCCGAACGCGAAGCCCTCGCCAAGCGCACGGTGGACCTCGAACGCGCCAACCGCGACCTCGAGCAGTTCGCGTACATCGCCAGCCACGACCTTCAAGCGCCGCTGCGGGCCGCGACGAGTTTCGCGGGACTGCTCGAGCGCGAGTACGGCGAGCGGCTCGACGCCCGCGGACAGACGTTCTTGAACCACATCGTGGAGGGCGGGCAGCACATGAAGCGCCTCGTGGACGACCTGCTGGCGTTCTCGCGCCTCGGAACGACGATGCGGCCGCCCAAGCCCGTCGCGGCGTCGGCCGCCGTGGAACTCGCGCGAAGGCGTTTGCGCGCCGAGTTCGAGGTGTCGGGTGCCCTCCTGACTTTCGGCGACCTGCCGACCGTTCTCGCCGACGAGGATCAACTCGCGCTGCTGTTCGAACACCTCTTGTCGAACGCCGTGAAGTTCCACCGCCGCCACGTGCCGCCGCGCGTGTCGATCACCGTCGAGCGCGACGGCGACTGCTGGTGTTTCCACGTCGCCGACAACGGCCTCGGCATCGAGCCGCGCTACTTCGAAAAGATCTTCCAGATCTTCCAGCGCCTGCATCCCGCCAGTCGCTACGAGGGAACGGGCGTCGGCCTCGCGATCGCGAAGAAGATCGTGGAGCGCCACGGCGGACGCATCACGGTGGAGAGCCGGCCCGGCGAAGGCAGCACCTTCTCGTTCACCCTGCCCGCGCCACCAGCGCCATGACGAGCGTCACGGTGAGCGCGCCGAGGCCTACGCCGAGGCTACTCGCCGCGCCTGCCGCTTCGCCTTCGTCGCGCACGCGCGCCGTGCCGATTCCGTGAGAGACGCTGCCGATCGCGACGCCCCGCGCGACGAGGCCTGTCACGCCGAGGCGCGTGAGCCACGCGGGACCGAGGCTCGCCCCGACGAGACCTGCCACGATCGCGAGGGTGGCCGCCAGGGCCGCCGATCCGCCGACCTCTCGGTTCACGGCGAGCGCCACGGGTGACGTGGCGCTCGCCGTCGTCGCGGCGAGGTGTACGCCGCGCTCCAAGCCCAGCAAGCTTCCGCCGAGCCACCCGACGAGCATGGCGGTGAGGGTGCCCGCGCCGCCTCCGAGGATCAGCGCGCGCCACTCGCGCCGCAGCAAGGCCCGCTGACGGTACATCGGCACGGCGAGCGCCACGACCGCCGGGGTGAGCAGGAACGTCAGGAACGTGTTCGCGTCGGCGTACGTCGCGTACGGAACGCGCCAAGCGAGCAGCCCGATCATCACGATCAGCACGCCGATCAAGGTGGGATTGGCGAGGGGAAAGCGGGTGCGGCGCGCCAAGGCGAAGCCCAAGGCGTACCCCAGCAGCGTCAAGGCCGCCAAAAGAGCCGTCACCGCGCCAGCCTCGCGGCGAGCAAGCCCGCCACGGCCGACCCGATCAGCACGCCGAGAGCCACGATCAGCAACCAGCCGCCCATGGCGCGCCACTGCCCGAGGTACGCGACGAGGCCCGCGCCCGCCGGAACGAACAGCAAGCCCAGGACCGACAGCAACGCGTCCGCCGCGCGCTCCACCCAGGCGAGCTTCACGAGTCCCAGCGAGAGCGCGCTCCACAACAGCGCCATCCCGACGACCGAGCCCGGCAAGGGCAACTGCAACGCGCGCGCCACACCTTCTCCGAGCGCCGCGAAGCCCAGCAGCATCCCGAGGCCGGCCACGAGCGAGAGGACCGCGTCGGCCTTCAACGTTTCACCTCACAACTTCGGCAGCATCGCGCGCACGACGGCTTTGGCGCGCTTCGCCACGACCGGCATGAACGCCGGGTAGTCCACGTCGGCCGAGCCGTCCGCCGTGTCGCTCATAGAGCGGATCACCACGAACGGCACGCCGAACTTCGCGCACACCTGCGCGACGCTCGCGCCTTCCATCTCGGCGCACGCCGCGCCGAACGTCTCGCGCAGCCAACGCACCTTCGCCTTGTCCGCAATGAACTGGTCGCCGCTCACGACGCGCCCCTCCAAAACGGCCACGCCTTCCAGCGTCGACGCCGCCTCGACCGCCGCGCGCCGCAAGTCCTCGTCGGCCGTCCACGCGAGCGACTCGCCGGGAACGAGGCCGATCTCGTACTTCAGCGGCGTGACGTCCACGTCGTGCTGCACGAGGTCCGTGCTCACGACGACGTCCCCGACCTGCAGGCGGGGGTCCACGCCGCCCGCTACGCCCGTGAAGATCACGGCCCCCACGCCTTGCGACAACAACGCCACGGTCGTCATCGCCGCGTTCACCTTTCCGATGCCGCACACGGTCAAGACGACGTCCCGTCCGTCCAACTCGCCTCGCTCGAACTCGCAGCCGAGGTGCCTCGTGACCTCGCGTCCTCGCAACTCTGCCGACAACAACTCGATTTCCTCGCGCATCGCGCCGATGATCCCGATTCTCATACCTCGAAGCAGTGTAGCGGCTCAACCGTAGTCGTAGCCGCGCGTCCTCACCGAGACCTCCAGCGCCTCCACCCGCTCGGCGGCGAGGGCGCGCGCCCGCCCCGCGCCGTACACGACGCCCTGCACGATCAACGCGGCGGCGTCGCGCAGCAGCACGCGGTTGGCTTCCCACAAGTCCGGGCGGATCACGATTTGCACGCGCGTTTCACGGTCTTCGAGCACGAAGAACGCCACGCCTCGCGCCGTCGGCGGCTTTTGCCGCGCGACGATGAGGCCCGCCGTGCGTACCCGCTCGCCGAGCCGCAGCGTCGACAAGCTCTCGCAGCCGAGGTCGCGCAACTCGGCGCGCAGCAAGTCGAGCGGATGCATGCCGTCCTCGGACAAGCCTTTCGTGGCGTAGTTCAGCGCGAGAAGCTCCGCGTCGCTCAGCATCGGCAACGTCGGCGTGTCCTCCACAGGCAGCAGCAGCGGCGCGCGTCCGCTCGGCCCCGCGTTCCACAGCACCCCGACGCGGTGAAGCGCCGCGCGCCGACTCTCGTGAAGGTCGTCGAACGCCCCGGCGAGGACGAGGGCTTCCGCCACGTCCCGCTCGACGCGTACGCGCGCGTGAAAGTCGTCGACGCCTCCGAACTTGCCGCGCGCGTGGCGCTCCAAGACGATCTCGCGCGCCACCTCGTCCGAGATGCCCTTCACGCCCACGAAGGGCAGACGCAGCGCGTGCGTGCCTTCCGCCTTGTGCCGCGTCGAACTGCGGTTCACGCACACGCGCAGGAGCTTCACGCCGAAGCGCCTCGCTTCCGCCGCGAGGGTCGACAAGGGCCACATGCCGGGATGCTCGGCGAGGACACCTGCCCAAAACGGCGCGGGGTGATGGCGGCGCAGCCACGCCGAGGCGTAACTGTGCTGCGCGAACGCCCACGCGTGACTTTCCGCGAATCCGTAGCCGCGAAACGCGGCGCACATCGCGAAGCACGCCGCCGCGTCCTGCTCGGTCCAGCCCGAGTGAGACACCGCCGCCGCCACGAAACGCGCCCGCAACTGCGCGAGTTCCTCCTCGTCCTCGCTGTTCGACAGCGCCTTGCGCATCCGCGCCGCCTCGTTCCAGTCGAAGCCGCAGACTCGAACGAGAATGCGCAGCACCTGCTCTTGAAAGAGGATGACGCCGTGCGTGCCTTGCAACAGCGACTTCAGCGGTTCGGGTTGGCGCGGCACGGACTCGAGACCGCGCGCGCGACGCGTGTACGGATGGACAGTGTCGCTTTGAATCGGTCCCGGTCGAAAGAGGGCGATTTGATGCGCGAGTCCCGTGAGGTCGCGCGGCCGAAGTTGCGTCGAGAGGCGCACCTGACCGGGACTCTCGATTTGAAACAGGCCCATCGTGTCGCCCGCGCGAATGTCCTCCCAAACGCGCGGATCGTTCGGAAGCGCTCGGAAGTCGATCCACTCGTTCGTGAGGCGCACGACGTCCTCGCGGGCGCGCTCCAAGGCCGACAGCATCCTGAGGCCCAAGAGGTCGAGCTTGATGAGGCCGAGCTTCTCGACGTCGTCCTTGTCGAACGACAAGATCTTGAGACCGCCCGAACTTCGGCTCACGGGCGAGAAGTGCGCCAAGACCTCGCCGCTGAGCACCACGCCGCCGCTGTGCGGAGCGAGGTGCCGCACGAATCCCGGCTCCATACGCGCCAAGAGGTCGAGCAGCACGAATTTCACGGGCGCGTCACCGAGCACCTCGTCGAACACCACGCTCGCCCGAGCGGCACTGGCGGGCCGCAGGGAACGAAAATCGCGTCCGAGCGCCCTCGACAAGCGGTCGCGTTGCGCGGGCGGCATCCCGAGGGCCCGCCCGAGGTCCTGCACGGCGCTCGGCAGACGATACGTGATTCGGTTGGCGACCATCGCCTCCGCCGCGTGTCCCCAGCGCTCCTCCACCCACGCGATCACCTCGCGGCGCCGCGCCGAGGAGATGTCGAAGTCCACGTCGGGCATCTCGGTCTTGCCGGTGTGCAAAAAACGCTCGAAGCACAAGTCGTGCTCGATCGGATCGACGTTCGTGACGCCGAGCAGGTAGCACAGCACCGACGCCGCCGCCGATCCGCGTCCAGCCGCGAGGATGCCGCGCGAACGGCAGAACTCGGCGACTTCGAAGGCCGTCAAGAAGAACTCGGCGAGGTCGAGCGACCGCACCACGGCGAGTTCGTAACGCAGACGCCGCTCGGCGTCTCGTAAACGCCCGGGCTCGTACTTGCCCGCGAGGGCGGCGTAGCACAAGCGCTCCAAGTGCTTGTGCGGCGTCGTGCCCGGCGCGCGGTGACACTTCGGCGGCGTGACTCGCTCGGCGAGCAAGTCGAGGTCGCACTCGCGCGCGATGCGCGACGCGTTGGCGAGGGCGTCCGGAAAGGGAAGAAGCCGTCCGTACGTCTCGGGGCTTTGCAGCAGCGTCGCGTCGTTGCGAGGCCGCGCCGCGTGCGGCGTCGTCACGTCGATTCCGAGGCGCGCGCACGTGAGGGCGTCGAGCAGGGGAAAGTCCGTCGCCTCGACGAGCCGCACGTCGGGCGCCGCCACGAGCGGCAAGCCGACGTCGCGCGCCAGCGCCCGCAGGTAGTCGCGCCGACGCGTGTCGCCCGGCGCGCGCTCGTGGTACACCTGCACGAACAGGCGGTCGCGAAACACGCCCCTGAGAAGGTCGAGGTGCCGCAGCACGTCGGGCAGACGCCGCCGAGCGAACAGCGCCGTCGGAAATCCGTCTCGCCCGCCCGTGAGGCAGAAGAGGTCGCCGGAAAGCTCGGCGAGAATGCGCGCGTCCGGAACGCGTGACGAATCGGCCTTGAGGAGCGTCAGGAACTCGTTAAGGTTGCGGTAGCCGCTTCTCGACGCGGCGATCAGCACGATCGGAAACGCTTCGCCTTCGAAGCGAACGGGTACGGTCGCGCCGACGAGCCCCTTCACGCCCCGCTCCTTGGCGGCCGAGGCGAGTTCCACCGCGCCGCCGACCTCGCCTTCGTCGGCGAGTCCCACGGCCGAGAAGCCGAGGTCGGCCGCTCGGCGCACGAGTGATTTCGCCGAGCGCACGCCCGCCCCGAACGAGAAGAAGCTGCGCGCGGTCAGCAGCGCGTCGAGGCGCGCCGTTCGAGCGTCGAGCTGAACCGTGAGGTCCTTCGACGAGACCAGCCTCAACGCCTGCGACACGCTTCGCCTCGCCTCAATCCACGACGCGCGCCAGCACCCACAAGTCCGCGCCGCCCGCCTCGAATCCCGGCAGGAGCGCGCGGCGATCCTCGCGATACACTTCCGCCACGATCTGCGCGAAGTCGATGAGCCAGTAGTCACGCGGAAAGCGCCCCGCCCACCACTCGCCGCCCGCTCGCCACGCGTCGATCACGCTTCGTGTTCGCAGCGTTCGCCGTTCCCAGCGCACGACGAGCGGGGCGCCGCCTGGTCCGGCGTGCACGTCCACGACCTCGAAGACTTCTTTCACGCGCTCCCTCCGTCCGCGTAGTTCGCGCCGAGCCGGAAGGTCGGCTCGGCGGTGTCCGGCTCGGGCGGGCGCGGGCCGCGCAGCGGTCGGGCCGCACCGGGAACGCGCCGTCCTCGCCGCTCGCCGTCGCGCCAGCCGAGCCACTCGAAGCGCGCGTCGGACGAGAACGCGTCCTCGTCGAGCACGCGCGCTCGTACCAAGGCGTCCGGAAAGCGGGCGAGCACCGCGTCCGTCGCCGCCACGGGCGCCTCGCGCTCCCACAGCCCGCCTTGCCTCGCGGCCCGCGCGAGGCCGCCAAGGTGCAGTTCGACGCGGTCCACGCCCAGTCCGCCCACCCGAGCCGACTCGAGGGCGAGGAACGCGAGCCGCGCGATTCGGCCCGCGTCCCTCAGCGGCTCCTTCGCGGTTCGCACGCCCTCCAGCCACCCGCCCTCGGTGCGGACGCGCACCGAGAGCCGCGCCGCGAGCCGCCCGCGAAGTTCTTGCAGCGCTTCTCCGGCGAGGAGACTCAGCACCTCCTCCCACGCGCCCGGCTCCGTGACGGGCTCTTCGAAGTCGAAGCCGACCTCGACGCGTGGCGCCGAGCGAAACGAACGCACGACGTCGCCGCGCGGTCCGAACAGGAACGGTCGCAGGAAACGCGCGTCTTCCCCCAGGAACGCGGCGAGTTGCGCCTTGCTCCAGCGCGCGAGCTCGAAGGCGCTCGACACGCCCAGCAGACGCAGCCGTCGCGCGTTCGCCTCGCTCAAGCCCACGACGCGCAAGGCGTCCACGGGCACGCACCGCAAAAAGTCGTCCTCGCCGCTCCTCTGCACCGTGACGCACGTTCCTTCGGCCGCGCACGCTGCCGCGAGAAGCGCGCTTTCACGTGAAGGCGCGGCGCCCACGCGCGCGTGCAGAAAGGCCGCGAGCTCACGCGCCGCGCCGAGCGTCACCGTGAGCAGGGCCCGTCCCTCGCCCAGCGGCTCCACCTTCGGCGAGTACGCGAACAAGTCTTGCAGCAGCGCTTCCCACGCGCCCGCCAGAAGCGGCGGCGCCTCCTCCTCGTGCGCGAGCTCCGGAGCGCCCGACGTCGCGGCGTGCAACGGCATCCCGACGCGCACGCCGAGCGACGTCGCCGCGTCGCTGGCGTGCGCGACGCGCCCGCCGCGCGTGACGACGACCGGCGGACCCGCGAAGCCCAGCGAGCGCCGAGCGTGCCACAGCGCGAACGGTTCGAGCCGCACGCAGACGACGAACGTGCGGGACGTGCCGAAGGTGCTGTTCAAGGGACGATCACCTCCTCGCGGGCGCGCCGAGCGCGTTCCGCGTCACGAGTCTTCGAAGTTCAGGCGCGGCTGCGGCGCGGCTTGGGTCCACCGACGTGCCCGACGAGACAGCCTTGCACGCGCACCGCCTCCGCCGGAAAGGTCATGGGCGCATACGCGGGGTTCTCGCTCACGAGCGTCACCGTGCCGCCGTCCAGGTAGAAGCGCTTGAGGGTCGCCGTGCTTTCGCCCGGCAACAGCACCACGGCGATCTCGCCCGCCAGGCAACCGCTGCCGGGCCGTACGACGACGACGTCACCCGGATTGATGCCGACGCCGACCATGGAGTCGCCGCGCACGCGCAGCAGATAGTCGCCTTCGCGCAAGTCGAGGACGTCGCTGAGCATCGCCGCGTGACCGTCCACGCGCTCGTCGGCGAGAATCGGTTCGCCCGCCGCGATCTCGCCGACGAGCGGAAGGGTGCTGAGCTCGCGCCGTCCCGCGTCGGTGAGGGTGAGCGGAGCGTGCCCGACGCGCGGCGCGAGGAAGCCGAGGTGCTCCAGCGCGGCGAGGTGCACTTGCACGGCTTGCCGCGTCGTGCCGAGGGCGGCGGCGAGCTCCATCGTCGTGACGGGCCGCCCGAGGTCGGCTTGCAACTTCGCGAGCGTTCGAAGAATGGCTTTGCGTCGATCCGTGAGGCGTGGCGGCACGCGTTCCTCCTGTCACCCTTGGGTTGCCTTTAGACAACTGACAAATAGCAACGTATGGCTGCCTTGAGTGTGCAAGGACGGCGCGGCAAAAGTCAAGCACCTTTCCCCGAGGCCAAGAGCAGGTGAAAGCGTCGAGCCTCGGCGTCTGTCTCGCTCGAAGTCCTTCGCCGCCCGTCACGGTACGTTCCGGCGCCCATAAAGTCGGCGAGCAGAAAATCACTGCCGACGAGCGCCTTGCTCGACTTCGAATGGATAAATGCTGTGTTAACGGGCGGCAGAGCGCGGCCCTCTTGCAACGCGAACGATCTTCAGCGTCTCTTCAGCGCTTCATCCAACGATGATGGCCTGCTCTGCACACTCGAGCAGCGGAGGTGCACCGTTGATCTACTTCATGTTCGCCACCGGCATCGAGAACTCCTATCCCACCATAGAAGGCGGGCGCGTGCGGCAAGACGAGATGGCGAAGTGCCGTCACTACGACTTCTGGGCGCGCGACTTCGACCTCGTGCGCCACCTCGGCGTCTCGTTCCTGCGCTACGGACCGCCCATTCACACGACGTGGACGGCTCCCGACCGCTACGATTGGAGCTTCGCCGACGAGACCTTCGCGGGTCTGCGCGACCGCGACCTCACGCCGATCGTGGATCTGTGCCACTTCGGTGTGCCCGACTGGATCGGCGACTTCCAAAATCCCGATTTCCCCGAGCAGTTCGCGCGTTACGCGGGCGAGTTCGCGCGGCGCTTTCCGTGGGTGCAGCTGTACACGCCCGTCAACGAGATGTACATCTGCGCCCTGTTCAGCGCGAAGTACGGCTGGTGGAACGAGCAACTCACGACCGACCGCGGCTTCGTCACGGCCCTCAAGCACATCACCAAGGCGAACGTCTTGGCGATGCAAGCCATCCTCGCCGTGCGACCCGACGCGATCTTCATTCAAAGCGAGTCCAGCGAGTACTTCCACGCCGACAGTCCCGCCGCCATCGCGCGGGCCGAATTCCTGAACGAAGTGCGCTTCTTGTCGCTCGACCTCAACTACGGCCACCGCGTCGGCTCGGAAATGTACGAGTACCTCATGGACAACGGCATGACGAGAGACGAATACCACTTCTTCCTCGATCAACAAGTCAAGCACCACTGCATCATGGGCAACGACTACTACGTCACCAACGAGCACCTCGTGCGTCTCGACGGCAACACCGAGGCGAGCGGGGAGATCTTCGGGTACTCGGTCATCACGAATCAGTACGCGTCGCGCTACAACTTGCCGATCATGCACACGGAGACCAACGTCTCGCAAGGAGAGCGCGGCGACGAGGCGGTGCGCTGGCTGCGCAAGGAGTGGGCGAACGTCCTGCGCGTGCGTAACGACGGCCTGCCAATCGTGGGCTTCACGTGGTACTCGCTCACCGATCAAGTCGATTGGGACTCGGCCCTGCGGGAAAACAACGGGCGCGTCAATCCCTTGGGACTGTTCGACCTCGACCGCAACATCCGCCCCGTCGGCGAGGCGTACAAGAAACTCATCGCCGACTGGAAAGACGTCTTGCCGACCCAAAGCGTCGTCCTGACCGTCCCGATCTTTCCGCCGCGCGACCAAGAAGGCGAGGCCGCGCGCAAGATGCGCGACCAAGCTCGCGTGACCCACGAGACCCGCGACGCCGCCTACCGCAAAGGAGCGAATCCATGACCTCGCCGACCGATCCTTCCTCGTTTCCGCAGCGCTTTCGTGGCAAAGCCGTGATCTTGACGGGCGCGGCGAGCGGCATCGGCCTCGCGACCGCGACGCGCTTCGCGCGGGAAGGCGCGAGCGTCGTCATCGCCGACCTCGACGGCGACGCCGCCGCGAAGGCCGCCGAGGGCCTCGGGGCGTCGGGCGCCCTCGGGGTGGGTTGCGACGTCTCCGACCCCGAGCAGGTGGGTGCGTGCGTCGACGCGACGACGTCACGCTTCGGGCGGCTCGACGTCGTCGTGAACAACGCGGGCCTCATGACGTTCAAGCCGCTGACCGACCTCACGGTTCAAGATTGGCAGCGCGTTCTCGCCGTGGACCTCTTGGGCGCCTTCTCGTTCATCTGCCGCGCCTTGAAGGTCATGAAGCCCGGCGGGGCCATCGTGAACGTCTCCAGCATCCACGCGCGCGAGACCGAGGCGCTCGTCGCGCCGTACGCCGCCGCGAAGGCCGCGCTCGTGTCGCTCACGCGCAGCGCCGCCATCGAAGGCAAGCCGCGCGGCATTCGCGTGAACGCCGTGCTGCCCGGGGCGGTCGACACGCCGATGCTGTGGAACAACCCGAACGTGAAAAGCGGCGTCGAGAAGATCGACCGCTCGGACGTGGGCCGTCCCGAGGATCTCGCGGCGGCCATCGCCTTTCTCGCGTCGGACGACGCGGCCTTCGTGCAAGGCGCCGGACTCGTCGTGGACGGAGGGCGCCTCGCCCACCTGTGAAGGCGCGTTACACGGGCCGTCCCGCCATCATGAAGCTCGCCGTCATGCCGCCGTCCACCGTCAGAATCGCGCCCGTCACGAAGCTCGCCGCCGGAGAGGCGAGGAACGCCACGACCTCGGCGACTTCGCGGGGCTCGCCGAGGCGCCGCAAGGCGTGCAAGTCCTCGTAATCGCGCCGTGTCCGCTCGGGGTCGTCGCTGCTCGCGATGGCCTTCAGTACGCCCTCCGTGGCGATGGCGCCCGGCGCGACGGCATTGACGCGAATGCCGCCCTCGGCGAGGTCGAGGGCGAGCGAGCGCGTGAGGTTCACGAGGCCGCCCTTCGAAGCGTTGTACGCCACGTTGCCCTGCTCGGCGAACAGACCTTGGACGGACGCGACGTTCACGATGGCGCTTCCGCGCGGCATGAAGGGCAGCAGGGCGCGCGTGAGCAGCAGGGGCGCCGTGAGGTTCACGTCGAGCGTTCGCTGCCAACCCGAGGTGTCGACCGTCGTGACCGAACCGCCCGCCGCTTGATGCGCCGCGTTATGAACGAGGACGTCGAGCGTGCCGAACGCGTCGCCCACCGCCGCCCCGATACGTCCGCGTCCCTCGTCCGTGGCAATGTCGGCCGTGACGCCGAGCGCGCCGAGACGCCGCGCGGCGTCCTCGGTGTCCGTCACGTCCACGACGAGGACGTCGTCGCCTCGCTCGCGGTACAGCTCGGCGACCGCGAAGCCGATGCCGCGCGCCGCGCCCGTCACGAGCACCCGCCGCTTCGAAAGTTCGTTGCTCATAGCCGGAGGATAACTTCCTCGTAACCTCAAGACCTTCCGAGCTTCTTTCCCATTCGCGGCTCTTCGAGCGCGCCTACCCTGCCGTATGACCATTCGAGCGATGATCCTCGACATCGACGGCACGCTGCTGAGCAGCAACGACGCGCACGCCCGCGCCTGGGTGCGCGCCTTCGGCGAAGAAGGACTCGACGTCACCTACGACCGCGTGCGGTCGCTCATCGGCATGGGCGGCGACCAGCTCGCGCCGCGCCTCGGCGTACCCGAGGATGCCGCGCGCTTCAAGCGCCTCAAGGAAGGGTGGAAGACGCACTTCCTCGACGAGCTTCCGACGCTCCAGCCGACGAACGGGGCGCGCGATCTCGTACGAGGCTTGTTGGAGCGCGGCGTGCGCGTCATCTACGGAACGTCCGCCGACGAGGCGCTGCTGGGTGACATGCTCAAGCAAGCCAAGCTCGACGACCTCGACGTTCCCGCCACGACCTCGTCGGACGTCGAGGCGAGCAAGCCGCGCCCCGACATCGTGCTCGCCGCCCTCGACAAGCTCGGCTTGCCTCCGGGCGAGGTGTTGATGCTGGGCGACACGCCGTACGACGTGCAATCGGCGGCGCAGGCGGGCGTGCGGGCGGTTTTCGTGCGGACGGGCGGCTTCGACGATCCCGAGGAGGCGCTCGCGTGCTTCGACGACGCGGCGGCGGTCCTCGCGCATCTGAACGACTTGCTGCCAAGCTGAAGCCTTGCTTTAGACTGCGCGCATGTCGATCTCGTCGAACTTGCCGATCGTCGTGTGCGCGGGCGAAGCGCTCGCCGACCTCGTCCGCACCGGGGAGCGCGCGTGGACGCACCACCCGGGCGGCGCGATTTGGAACGTCGCGCGGGCTTGCGCCACGCTGGGCTTGCCGACGGGCTTCGCGGGCGCCGTCGGCGAGGACGTCTTCGGTGACGACCTCGCTCGCGCCACGCGCGAGGCGCGCCTCGACGAACGCTTCTTCCAGCGCGCGCCGCGCCCCACGCTGCTCGCCGTCGTGCACGAGCTTCACCCGCCCGCCTACTACTTCCTCGGCGAGAACGCCGCCGACCTCGCCTTCGCCGCCTCGAAGCTTCCGAACGGCTGGGAGCGCGCGGCTCGCTGGCTGCACATCGGCGGCGTCAGCCTCGCGCGCGCGCCTTTGAACGAGGCGCTCTTGGACATGGCGCGCCTCGTGAAAGCGGCGGGCGGACGCGTCTCCTTCGATCCGAACGCGCGCGTCTCGCACCGCGACCCCGCGTATCGTCCCGTGTTCGAGGCGGCCCTGCGTCTCGCCGACTTCGTGAAGTTCAGCGACGAGGACGTCCGCTTCTTCTTTCCGAACCGCTCGGAGGACGAGGCGCTTCTCGAAGTGCGCGCCTTCACGTCCGCCCCGATCGTCGTGACGCGTGGCGGCGACGGCGCGACCTTGCTGCACGGCGCAGAGCGGCGCGAGTTCGACGCGGTGAAGGTGACGGTCGCCGATACGGTCGGCGCGGGGGACGCTTTCGTGGCAGGCGCCCTCTTCAGCGAGACGAGCCGTTCCGAACGCTCGTGGGCCGATCACGTCGCGTTCGCCTTGCGCGTCGCCGCGACCGCCTGCACGCGAAGCGGCGCTTACGCTCCGACCCTCGCGGAAGTCGGGGCGCTGTGAAGTTCAGCCTCCTTTCGGAAGGCTGAACGAGAAGGTCGCGCCCGCCCCGTCCACGGACGTCGCGTCCACCTCGCCGCCGAGGCGCGCCACCGCGCGCTTGACGTTGGCGAGACCGATGCCGTTGCCTTCGAACTCCTCGGCGGAATGCAGCCGCTGAAAGACTCCGAAGAGCTTGTGGCGGTACTTCGGATTGAAGCCCGCGCCGTTGTCGCGCACGAAGATCACGTCCTCGGCGCCGCGGTCCTCGGCCCACACGTCGATGACGGCCTCGCCGCGTCCGCGCGTGTACTTCAAGGCGTTCGACAGCAAGTTGGTGAGGACCGTGTGCAGCAGCGTCGGGTCCGCTCGAACGGTCGGCAAGGACGCGACGTTCCAGCGAACGCGCCGCTCGCCGAGGTCCGCGGCGAGTTCGGCGCGCACGGTGTCGAGCAGCACGCCGAGGTCGACGTTCGTGCGCTTCAAATCGCCGCGTCCCAAACGCGAGAAGCTCAGCAAGTCGTCGATGAGGGCGTTCATGCGGGTAGTCGCCGACTCGATGATGTCGAGGTAGCGACCGCTCTTCTCGTCCACGGTGACGGCCCGTCGCAGCAACCCCACGAAGGCCGAGATGTGACGCAGAGGAGCGCGCAAGTCGTGAGAGATGCTGTACGCGAACGCTTCGAGGTCACGGTTCGCGGCGACCAGGGCGGCCTGCTTGTCTTGCACTTCCCGCACCGCGCTGGAGCGCTCCAACGCCAATCCGAGGCTCGAAACGGCCGTTTCGAGCAGTGCCCGTTCGGGCGGCGTCCATTCGTGCCGTCCGAACAGGGCCACGCCGAAGATGCCGCGCGCCTTGCCCGCCACGAGCAGCGGAACGTTGGCGATGCCGCCGATGTGGTTCGCGTTGTTCCCGAGGTCGTCTTCGCGGTCGTACAGCGTTTGGTAATCGGGCACGCCCGTCTCGAACGGTCCCGTGAGGTTGGGCATGGCGCGCTTGGGCAGACCCGCGTCCACGGCCGCTTGAAGGGTGTCGTCGCGAAGGCTGCCGTGCTGCGCTTTGAGACGCCACGTATCCTCGTCGAGTTCGTAGTAGAGACCGGCGCCGGGCGGAAGCAGGGCCATCACGAGGTCGAGGGCGCGCCGAATGAGGGCGAGGTCGTCGCCTTCGAGGCTGAGCTCACGCGCGAGGTCCGAGAAGGCGGTGAGCGCGCGATTTCTCGCCGAGAGCTCGTCGCGTTGCTCCTCGAGGCGGCGTCCGAGTTCCGCGCGCTCCAAGGCGAGCGCGAGGCTGCGACCGACCGCGCCGAGCACGGCACGGTCGCGGTCCGTCCACGCCCGCCCGCCCTTGTCGCCGAGAGCGATCATGCTCCGCGCCTCGCCGTTGGAGACGAACGGATAGAAGGCGACGGTGTGGTACGTCGGCGCTGGAAACGGCGAGTCGTTGATGGCGGAACGCGCGTGCTCCGACTCGTTGGCGGCCGCCAAATTCGTGAAGAAGGCGGGGCGGCGAATTCTCGCGACGTTCGCGAGGGTGGACGCCTCGAAGGCGGGCCCTTCACGCAGACGTGCCGCGTCCGCCTCGGAGAAGCCCTGCGACAACGCCGTCGCGCGCCACCCGCCCGACCGATCGTCCAAGACGTAGTAGCACAAGTCGACGTTCGATCCCAAGGTGTCTTGCAACACGTCGATGGCGCGCCGCGCCAGGACACCCTCGTCGAGCTCGCCGCCCGCCGCTTCCGTGAAGGTCGCGAAGGCTTCGAGAGCTCGGGCGTGCGCGCCGAGTTCGGCCGTGCGGCTCGCAACGCGCGCCTCCAACTCGCTCAGCAGCATCGTCGAGCGCGCCTCCGCGAGCTTCTGTTCGTGCACGTCGTTCATGGACAAGACCCACCCGACGTGCTCCTCGTGCCGCACGGGGTTCATGTGCAACAGATGCCAGCGGGCCTCGCCGTCGCGGCCCTTGACCCGCACCTCGGCGACAAGCGGCGAGCCTTCCGCCACGTGCGTTCGCACGCGCGCTCGCAGCGCTTCGCGGTCCTCGTCGTGCACGACGGCCGTCCAGTCCCCGCCGAGCTCGAGCCGCTCGCCCGTGTACGCTTGCCATCGCTCGTTGGCGCGCAGCACGCGTGCGTCGGGCGCGAGCATCAAGACGACGCGCGGCGAAGCCTCGAAGAGCGTGCGGAACAGCGCCTCGTCCGTCCGCGACGTCTCGGTGTCACGCCGCTCTCGCGTCACGTCTCGCACGTGCAGGCCCGCGCCGCCTTCGTGCGGAAAGGCGCGGTAGGCGACGTCCCTACCGACGGCGAGTGTCACCTCACCGTCGACGACCTCGCCGCTCGAGGCGCGCTCGACCGCGCGGAGCAAGTCGGTGTCGCGCGCGAACGGCAAGGCGTCCCGCACGCCTTGGCCGAGAAGGTCGTCGGGCGTAGTGCCCGCGAAGGTGCCCGCGGCCGGGTTGGCGTACGTGACGCGTCCGTTCGCGTCGAGCAGCCAAAGCGGGTCGGGCAGGAATTCGAGGGTGGAGCGCGGCGTGTTGTGCAGCGAGGAATGCGGTGAGGACGATTTCCCGTTCACGAGTGACTCAGACTGTAGCGACTGCCTCGCGGCGGCGCGATAAAGTGCGCGACTCCTTTAAGAAATCCTAAAGAAGGCCAAGGGCCGTCATACGCCGCGTGTCCAGCAGCCGTTGGTACAAGCAGGCTTTGAAAAACGCGTTCCAAGCGTACGGCCACGTCTGCCCGCTGGAGGCGAGCGCGGGGTTGTTGTGCCAGCCGGGCGCGAGAAAGTACAGCCAGGCGTCCTCGTGCGGCACGGCCGAGTTCGGCCCGATGCCCGCCACGTAATTCATGTACCCGATGAGTCGCGACGCGCTCAGCACCAAGTTTGCGTACGGCCTCATCAACAGCGAGCGGGCGTCCGCCTCGTTTTGCGGAAACGGCACTCCCAGCGTCACTCCGAGCGCGCTCAAGCGCGCTTCTTGTCCGAGGGCGTCTTGCCACGACATCTGCGTCAAGCCCACCGTTTGGCTCACCTCGCCGCTCACGCCGCTCGATCCGTAGATTTGCGAGGTGCGCAGCGCGATCGTGTCGGCCGCCTTGCGCAAGGTGCCCGACAAGCCGTACGCGACGGTGTCGCCGCCCTGCTCGGTGTCGACGATCGCCGCGAGGACGGCGGCGGGAAAGCGCGTGGCGTTCGCCGCGCGCTGAATCCAGCGGGCGTTCTCGAAGACGACGTCGGGCGCCATCGGAACGGGGCTGTGCGCGGTCATGGCGCGCGCGAGCCGTTCCGAGTCACTGCGCGGCGCCTCGTGCAAGGTGAAGTGCGCGAAGGCCAGCCAGCGCGACGCGTCCGCGAGGGCCGCCTCGGGGCTGGAGAAGGCCGAGCGGCGTCCCAGCGCGGGCGTCTGGTTGCGCGTCTCGACTTCCAGCAGCCGCATCGTCGCGCTCGCTTGGGCGGCTCCGAACAAGTCGTGCGCGTGGCGGTACACGTCGAAGTGCGCTTCGAGCAAGCGTACGCGCCGCCTCGAAGAAACTTTCGAGTCGTTCAGGACGCGCTCGTACCGTGCGGCGAACTTCACGTAGTCGCGCGTCACGTCGAGCGTGAGGGCGCTCGGGGGCGGCAGTTGCGGCGCGTCGAGCTGGCCCGAGGCGCTCACGGCGTCCAGGCGCTGAGTCGCGAGCCACGCGACGCTCGGGCTGAACGCCACGAGGATCACGACGATCGCACTGGCCGCCGCGATGTGCCGCCGGATTCGTTTTCGTTGCTCGGGAGGGCGTGCGACCGTCACCGAACCAGCGTACAAGCGTCTCGTGAAGGCGACAAGCGCCGACCTTCATCTCTCAAGACGCCTTCACGTTCGTTTTGATCGAAGTCGTCGTCACTCAACCGCCGCGCTCCAAGTCGGCCATGACGCGCCGTCCGGTCGGCGTCTGGGCCAGGCCGCCCTCGGCCGTCTCCTTGAGCTCCAGCGGCATCATGCGTCCGACTTCCGCCATGGCCGTCACGACCTCGTCGGGCGGAATGAACGACTCCAGGCTCGCGAGGGCGAGTTGCGCGGCGCTCACGGCGTGCACGGCGTAGAAGGCGTTTCGTGACACGCACGGCACCTCCACGTATCCGCCGACCGGGTCGCACACGAGGCCGATGGTGTTCATCAGCGCGAGGCTCGCGGCGTGCACGCAAGCGCGCGAGCTACCGCCGAGCAGTTCCGTGACGGCGGCGGCGGCCATGGCGGCGCTCGACCCGATTTCGGCTTGACAACCACCCGCCGCGCCCGAGATGTACATTTGGCGCGAAATTGCTTTTCCGATGCCCGCCGAGAGAATCAGGGGCATCACGAGGCGGTCGTCGTCGAGACCGAGGTGATCCGCTACGCCGAGGAGGGCGCCCGGAATGGTGCCCGCGCTGCCCGCCGTGGGCGCGGCGACGATCCGCCCCATGCGGGCGTTCTCCTCGTTGACGGCCATCGCGTACGCCTGCACGCGCTTGAGAAGCGGCGCGCCCAAAGCGTCGGGCGCGTCCCACAAGCCCTTGGCGTTCCAGCCCACCATGCCCGTGATGCTCTTCGCGTCCGTCTTGAGGCCGCGTTCGATCGACGCGCGCATCTCGGTGATGCGCGAGCGCATGACGCGTTTCACGTCGTCGGGAGAGAGGCCGGTTTCCTCGCAATCGGCTTGCAGGACCCACTGGGAAGCGGGCGACGGAGCGTTCAGAATGTCATCCAGAGTCATAGCGTCACCAAACGGTCGTTCGGTTCACTATAGCGTGTTCGCGTCTAGACAATGCGACTCGGGGCACCCGCCATGAAAAAAAGCTCGCCGATCCGGCGAGCTTGCCACGATCGGTTAGCTTATCCTTCCAACTGAAGCAACTCACCGAGTACGCCCGGGCAATGCCCGTCGGGCGTGAGGGGGCAGTTGAGCGTCAGCGTGGCGTCGCTGCCACGCGAGCCCACGCAGATGTGCTCGCCCGTCTTGATGCGCTCGGCGAGTTGCGTCGTCTCATTCATCGGCGTGTCGCCGAGATCGTCGCGCAGAAACTTGATGAAACGGCGATAGTGCTCGATCGCCGCGTACTTGCCTTCCACGACGCTGAGGCAGGTCATGAGCTTTTGGTGGTAGTTCTCCCCGATGAACGGATCGGCGCGCAGCGCTCGCACGAGCGCCGACACCGCGCCGCCGCACTCGGTGCGCTCGCAGTGTAGCAGCGACAACTCCACGCACGCGCGCACGTACGCCGCGCGGTGCTCTTCGCGCGCCTGCGTCGCCCACTCGGCGCTCTCGCCCGGCAAGTAGTCTCCGCTGTACGCTCCGAGCGCTCGTTGCAACGCCGCCAGCTTTTCGGCGCCCGCCGCGAGATCCGCGTCGCGCAAGCCCGCGTACACGTCGTGCACGTCCGAGGCCCGAAAGACCTCCGGCGCGAGACGGTACCGCCCGTACTCTTCCACGACCGCCTCGGGCCATCCCAGGGCCGTGCGCAGACGATGCAGCGTCACCCGAAAGCGGTTGCCGCTCGCCGCGTCCGGCCCCAACTCCCACAAGCCTTCCCAAATCTCTTCTCGCGTGCGCCCTTCGGGAAAGGACAGCAGGTAGAAGAACAAGTCGCGCGCCGACGCCGCGTGCCACTCGGCAACAGCCCCGTTCACGAGGACTTCCCGGGCGCCGAGCGTGCGAACTCGCAACGTCGACGAAGTGGGCGGCGTCGCTCGGCGAGCGGCGCGGGAAGATTTGGCGGCGGTGCGGGGGGTCATGTCGTTCATGGTGGACTCCTGGCGTTACGAAGCCATTACGGACGCGTGCAGGACGAAGAAAAAGGACGTAACACTTCTGTAACGAGCGAGCTTGAGACTGCAAGCTGACGGAATACCGAACCCTTCACGAGCGGTCGAAGTCGAACCTGAAACGACACACCGTGTGCCTCGCAGCTATTTTAACGAGACCTTGAAGGAAAAATCCGCCTCTGCTCTCAATTCTCACTTCTGAAAGGACTATATGTACCGCTCTATCCTCACGCCCATCGATCTCAGCCTTCGAGATCCCCTCGCGCCTCGGCACGCCTTCGACCTCGCGCGCCTCTTGGGTTGCCGCGTCACCTTGGTCGCGTCGACGAGCGCCGCCGACGGGCTCTCTCGACTCGCGAGCCTCGCCGAAGGCGCGAGGCGCACGCCCGAACTCGTCGTCCTGCCCGAACAAGCCGACCCCGAACGTGCCTTTCTCGCCCTCGCGTACAAAGAGCGCGTCGACTTGCTCGTCGTCGACACGAACGTGTCCTTCGCCGCAGCCCTGCGCTC
This sequence comes from Deinococcus yavapaiensis KR-236, assembly GCF_003217515.1. NCBI lineage: Bacteria > Thermotogati > Deinococcota > Deinococci > Deinococcales > Deinococcaceae > Deinococcus > Deinococcus yavapaiensis. The sequence continues at coordinate 118,316 of NZ_QJSX01000001.1, read as the reverse complement.
GGCCGCCACCCTGCCCCTCCTGCTCGTCCCGCCCAGCCGCGCCGAGCCACGCGTCGACCGCTGGCTCAAGGCCGCCGAGGTGACGCGTCCGCCCCTGCCGTGAAGGAGCGCTAGAATCCTTCGGTGAGCCGAGACCTCCTCTCCCAACTCAACCCCGCGCAAGCCGAGGCGGCCTCTCACTTCGAGGGGCCCGCGCTCGTGGTAGCCGGCGCGGGAAGCGGCAAGACGCGCACCCTCGTCTACCGCATCGCGCACCTTATCGCCGCGCACGACGTCGCCCCCAACCAGATTCTCGCCGTCACCTTCACCAACAAGGCCGCCGCCGAGATGAGGGAGCGCGCCTCGCACCTCGTTCCCGGCGCCGAGGACCTCTGGATGAGCACCTTCCACTCGGCGGGCGTGCGCGTCCTGCGCGCCTACGGCGAGTACATCGGCCTCAGGCGCGGCTTCGTCATCTACGACAACGACGACCAACTCGACCTCCTGAAAGAGGTCCTGGGCAACCTTCCCGGCGTGGGTCCCGACGCCAACCCACGGCAACTGCGCGCCGCCATCGACCGCGCCAAGAGCAACCTCTGGTCGCCCGACGATCTGCAGCGCCAAGGCGAAGACTTTCTCGCGGGCCTTCCCAAAAGCACCGCCGTCGAAGGCTACCGCCGCTACCAATCGCGCCTTCGCGCCCAAAACGCCATCGACTTCAACGACCTCATCGTCGAGACCGTTCGCCTCTTCCACGAGGTGCCCGCCGTTCTGAGCAAGATCCAAGACCGCGCCAAGTTCATCCACATCGACGAGTATCAAGACACCAACGGCGCTCAGTACGAGCTCGCCCGACTGCTCGCTTCGCGCGACCGGAACCTGCTCGTCGTCGGCGATCCCGATCAATCGATCTACGCCTTTCGCGGTGCGAACATCCGCAACATCCTCGACTTCCAGAAAGACTACCCCGACGCCCAGGTCTACCGACTCGAGCACAACTACCGTTCCAGCGCAAAAGTCTTGCAACTCGCGAACAAACTCATCGAAAACAACACCGAGCGCCTCGAAAAGACCTTGCGGCCCGTCAAGCTCGAAGGGCACGACGTGCAATACCACCGCTCGGACGACCACCGAGGCGAGGCGGACTTCGTCGCCGAGCGCATCACGCGCCTGCGCGCGGAAGGCATGGACTTCGACGATATCGCGATCTTATACCGCACGAACGCCCAGTCGCGCGTCCTCGAAGAAAGCCTGCGCCGCCTGCAAATTCCCGCGAAGATCATCGGAGGCGTCGGCTTCTACGACCGCCGTGAAATCAAGGACATCCTCGCGTACGCCCGCCTCTCCATCAATCCCAGCGACGACGTCGCCCTGCGGCGCATCGTCGGACGCCCGAGACGCGGCATCGGCGATCAAGCCCTCGCGAAGCTCGCCGAGTGGGCGCAAAAGGAAAGCGTGAGCCTCCTCGCCGCCTGCGCGCAAGCCGACGAGATCTTGGACCGCGGCGCGAGCAAGGCCGAGGAGTTCGCCAAGCTCATGGGCGAACTGTCCGACGCCGTCGAAGCGTACCCGCCCGAAGGCTTTCTGCGCATCGTCATGGACGTCACGGGGTACATCGACATGCTGCGCGCCGAAGGCGAAGAGGGAAGAGGCCGCCTGGAGAACCTCGAAGAACTCGTCGTCGCCGCCGAGGAGTGGAGCGCCGAGAACGAAGGCACCATCGCCGATTTCCTCGACGACGCCGCTCTGCTCGCCTCCGTCGACGACGGACGCAGCAAGCGCGAAAACTCGGACGTTCCCGAGGAAGCCATCACCCTCATGACCCTCCACAATGCCAAGGGCCTCGAGTTTCCCGCCGTGTTCATCGTCGGGTGCGAAGAAGGCCTCCTGCCCAGCAAGAACGCCCTCATGGAGCCCGGCGGCATCGAGGAGGAGCGGCGCTTGTTCTACGTCGGCATCACGCGCGCCATGGACCGCTTGTACCTCACGTCCGCTCAAAACCGCATGACCTACGGCAAGACCGTCGCCACCGAGGACTCGCGCTTTCTCGAAGAACTCGGCGGCGGCTTCGAGACGATCGACGAGTACGGCCAGAAAGTCGAATACAAAAAGAGCTCGTGGCGCCACTCGCGCCCCACCGTACCGAACGTGCCTCAACAAGGCGCCCGCAAGGACACCAGCCCCATGACCGAGGGCATGGCATACAAAGGCGGCGAGAAGGTCAAGCACCCGAAGTTCGGCGACGGCCGCGTCCTCGCCGTGTCCGGCTTCGGCGACAAGCAGGAAGTCACGGTCGCCTTCGACTCCGTCGGCATGAAGAAACTGCTCGTGAAGTTCGCCAACCTCACCACCACCTGAAGGCGCCGCCGCCCGCTTCACCGGGAAGTTTCGCCACAGCAGTCTCCTCCTCGGTTTCCCGAGGATACGAGTCGCGGTGGTGAAAGCGCGACGGACCCACGATTCGCCCGCTCTGCAAGTCCACGGCGGCGAGCGCGCCTCAAAGCGTCAGGGCGTCTTGGAAGCGACCTCGGAAGGTCGGGTACGCTGACCGCATGACGATCCTTGTCCAGCACGAGTGGATCGAACGAGTCCGTGCGCTCGCCCAGGCCGACGAGCGTCTCGTGGCCGCCCTCACCTACGGCTCGTTCACGAAAGGTGAAGGTGACCAGTACAGCGACGTCGAGTTCTGGCTCTTCGTCCGGGACGACGCTTTTGCGCACCTCGATCGTGTCGGGTGGATAGAGGCGGTCACGCCGACCCTCGCGGTCTTCGACGATCTGCCGGCCCACCTCACCCTCGCGATCTTCGAGGGGTACCGTCGAGGTGAATTCCACTTCGCGCGAGCAAGCGAGATGAGCGATGTACGCTCCTGGGTCGGCAACGGCCCCTTTCCCGCGCCCGAGGCCATGCTGCTCGTCGACCGGACCGGGGAACTCCACGGGCACCTTCGATACCTGCACGACCACCCCCCGAAGCATGGGGAGGCCAGCGAAGTGCTGAGTTTGGCGCACAGCTTCATCAACTGGTACGTCCAGGGGGCGCAGGTCTTGCGTCGAGGCGAGCATGCCCGCGCCCTCGACGCCCTCGGCATCGTGCACATCCACCTCCTTCAGCTGGCCCGCCTCGTGGAGGGCACGACACGGCACTGGCCCACGCCCAGCAAAAATGCTGAAGTCGAGCTGTCTGCCGAGGCGTACGCGCGGTTCCGCCAGTGCACGTCTGCCTTGGAACCTCGGGCGTTGAAGCGCGCGTACGCTCAGTCGTGGGGATGGGGAAAGGAACTGGTCGGGACGCTTCTGAGCCTGAAAGGGGTGGAGTGGCCCGCGGTCTTCGAGGTGGCCTTCGAGACGCTTTTCGCCGCCGAAGCCGATCGAACTCCCGAGGATCGAGCCTCGGCCAACGCATGCAGGTGTCGGTAACATCGGCGGACGGCCCGCTGCGCGAACGTCAGGAGGCAAGGTGACTGCTGCTCGGCACCCGCGCCCCTCGTGGAACTCGACCCTTCCAACTTGGAACGCCGACTTCGAAATCAGCCTCGATCGGCGTGCCCTCGGCCTCTCCGCCTTCCTGAAGGCATCCATCGGTAAGCAACGACCTCCGCTCGTGGGCGGAGGTCGAAGGGTCGCGGGCGCCCGCTTCAGTCGAGGAAGTCGCGCAACTTGCGCGTGCGGCTCTCGTGGTACTTGAGCTTGCGAAGCGCCTTGTTCTCGATTTGACGAATGCGCTCGCGCGTGACGTTGAAGTACTGGCCGACTTCTTCGAGGGTGTGCTCGCGGCCGTCCACGAGGCCCTTACGAAGCTTGAGGACCATCGCCTCGCGCTCGGTGAGCTTGCCGAGGGCTTTCTCCAACTCCTCGGACAGGAGGGTCTTGGCGGCGTTCTCGACGGGCGAGTCGAGGTTCTCGTCGGGAATGAAGTCGCCGTAGAACGAGTCCTTCTCGTCGCCGATCGGCGTTTCGAGGCTGACGGGCTCTTGCGAGACCTTCTGGACTTCCTCGACTTTCGCGGCGTCCCACCCTGGACCCATCGCCTCGGCGATTTCCTCGTAGGTGGGTTCGCGCGACAATTCCTGCTGCAGTTGACGTGCGGTGCGCGTCAACTTGTTGATCGTCTCGACCATGTGCACCGGGATGCGGATGGTGCGCGCCTGGTCGGCGATCGCGCGGTTGATGGCCTGACGAATCCACCACGTGGCGTACGTGGAGAACTTGTAGCGGCGGCGGTATTCGAACTTCTCGACCGCGCGGATCAGGCCTTGGTTGCCTTCCTGAATAAGGTCGAGGAAGCCGAGGCCGCGCCCCGTGTACTTCTTGGCGATGGACACCACGAGACGCAAGTTCGCCTCGATCAATCCTTGGCGCGCGGCGGCGCCGTCTTCGAGTTGGCGTTGCAAGCGGCGGCGGGCGCGCTCTTCGAGGTCGGGTTCGGTGTCGAGCTGCTTCCTGGCTTCCTCGCCTTCCTCGATGCGGCGCGCGAGGCTGATTTCCTCTTCGAGGGTGAGCAGGGGCACTCGGCCGATTTCGTGCAGGTATTGACGGACGGGGTCGTTGCTGACCGCGCGCGGCATGTCGTCGAGGAAGCGCTCCTCGTCCTCCTCGCCTTCGGCAGGGCCTTCCGCCTCGTCGTCCGCTTCGAGATCTTCGTCGAGGTCGTCGTCCGCGTCGAGATCTTGCACTTCGATCGACTGCGCGGTGAGATAAAGCTGCAGCTCCTCGAAGGCGTCGGCGGACTCCGGGTCGAGCCCCGAGCCTTCCAGGGCGGTGGCGAGGGCCGCTGCGACGTCCTCGCTGGAAACGACGCCCGCGGCCTTGCCGGCTTTCACGAGGTCGGTGATAGCGACGTGCTGCAGGTAGGGACGCTCGGCCACGGTCGGCGCGACCTTCGGCGTGGCGTCGTCACCTTTGCCTTTGGCTTTCTTGGTGGGCGTGGCGTCGTCGTCGCCTTTGCCCTTCGTCTTCTTCGCGGCGCCGTCCGCCTTCGTCTTCTTCGCCTTCGGGGCGGGCGGGGGGCTCGTGGCTTGTGTGTCGTCGACCGTGTCGCCGAGGCTCGCGTCGAGCGGCTGGCCTTCGTTCTTCTTGCGGGTGCGTGCGTTTCTCGCTTCAGTCATGCTCGCTCCGTTGTCTCCTCTTGAGGGTACGGTCGATCGTGGGCGTTCGTTCCGAGTACGTCAAGGGGTCAGTCTAGCAAAGTTTGTCATTTTTGCGTCGCTGCCGCGTGACAGTGCATCTTCACAGGGTCATCACGCTCGCTTCCGTCACGACTTCACCGCCCGCAGAACCTTGAAGCCCTTCGCGCGCGCGAGGGTCGACACGCGGCCCCACGCGGAAAGCTCGTCCTCGTAGGGCAAGAAGTCGTTCGCGACGAGCCGCATCTCACCGCCCGGAGTGAGGTGTCGCCCGGCGGCGCGCACGAACTCGCGCGCCACGCTCAGCACGACGCGCCGCCCGACGTGAAACGGCGGATTGGACACGACGAGGTCGAAGGTCTCGCCGTCTTGCAAGGCGCTTGCGACGTCGCTGTGCCGTACGTCCCCGGCGAACTCGCTCGCGCTCAAGGTGCGCCGCGCGCTCTCCACGGCGAGCAGATCGTCGTCGAGCAGCGTGACGGCCCCCGCGCCGCGCCGCGCCGCCACGCCGCCGAGCACGCCCGCGCCGCATCCCAAGTCGAGGACGCGCTTCGCGCTCACGTCGCCGAGGTGTTCGAGCAGCAGTTCGGAGGCGACGTCCACGCCCGACGCGCTGAACACCCCGGGCAGGACGTGCACGTGCAGGCCGTGCGCTTCGTACGTCGCCACAGCGGGAAAGGCAGGAGGGTCGGGTCGTTCTTTCACGAGCCGTCCGACGCGCATCCCGCCGTCGCGGGCGATCACCTCGCCGCTTCCGTACGCTTCGCGCGCCCACTTGAAGTACCGCTCGAATCCCTTGCTCTTGTCGCCCGCGAGGTACAGCGTGCCTCCGAGGTCCGTCGCGCTGTGTGCCCAAGCCAGCATCGCCTCGGTGTGCGCGTTGCCGCGGTCGCCCGACAAGACGAGCGCCACGGTCGGGGCCGTGCCGACGTCCTCTCCGGGAAGCGCGGCGTGCACGACGTCGAACTGCTCGTCGAGCACGAGTAGGGCCGCCATGGAGCGCTCCACGAGCCTCGGCTGGACGTCGAGCGCGAGCCCGAGCAGGCCGCCCATCGCCGTCAGGTCGATGAGCTTGCCTTCGGCGCCGTCTTTTCGCATGGCAATCGCGAGAAGGGCTTGCGCGTCGTCCACGCCCGGTGCGCCTCGCACGCCCGCCTTCGTGAGGACGCCGCCGACCGCGTCGAGGTCGGCGAGCTTGGGGGGAAGCTTTGCGCGGAAGATGTCGGTGTAGGCGCTGGGGTCGGCCATGGCGTGGAGTGTAGCGCTATCCTGCGAATCGTGCCGCACTTCGACCTCGAGCGATCGTTCTGGGATCAAGGCCTCACGCTCGTCGCGGGCGTGGACGAGGCGGGCCGCGGCGCATGGGCCGGACCGGTCGCCGTGAGCGCGCTGATCCTCCCGGCGCTGTCCGAGTCCTTTCCGTTTCGCGATTCGAAAACGCTGAGCGCGGCGCGGCGCGAACAACTCGCCGAAATCGCCCGAAGCGTCGCCGTCGCGTGGACGGTGGAGTTCGCGTCCGCCTCGGAAGTCGATGCGAAGGGCGTGCTGAACGCCACGAAGGCGGCGGCCTCGCGCGCGATCGCCCGCCTCGAGCCCGCGCCGCAAGCGCTCGTGACGGATTACCTCAAGCTCGACACGACGCTGCCCTTTCTCGCGCCGCCGAAAGCCGACCGCGATTCCTTCTCGGTCGCCGCCGCGAGCCTTCTCGCCAAGACGGCGCGTGACGCGTACATGACGACCTTGGACGACGCCTTTCCCGGGTACGGCTTCGCCGCGCACAAAGGCTACGGTGTGAACGCCCACCGCGCCGCCCTGCTCGACCTCGGGCCGTGCGCGGAGCACCGCCGCTCGTTCGCGCCCGTCGCGCACGCTCTGCAAGCCCGCCTGCTCCGTGCGCCCGCGCTTCTTTCAGAAGCGAAGCGCTAAGCTGGCCGTCGTGACTGCCGCGCCGCTCGCCTCCGTTCGCTCCTGGCCGTTTCCCGCGCGTCTGTTCGTCCTGCTCGCGGGCCTGTTTCTCTACGGCTTCGCCATTCGCCTGCAAATCGACGCGTCCGTCGGCCTCGCGCCGTGGGACATCTTTCATCAGGGCCTTTCGCGCAAGACCGGGCTGACCTTCGGCACGGTGAGCGTTCTCGTCGGCGTGCTCCTCGTCGGGGTGGCGTGGTTCTGGCTTGGCATGAAGCCGGGCGTCGGAAGCGTGCTGAACATGCTGCTGATCGGCTTTTTCATCGACTTGCTCGCTGGACACGTACCGACCCCCAACTTGCTGTGGCTGCAGTGGGCGCAGTTCGCGTTCGGCGTCGTCCTCTTGGGCCTCGCGACGGGCACGTACGTCGCGGCCAGCATGGGGGCGGGACCGCGCGACTCCACCGTGTTGGGGCTCAGCTCGAAGTACAGCGTTCCCGTCGGTCGTGTTCGCACTGCCATCGAGGCAATCGTGCTGTTGTCGGGCTGGGCGCTCGGCGGGCACCTCGGACTCGGCACGCTCGCCTTCGCCCTCGGCATCGGCCCTGCCATGAGCTTCGGATTGAAGTTGTACGGCCTGGAACGCCGCAAGTAACGATTCGGGGAACTTGGAGACGCTACCTTGAGGCAATGCAGCTCACCGAGGAAGGCACCCTCTACGACCGCATCGGCCCGGACAACCTCTTGACCTTGCTGCGGCACTTTTACGACCGCGTGCGCGTTCACCCCGACCTCGCCTCCATCTTTCCGGGAGACTGGAACGAGACGCTGAACAAGCAGTACGCGTTCATGACGGGCTTTCTTGGAGGGCCGCCTCTTTACCACCAGAAGTACGGCCATCCGAGGTTACGCGCCCGTCACCTGCCGTTTCCCGTGACGCCGACGCGCGCCCGCGCTTGGCTCGCGTGCATGAAGGCGGCGTTGGAGGCGACGCCCGACATTCGGCGCGAGGACGCCGCCGAGCTCTACGCCGCCCTCACGAAGGTCGCTCAGCACATGGTCAACTCCGACGACACGAGCGGGTAACGCGCGAGCTCCAAGACGTCGCCCGAGCGCTCGCGCGTGAGGGCGACGTTTCTCACCGTCCAGCGTTCCACGGGAGGACGCAAGTCCTTCACGGCGCGCCACGTGTCCTCCTCGGCCCAAGAGCACACGCCGAGCGCCAGCGTGACGTGCGGTAAAAACCCCTCCCCGTCGCGTTCGGTCGGCGCGGCGGGCAGGCACGCGAGGGTGCGTTCGTGCACGGCGAGCAATTCGGGAGTGCGCCGCAAATTGAGGAAGATCATGCCGGGAAAGCGCACGACCTCGTCACACGTCACTTCGAACGCCCGCGTGCCCGCCGCGATGCGTTCGCAGCGCTCCAGCAACCGCGCCTCGTCTCCGTGGTACTCGAAGGGCGAGCGAAGGCTCAGGTGCGGCGCGCCGAACGCGGCGAGGCCGTGGGTGCGCTGCACGGAGCGCACCCACGCGGCGAGTTCCGCCGGGGGCCACGCGACGAGGCTGTAGAGGGCCACGCCATCGACCTGCTATCCGAGGCGGTAGCGGCAACTCGGCGCGCCGCACGCGATGCGCGTCTCGCGGCGTACGGGCACGCCGAGCAAGTCGCGGTACAAGTCGAGCTCCGCGGCGCACAACTCCGAATACGACCTCGCCACGTCGAGGTTGGGGCAGTTGCGTTGCTCCAGGTACAAGGCGTCCGCCTCGTGCACCACGCGCGCGGCATAACCGTGCGCGCTGAGCAACTCGGCGAGCTTCGTAGCGCGTTCCTCCAGCGTGCCCACGAGTTGTGGCGCCCACTCGGCGGCGAGCGTGGATTTGCGGGCGTCCATGACGCTCAGCACCGCGCCTTGCCCGAACAAGCTTTGCACGTGCGCGAGGATATCGACGCACAGCGACGCGTAGTTCTTCGGAAACTGCGCTTCGCCGCGCTCAGTGAGCGAGTACACGATCTGCGGTCGCCCGCGTCCGCCCGGCTTTGACGTGTGCGCGCGCACGAGATCCGAGTCCACGAGGTCTTGCAAGTGCTTGCGGGCCGCCGGGACGGAGATGCACAACTTCTCGGCGACGCTTTGCGCCGTCGTGCAGTCGCCGCCCTTGAGCAAACCCAGGACCCGCGCTTTCGTGCGGTCTTGTTGCGGCGGCAGGGAAGCGGCGAGTGTCACCGTCATACCATCGGCAGCGTTTCGAGGGCCTGCACGGAAAGGCGACCCGCGAGGTTGCGAGCGACGCTCGTCAAGGCGAGGCTGGCGGGGCTCTCGGGATGCGAGAGCACGGCGGGCGTGCCCGCGTCCGCGTCTTGGCGCACCTCCATGTCGAGGGGAATCTCCCCGAGAATCGGATAACCGCCGAGGCGCACCGCGCCGCCGCGACCGAAGATGTCGTACACGCGTCCCGTGTCGGGCGCGACGAAGTAACTCATGTTCTCCACGACGCCGAGGATCGGCACGGACGCCTTCTTGAACATGTCGATGGCGCGCGACGCGTCGATGAGGGCGACTTCTTGCGGCGTCGTCACGATGACGGCGCCCGAGATCGTCACGGTCTGCGCGAGGCTGAGCTGCACGTCTCCCGTGCCGGGCGGCAAATCGACGATGAGGTAGTCGAGGTTGCCCCACGCGGCGTCCTTGAGAAACTGGTTGACGGCCGAATGCAGCATCGGGCCGCGCCATACGAGCGCCTGACCGGCGGGCATGAGGTTGGCCATCGACAAGAACTTGAGGCCGTGCCGTTCGATCGGGCGCATCTTGCGTTCCTCGGTCGCCGTGACGCGCTCGGCCGAAGCGCCCATCATGTGCGCGACCGACGGGCCGTACACGTCCGCGTCGAGCAGACCGACGGCCGCGCCGTCACGCGCGAGGGCCGCCGCGACGTTCGCCGCGACGCTGGACTTTCCGACGCCGCCCTTGCCGCTTCCGATCGCGACGACATGCTTCACGCCCGGCAGGGGAGGCGTGGACGGCATGCGAACTTGCGAGCCGAACTCCACGCGTACGTCCTCGACGCCTTCGACGTTCATCACCGCGCGCCGCACGTCCGCCTCGATGGTCGCCTTGAGAGGGCACGCGGGCGTCGTCAAATTCACTTTCACGTCGGCGACACCGCCTACGCGTTCGGCCCGCTCGATCATGCCGAGGGACACGAGGTCGCGGTGCAGTTCAGGATCGTTCACCGTGCGAAGCGCGGCGAGAAGGGCGGCGTCGGGCATAGTGAGAGTAACCTAGCGCAGCCGTGAAGGGGGGGCAAGGAGAGTCGTCACAAAAGAACGGCGCCCAAATTCCGGCCAAGGCCGCCTCACGAACGCTTTATACTCGGGGAGTGAAGACCCTCGGGCCGTACGTCGTCACGCGCGCCCTGCGTGAAGGCGTCGTGACGACGTTGTCGGGCGTGGACCGCCTCACCGGCTTGGAAGCCGTGCTGTTCCTCGTGCGCGGCGACGTGCTGCTGCCCAACCTTCAGCACCCCATGTTGCTGGGCTACTCGGACCTGGGATTGTGGAGCGACGGCATGTACGCCGTGTCGACGCTGCCGCCCGGCAGTCGTCCGGCCGTCCATCCCGCTTCGGTCGCCGTCGGCGTCCTGGAAGCCCTCGCGTGGTTGCACGCACGAAACCTCGTTCACGGCGGCCTCACGCGCGAGCAGGTGTGGGAAGTGTCGGGCGGCGTCGTCGTGTCGGGCGCCGCCTTGCCGTGGGGCGCGCTCGACGGTGGGTACGACGCGCCCGAGGGTGGCAAGTCCGCGGCGGCCGACCTCTTCGCGCTCGGCCGGATTCTGGAGGACCTCGGCGAAGTGCCGAGCGGTTTGTCGCGCCTCCTCGCAAGCGATCCCGTGACGCGCGGCACGGCGTTGGAGGCTCTCGCCCTTCAACGCTCGCCCGCGCTCGCCATGACCGTGGTTCTCTCGCCGTCCGACTTTCCCGACAAGCCCGCCGTGACCGTCCCGACCGAGCCCGCTCCGACCGAGACGGCGCGAATCGAGGATCGCTTCGAGGACGACGTGCCTTCCATGGCCGAATCGGTCGAGCCCGCGTCGAACGTCGTCGTCGTGACGCCCTCCAAACCGCCGAGCCGCGACACGCCCGAGCGCCCGCGCATTCCGTACGGCTGGAACGATGTCAAGGGCAGCGCTTCGGCCGCGCCTACGAAGGTCGATGCGCCGCCCGCCGCCCCGCCCCCCGTCGATTCGCCGCGCTCGCGTGCCATCCGAATCGGCTGGGAAGAGGACCACTCGTGGCGCGTCGTGAAGGAGGGAGCGCCGCCTCCGGCCGCGCAAGGGCGACCGCCAGCGTGGTTTTTGCCCGCCGTGATCGGCGGGCTCGCGCTCGTCGTCCTTGCTTTGTTCCTGAGTTTGCGCTCCACGAGCACCGCGTGCTGCACGGTGCTCTTCACGGTCGACGGCGACGCGAAGAGCGCGGTCGTGAAGGTGATGCGCGCGCCCGACGGAAGCGGCCTCGAAGTCGGCCAGCGTCTCGGCGTGATTCCCGGCGCCATCCGGTTTCCGAACAAATCGGGCGCGTACCGAGTGCGGGTGACGGCGCCCGGATACGCGGCGGGCGAGTTGGAGTTGCGTCTTCCGCGCGACACGCGAGCGCTCGTGGAGCTCAAGCGCTGACGCACCACCTCGAACGTCACCTTCGTCACCGTGCCAAAATGGCCCGGTGAGTCTCGTCATTCTCGACTTCGGCAGTCAATACACCCGCCTGATCGCGCGCCGGTTCCGTGAACTCGGCGTGTACAGCGTCATCCTGCCCGGCACGGCGCCGCTCGAGCGAATTCTGCGCGAAGCGCCCGTCGGCCTCGTCTTGTCGGGCGGGCCAAGCTCCGTGTACGACACGAACGCGCCGAAACCCGCCGACGGCGTCCTCGACTTGAGCGTGCCGATTCTGGGGGTGTGTTACGGCATGCAGTTTCTCGCGCAAGCGGCGGGCGGAAAGGTCGAGCGGGCCGGGAAGCGCGAGTACGGCAAGGCCGAGTTGACATCGTTCGGCGGTGACCTCTTCGCGGGCGTCACCGGCGAATTCGTCGCGTGGATGAGCCACTCCGACTCCGTCACGGACCTTCCGAGAGGCTACGAGGTCGTGGCGAGCACCGACGACACGCCCGTCACCGCCATCGAGAACAAGGAGACTCGGCGCTACGGCGTTCAATTCCACCCCGAGGTCGTCCACACCCCGAAAGGCACCGCCCTGCTGTCGAACTTCATCGACGTGTGCGGCGCGAAGCGCGACTGGACGCCGCAGCACATCGTGGACGAGCTCGTCGAAGACGTTCGCGCGACCGTCGGAAGCGGCAAGGTCCTGCTCGGCATCTCGGGCGGGGTGGACTCCAGCACGCTCTCCTTGCTTCTCGCCCGCGCCGTCGGCGACCAGCTCACCGCCGTGTTCATCGATCACGGCCTCTTGCGCCTCGGCGAGCGTGAGCAAGTCGAGCACGCCTTGCGGCCCCTCGGCGTGAACCTCGTGACCGTCGACGCGTCCGAGCAGTTCCTGTCGGCCCTCGCGGGCGTCGGCGACCCCGAGGCGAAGCGCAAGATCATCGGGCGCGAGTTCATCCGCGCCTTCGAGCGTGAAGCCGCGACGTACGGTCCGTTCGACTTCCTCGCGCAAGGCACCCTCTACCCCGACGTCATCGAGTCGGCGGGCGGCGAAGGCGCGGCGAACATCAAGAGCCACCACAACGTGGGCGGCTTGCCCGACGATCTGCAATTCAAGCTCGTCGAGCCCTTCCGAACGCTCTTCAAGGACGAGGTGCGCGAAATCGCCGCCCTGCTGGGTCTGCCCGAGGCGATTCGCACCCGTCATCCCTTTCCGGGGCCGGGGCTCGCCATTCGAATCCTCGGGGACGTGACGCGCGAGAAGGTCGACATCCTGCAGCGCGTCGACGACATCTTCATCTCGGGCTTGCGCGAATTCGGCCTCTACGACGCCACGTGGCAAGCCTTGGCGGTCCTCACGCCCATCCAGTCGGTCGGGGTGATGGGCGACGAGCGCACGTACAAGAACCTCGTGGCTTTGCGCGCCGTGACGAGCGTGGACGGCATGACCGCCGAGTGGGCTCGGTTACCGCACGACTTCCTCGACGCGGTGTCGTCGCGCATCGTCAACCACGTGCACGAGGTGAGCCGCGTCGTGTACGACGTCACGTCCAAACCGCCCGCCACCATCGAGTGGGAGTGAAGGTCACGCCGGGTGCTGGCACGCGTAGCGCGCGTTGAAGCGGTACGCCGCCAAGATGACTTCGCCGAAGCGCGCCGTCCAGGCGTCCTCTCGCGCCAAGCACTGCAAGATCACCTGCCCGACCGCGTCCCAATCGTGTTGCGTGCCGCATCCTTCGGCACGCAACACGCTCACGAGCTCCGTCTCAATGTGATAGCGCACCATCGCGTCGAGACAGAGCGCGCCGTCCAGAAAGGCGAGGAGCGTGCAATCACGCTCCAAGCGGGGCCACTCGCCCAGGCCTCGCACGTAGCCGCGTACGAAGCCGCTCACGACGCGCTCGAACCACGCGGGGTCCTCCAGCTCGTCTTTCGACACGCATCCGCTCTCGGCGATGCACGTCTGCACGCGCACGAACAACGCGCGTGGATCGCTCGGCGTGACGGCCTTGCCGCGCATTTCCACGATCGCCTCGTCGCACGCCGAGCAAAGCGTGGAAGACGTTGTCTGCGCGCTCGTCCACGCGAACGCCGTCCATGTCAGCGCGACTCCGAACGCCCACGCCCGCATGACGTTCAGTGTCGCACGAATCGAGCGTCACGTCGTCAGCCTTGAACGCCCGCTTCGGTCTGGATCTCGTCGAGTCGGTCTTGCGCCGAGTCCGCGCCCTCGGCGAGCACCGAGAACGCCTCCTCCTTCGACAGCACGCCTTTGGCCACGAGGAGGTCGAGGAGCTTCTTCATGCTCGCGTTCGCCGCGACCGCTTGTTGACCCAGCGTCTCATTCATATCTTCACGCTAAGTTCCGTCCCTGAGGGCATGTTCTCGAAAGAACCAGGGAATCATGAACTCGTCATGTGAGGATCTGGTCTGCTATACAATGAGACACCGAGAGGCCCGCAACCTGAGACGGTCCCCGGTGGAGGTGGCTCCATGCAGATTTACAAGCTCATTGGCCGCAACGTCGACGTCACGGACGCCCTCAAGGACTACGTGAACGAGAAAATGGACCGGCTCGAGCGCTTCCACGACCACATCACCGACGCCAAGGTCGTTCTCACCGTTCGTGACGTGCGCGACAACATGCGCCGCAACCGCGTCGAAGTCCAGATCAACGTGCCCAACGGTATCATTCGCGCTGAAGAGCACCACGCGGACATGTACGCCGCGATCGACATGGTCGGCGACGTTCTAGAGCGGCAACTGCGCAAAGTCAAGACGCGTTATCTGCAACGCCGTCAAACAGGCGAAGTGGAGGAGCAAAACGGCATGGTCGGCGCGCCCGTCACGGACGACGTCGTCGTAACGACCGACGACACGGACGACATCGACATCACCATGCCGGAGATCGTGCGCTCGAAGAAGGTCGACATGCGTCCCATGTCGCCCGAGGACGCCGTCATCCAGATGGAAGCCCTGCACCACGACTTCTACTTCTTCCTGAACGCCGCGACCGAACAGTGCGCCATCGTCTACCGTCGCAAGGACGGCAACTACGGTGTGATCGAACCGAACTTCTGAGAACGCCGAGAAACCGGGGCGCGTGCGCCCCGGTTTTCCGAACGCGCTTCGGCTCAAACGCCCAGCAATTCGCGCGCCTGTTCCTTGTCCTTGGCGAGTTGCGCTTTGAGGGCGTCCAAGCCGGAAAACTTTTGCTCGCCGCGCAGGAAACGCTTGAATTTCACCTGCACCTCCTGCCCGTACAAGTCCGCGTCGAAGTCGAACAAATGCACTTCCAAACGCGTCTCGGTGCCGCTCACCGTCGGGCGCTTGCCGACGTTGGCCATGCCGGTGTGTCGCTCGCCGTCCACGTACACCGTCACCGCGAACACGCCGGGCGGCAGAAGCTTGCCGCTCGGCACCTTGACGTTCGCCGTCGGAAAGGCGATGGTACGACCAAGCTGATCGCCGCCCACCACGACGCCCACCGCGTCGTACGAGCGCCCCAGGAGTTCCGCCGCGCCTTCCACGTCGCCTTGGCCGAGCAACTCGCGAATGCGGGTGCTCTTGATGTCGCGTCCCGTCAACTGAAACATCGGCAACGCCACGACGTTCGGCGTGACTTCTCGCAGATCATCGAGCTTGCCCGCACGTCCCTTGCCGAAGCCGAAGTCTTCGCCGACGACGATCGTGCGTGGCCGAAGCGTCGCGATGTCTCGCAGGAATTCCTCTTTCGTGCGTCCCGCGAACTCTCGCGTGAAGCTCACAGCGATCACCTCGTCCACCTTGAAGCGCTGCAGCAATGCCAACTTCTCGGGCAGCGTGGACAGATACTCGGCGCCTTGCGTCAACACGCGCGTCGGAGGATCGAAGGTGTACACGACGCTCGGCACGCGCGCCGCCCGCGCGTGCTCGCGCAGCACGCGAATCAGCGCTTGATGGCCGAGGTGGACGCCGTCGAATGATCCGATCGCGACGACCGTGTCCGTATCGGGCCGTTGGTGAGGACTTTGGTACGTCTTCACGCGCTTACCGCCCGAGTTCACGCAAGGCGAAGAGCGTCGCCGTGATCGTGGACGCCGATCCCTTCTCGCGGCCCGTGCGCAAGGCTTCGAGGACGTGCGACGGATCGTGCCACTCCACGGTGATGTCCTCGTCCGCGTCGGGCGTGCCCGGCTTGTCGACGAGGTTCTCGGCGCGGAACACGAACAGTTCCTCGTCGCAAAAGCCGGGGCTGGAGTAAAAGCGCGTCAGCAAGGTCATGTCCCCGTCGAAGTTCGTCTCCTCGCTCAACTCACGGCGCGCTGCTGCTTCGGGCGTCTCGCCCTCGTCGATGAGGCCCGCCGGGACTTCCAGCGTGTCCGCGCCAACGACGCGCCGCTGCTGCCGCACACACAACATCTTGCCGTCGCGCAACGCGAGGATGACGACGGCGGGCGCGTGCCGCACCGCTTCCCACTTGCCTTCGAGCAGTTCCAGCTTGACGATGTGTCCTTCGTAAATCGTCTTGTCGGGTGTCTCGTTCGAGGTCAAAGGACCCTCCAGTCGAAGGTCAAGAATCGAGGGTCGAGAGCTTGCGACTCTCGACCCTCGATTCTTGACTTCAGTCGCGTCCGCCGTTTCGCAGGAACGCGGGAATCTCGTAGTCGTTCGGATCGAACTTGGCGCCGCTTCGCACCGGACGCACGAAAGTATCGACGGCGCTCGGACGCGCCGGCATGCTCGTCGCGAGGCCCGCGATCGGCTTGCCGCCGTCCCCGAAGCCCGTCGCGATAACAGTGACGCGCACCTCGTCGCCAGCGTTTTCGTCCGACGCGATCCCGTACAGAAGGTCGGGGTCTTCGTAGCCCGTCGCTTCGCGAATCTTCTCGACGATCTCCGTCGCGTCGTGAATCGAAAGGTCCGGTCCTCCTGTGACGTTGACGAGGATACGGCGCGCGCCTTCGATGCCGCGCTCCAGCAACGGCGAGTTGATGGCGCTCGCCGCCGCTTCCTCGGCGAGCTTCTCGCCGCGTCCCGCCCCGATGCCCATCAGCACCGGACCTGCATTCGCCAGCAAGTTGCGCACGTCCGCGAAGTCCAAGTTGACCATGCCGTCCACGTTGATGACGTCGCTGATGCCCTTCACGCCGTAATACAGCACCCGGTCGGCGATCAAGAAGGCGTCGCGCACGCTCGCCTTCTTGTCGACGGCCGTGAGGATCTTCTCGTTGTTCACGATGATCATGCCGTCGACCCGCTCCGTGAGCTTCGCGATGCCTTCCTCGGCGACGCGCATGCGCTTGGGACCTTCCAACTTGAAGGGTCGCGTCACGATCGCGATCGTGAGGATGCCCATTTCACGGGCGATCTCAGCGACGATGGGGGCGCTGCCCGTGCCCGTCCCGCCGCCCATGCCCGCCGTGATGAAGAGCATGTCGGTGGTATCGAGGTATTCCTTGATGCGCTCGCGGTCTTCGAGCGCCGCTTTCTCGCCCACCTCGGGATCGGCACCCGCGCCAAGGCCGCGGGTGAGGCGATCCCCGAGCTGAATGCGCACTTCCGCGTGGCTCTTGGCGAGCACTTGCGCGTCCGTGTTGCCCGCGATGAACTCCACACCTTCCAACCCCGACTCGATCATGCGGTTGACGGCGTTGTTCCCCGCCCCGCCCAGTCCGATCACACGAATTCTCGCCGCTTGCATGTCCTCACTCCTTTTGGTCGCGACGCACGTTCGACTTCGAACTCGCGCCGCTGAGTTGCCGCTCGGAAACTTCATCAAGTGTAACGCAAGAACGCTGATCGTGGCACGAAAGACTCGACAAGGAGGACAACGAGCGCGCAGACACGAAAACGAGGCGCCTCGAGGCGCCTCGTCGAAGGCCCGACCCGCGAGACTTTACAGCCAGTCGCGGAACATCTCGCGAATGCGTTCCAGCCACGACTTTCCGCCTTCCGACGGATTCTTGCGCGGTTCACGCGCTTCGCGAGGCGCGGGCGAGTCCGCCACGGCGACGGTGGCGACGGGAATGTCCACGGGCGGCGCCACGACTTCCGGCACGACCTCCACGCGCGGCATGTCAGGGCGGCGCGTGATGACGGCGCTGCCCGCTCCGACACCGAAAAGCGCGAGCCCGACGGCCGTCGCGTGCGTCGGGCTCGACACGATGTCGGTCAAACCGCCGATGCCGCGCGGTCGAGCTAATCGAACGGGCAGACGAAAGCGGTCGCGAGAAAGCTCCGGCGTGCCCTTGAGAAGGCTGCCGCCTCCCGTCAAGACGACGCTGCTCGCGATGAGCTCCACGGGACCGAGCGCCCCGTCGATCTCGTCACGCACGAGGTTGAAGATCTCGGCGAGGCGAGGCTTGATGAGGCGCGACAAATCGAAGGCGCTCACGGCCTGCATCGTGCCGCTGCCCGACATGATCTCCAAGGTGAGGTCCGGCTCGGCGAGTTCCGGCAAGGCGGCGCCGTACTTGCGCTTGACACGCTCGGCTTCCTCGAAGGGAATCTTGAGGATCTGCGCGATGTCCTGCGTGACGTGATCCGCCCCGATCGGAATGGACGCGGAGTGCGCGAGGTTGCCGCGCTTGAACACGCCGACGTCGGTCGTGGCCCCACCGATGTCGATGAGGACGACCGTCGAGTCCTGTTCGGTCGCGTCGAGCGTCGAGAGGCCCGACGCGAGCGCCTGCAACACGAAGCCGCGCGACGTGAGTCCCGCTTCCGTGACGCAGCGTCGCAAGTTCGCGAGCGGCCCCGAGGAGGCCGACACGATGTGCACGTCGACTTCGAGTCGCACGCCGTGCATGCCCACGGGGTTCTTGATGCCTTCCTGGCCGTCGATGACATACTCTTGCGGCAGCGCGTGCAGCACTTCGTAGTTCGGGTCGAGCGGCACGGCGCGCGCGTTCTCGATCGCGCGATCCACGTCGGGCCGCGAAATTTCTTGTTGACGACGAATCGCGGCGAGGCCGTGACTCGTGATGGCTTTGACATGAGTTCCGCTCACGCCGACGAACACTTCAGAGGCCTTGACGCCCGCCACCCGCTCGGCGGCCGCCACGGACGTCTTGATGGCGTGCGTGGTGCGCTCCAAATTCACGACGGCGCCGCGCTTGATGCCTTCGGCGGGCGCGGTGCCTTCACCGATGATGTCCACAGCGCCGTCAGCGCCGATTTCTCCAATGACCGTGGTGATCTTGGTGGTGCCGATGTCGAGCCCCACGATGATCAAGTTATCCTTCATTCCCCGACGCTCACCCCCCAAGGGTAGATGCTGACGCGCTTTCCCGCGTACATTGTGACACCGCTCCCGTACTTCTGCAAGGAAAGCAGCGATCCGCTCCACAGCGTTCCGCGCGACGTCTCCACCGTGAAGCCGCTTGGAGTGTAGATGACGCTTCGTACGTCGAAGCGTCCGAGAAGCCGCGCCGCGTCGATCGCTTCGCGCGAGCGGTCCGGTCCCCAGCCGCGAACGAACGGCGCGACCGGCTTGGCGCCCGGCAACTCGGTTCCGTCGAGGTCGACGACAACCGATCGCCCGTCGTGCTGAATCGTCGCGCCGGGCGTGCGCTCTGTGACGCTCACTTGCACGGTGCCGGGCCAGACTTTGCGGATGTTCGCCCTCAGCACCCAAGGATGCTCTTCGAGCGCTCTGGCACGCCAAGCTCCGTAATACAACCACCCGAAGGTCTTGCTCACGCCGGCGAGCGCGGCGACGCGACCGGCACTGAGGAAGTGGTTGCCCGTCACGCGAACCGACCGCACCGGAAAGGCGTACCACGCGCCCACGCCCAAGCCGACCAGCAGCACGAGCGTCAGCAACGACAGCCACAGCGAACGCCGACTTCGCTTCTCGCGTTCGACCGGCTCGGGCGCCGCCTCGGGTGCCCGGGCGCCCTCGTCGGTCGTCAAGGCCAAAGCTCGTACTCCAATTCCAAAGGCACGCCCACGATCGACCGCACGTGCTCCAAGATCGCGAGGACGTCCGCCGCCCTCGCTCCGCCGAGGTTCACGATGAAGTTGGCGTGCTCGAGCGAAATCATAGCGTTGCCGATTCTGTAGCCTTTGAGACCCGCCTCGTCGATGAGCTTGCCCGCGCTCACCCCGCCAGGGTTCTTGAAGGCGCAGCCCGGGGTCTTCATCTTCGGCTGCCCTTTGCGCGCCTCGTCCGCGAACGTCATGCGCGCCGTCACTTCCTCGGGCGTGCTCGACCCGAGCCGCAGCCTCACGCGCGTCACGATCTCGTCGCGTCCGATGCCGCTCTTTCGGTAGCCGTGCTCCAAGTCGTTCGGCGTGACCACACGAACGCCGCCCGGCGTCGCGATCTCGAGGCTGTACAGCGCGTCGAACATTTCGCCGTACCGCGTTCCCGCGTTCATCCACACGGCGCCCCCCACCTGGGCGGGAATGCCGACCGTGCCTTCCAAGCCCGAGAGGCCGCGCCGCGCGAGCTCGCGAACAAGGCCCGGAAGGGGGGCGCCTCCGCCGATCCAGCCCGTTACGTATTCGCGCTCGCTCGACAGCGAAGCGTCACGCTCCAGGTCGCGCACGGCAAATTCTCCGGCGAGGCGAATCACCCGCTCGGGCACCCCGTCGTCCGAGATCACGAGGTTCGAGCCGCCGCCGAGGACGCGGTAAGGTGCTTGCATCGCCGCCGCGAGTTGCGCGTGGTCGTGTACCGTCCACACCTCCGCCTCGCCGCCCACGCCGAGGGTCGTGAAGCGTGAGAGCGCGAGGCGCTCCACTTTCAAAGGAGGCGCGCTGAGGGTCACCGCGCCTCCCCGACGATTTCACGCGACAGCTTCCACACGTCGCCCGCGCCCATCGTCACGATGAGGTCGTTCGAGCGGGCCGTCTCACGCAAGTAGGCGACGACTTCGCTGCGATCGGGCATGTACTTCACGAGGTCGTGCCCGTCCTCGCGCATCTTGCGTTCAATCAAGGTCGTGTGCACGCCCGGAATCGGCGCTTCGTTCGACGCGGCGATGTCGAGCAGCAACACCTCGTCCGCCTTCATGAGGCTGTGCGCGAGGCGCGGCCACACCTGCTGCGTGCGCAGGTAACGGTGCGGCTGAAACACCACGCGGACGCGCCGCCCGGTCTGCCGCGCTCCGTCGAGGGCGGCTTCCACCTTCGAGGGATTGTGGGCGTAGTCGTCCACGACGAGCGCCCCGCCGACTTCACCGACGACTTCCCAACGTCGCCCCGGTCCGCGAAACGCGCCGAGCGCCGCCGCGACCCGCTCGAAGTCCGCGCCGTACAAGTCCGCCACCGCGATCGCCGCGAGGCTGTTGAGGAGGTTGTGCTCGCCGGGCATCGGCACCGTCACGTCTCCGAGGACCTCGCCTCGCCGCATCGCGGTGTAGCGCGTTCCGCTCGGCGTGCGCTCGACGTTCACGGCTTGGTAGTCCGAACCCGTCCGCGTTCCGTAGCTTTGCAAGTGCTCGCAGCCCGTCAGAAGCGCGTCGAGGCCCGGCCAGTCCGCGCAGTACAGCACTCGCTTCGCCGCTCGAGCGAAGCGGGCGAAGGCGGCGTGCTGCTCTTCCACGGATGACCAGTACGTCGCTTGGCGGCGCTCGGGCGTGCCGATGTGGTCGTCCTCCGCGTTCGTCACCACGGCCGTCTCCACGACGATGTCGGCGAACTTCGGGTCGGACTCGTCGACTTCCGCCACGAACGGGCCCGTGCCGACGCGGGCGTTCGAATCCCACTCGCGAATGATGCCTCCGACCCACACGGACGGATCGAGGCCCGCTCCGGCGAGCGCCATGCCGATCATGCTCGTGGTCGTCGTCTTGCCGTGCGTGCCCACGACGCCCACCGACGGTCCCGCGGCGAGCAGTTCCCCGAGGACGTCCATACGAGGCCGCACTGTCACGCCCGCCGTTTTGGCCGCGACGATCTCCGGGTGCTCTTTCGAGATCGCTTCCGTGGCGATCAAGACGTCCACGCCCGCCATGTGTGCGGGATCGTGCCCCTCGAAGATGCGGATGCCTTCGCGCTCCAGGGCTCGCGTGAGATCCGACACTTGCGCGTCACACCCCGACACGTCGTGCCCGTACGCCTTGAGCAGGCGCGCGAACGCGCTCATGCCGATGCCGCCGATCCCCATCAAGTGAAAGTGTTGTTTGGAAGAGTGTGGTCTGACGTGATTCGTTGTCATGCGAGGCCTTGGGAAGAACGAAGAGGAGACGAGGAGCCGATGGCCTGAACGACGAGGTCGGCGAGCTTCTGCGGCGCGCCCGACGAAGACCGAGCGAGCGCGGCGGCGTGCATTCCCGCGCGCACGTCGGCCGCGAGGCACTGCAGCACGACCGAGCCGAGGTCGCGCCCGAGGTGCGCTTCCTCCACGACACGTCCCGCGCCCGCCGCTTCCACGCTGCGCGCGTTGAACAGCTGGTGATTCTCCGCGCTCGAAGGCAGAGGCACCATCACGAGGGGCACGCCGTGAAAGGCCGCCTCGGCGAGGGTGCCGGTGCCGGAACGGCAAATCGCGAGGTCGGCCGCCGCCCATGCCGCGACCGCGTCCACGAAGCCCGACGTCTTGTACCACGTCAGGTGCTTCGTCGCCGCCGACACGCGGCCGATCCAGCGCGTTCCCGTGGAGTGAAGCACTTGCACCGAGCCGCGCGCCCACAATCCTTCCACGCCGAACAGCCCTTCGAGCACGCCGGGGACTTGGTCGTTGAGGGCGAGACTGCCTTGCGAACCGCCCGTCACGTAGATCGTCAAGGGACCGTCTTGCAAGCCGAGCTTGCGCAACGCCTGGGCGCGCTGCACGCGATCTTCGCGCACGGGCATTCCGACGAGAACGCCGCGCCCTTCCGAGAGCCCCTTGACGTCGGGGTACGCGGTCGCGACGAACTTGGCTCGCCGCAGCGCGAGGCGTTGCGTCAGGCCCAGGCGGGCGTTTTGCTCGTGCAGCACCGTGGGAATGCCGAGCGCCTGCGCGCCGAGCACGCCCGGCAAGCTCGCGAAGCCGCCGAAGCCCACGACGCACCCGGGACGCGCTTTGCGCAGAAACGAGCGCGCTTCCCGAAAGCCTTTGATGGCGCGCAGCACTTCTCGTGGATCCGGTTTGGAACGCGCGAGCTTCCCGGCGCTCACCCCGACGAACGGCAAGTTCGCCTCGCCCGCGATGCGCTCCTCCATGCCGCCCCGCTGACCGAGCAGGGTCACCTCTAAGCCTCGCGCTCGCAACTCACGCGCGAGCGCGACCGCCGGAAAGATGTGCCCTCCGGTGCCTCCCGTGGCGAGGACGACATGACTCACGGCGCCCCTCGAATCGAGGAACGCCGTGTCGAAGGAACGAGCCTGAAACGCTTCACATTGCGGAGTGTAGCGCGTGCACGCGCTTCACGTCATGACAATTTCCGTCTCATCCTCAGTCCGCCGGAGCGGGAACGGGCTCGAACTTCCGCTCCTTCTTTCCGCTCTTCGTGAGGCCGAGGTGCGCGTGAATCTCGCGAATCGACGAGTGCATCACGGCGAGCGCGACGCTCTTGGACAACAAACTCGAAAAGCCGTAGCTCACGAGCGACAACGGCACGCCCGTCACCGGAAAAAGCCCGACGGCCACGGCGAGATTCACGAACGCCTGCGCCACGATCATGAACATCGCGCCGACCGCCATGATGCTCGCCGCGTGAATCTCGGGCGTCATCGGCCGTATTCGCCCCGCGAGCTCGGCCACGCTGAGACCGCTTTGTACGATCAACCAGTACGCGAAGATCACCGTCACGACGCCCAGCAGACCCGTGCTGAACGCCACGGACGCGATCACCATGTCCGTGTGTCCTGCCGGAAGGCTGTACTTCGGACCGTCAGGCCCACGACCGTACAAGCCGCCTTGCGTCATGTCGCGGTGCGCGAGATCGATTTGCGTGGCCTCCTTCGTGTTCGTGTCCTTCAGTTCGGCCACGTGTCCGAAGAACCGCTCGGTGATATACGGATGGCGCTCCAGGTAGTTCGACGCGAACGGCAACGCCAGCAACCCCAGGGCCGCCACGAATCCGCCGATGGACGTGAACTTCACGCCGGCGGCGAACATCAGCACGAGGCCCAGCGAGAAGATCAGCACGGTGGAGCCGACGTCGGGCTCTACGAGCACGAGGACGGTGGACAGCATGATCATCGCCGTCGCGCTGATGAGCTTCTTCGCGACGCCGCGCCGCGCGAAGAACGACGCGAGCTGCAGCACGAGCGCGAGCTTGATGAACTCCGACGGCTGGAAGCGCAACGGCCCGCCGAAGTCCAGCCAACGCTTCCCGCCGCCCCACTCGCCGCCCTCCCCGACGAACAACACGAGGATCAGCAGCGCGATGCACACGAGAAATCCGAGCAGGGCGACCGACGTGAAGAACTTCGGCTTGAACCTCGACAGCAAAAACGTCAAACCCAGCGCGAGGACCGCCTTCGATCCGTGATCGACGATGAGGTCGGGCCGCGCCGTGCCCACCCCGATCACGCCGAGAACCAGCAGGAGCACCTGGGCGAGCACGAGTTGCAAGCTCACGCGCCCACCTCCAAAGCGACTTGCCGCGCCGCGCGCTTGAACGCTTCGCCGCGCGCCTTGTAGTCCTTGTACAAGTCGAAGCTCGTCCCGATCGGGGCGAGCAGCACCGTACCCGCGCCGCCCAACGCCTCGAACGCGACTTGCACGGCCTCCCGCATCGCCGCCTCGCCGTCGCGCGCCGTCACGAGCTTCATCGGAACGCTCGCGTGCTCGTGGAAGTACGACGCGAACTTCTCGCCGTCCTCGCCGAACCCTACCGTGACGCTCACTTTCTCACGAGCGACGTCTACGAGTTCCGCGAGGTCCGCGCCCTTGTCTCGCCCGCCCACGATCCACGCGACGGGAGCGGCCGAGCGCTGCAACGCCGCGCGCACCGCGAGGCCGCGCGTCGCGATCGAGTCCTCGACGAAGCGCACGCCGCCTCGGCGCGCGACCGTCTCGAATCGCCCCGCGACCGGCCGAGCCGCGAGCAGGCCGTCTCGCAAGGCCGCGACGTCCACGGCGCGGCCGAGGCGCTTCAGGGCCGCTTCCACCGCGAGGACCGCCGCCGCCGCGTTCGCGGGATGATGTTCTTCGGGAAGCTCGCCGCCCTTCAGCACCTCGCGACCGTCCGAAAGCGCGATCCGGTCGTTGGAGAAGCGCGCGACCGCCGCGTTCGTCGGAACGTGCAGCCCCTCGGGCAGCACCAAGACGTCCGTCGGTCCTTGCGTCCGCGTGATGTTGCGCTTCGCCGCGTGGTACGCCTCGACGCTGCCGTGGCGGTCCAAGTGGTCCACGCCGAGGTTCGTCACGACGGCGACGATGGGCCGAAAGGACGCCACGCGCTCGAGTTGAAAGCTCGACAGTTCCGCGACGGCCACCTCGGCGTCGTCTATCACGTCCAGCAGCGGTGGATCGAAGTTTCCGCCGAGCGGAGCCTTCACGCCGACGTGGGTCAAGAGTTGCGACACGAGGCTCGACGTGCCGCCCTTGCCAGCCGTGCCCGTGATTCCGACGATCGGCGCGGATCGAAACCGAAAAGCGACTTCCGCCTCGCCGATCACCTCCACGTCGTTTTCCCGCAACCGCCTCAAGTCCGGGTGATCGATCGGTACGCCCGGCGCGGCGACCACGAAGTCGTACCGCGCCTCCACGCTTCCACGCCGAAAACCGAACTCGTCCATGAGGGCGAGATCCTCCGCGGTCGGCTTCGCGTCCAGCCACGACGCCGACCATCCTTGGCGGCGCGCGAATCGCGCCGCGCCACGCCCGCTGCGCCCCAGGCCGTAAATCAGTATGTCCGCCATGCCGAAGACAGTCTAAAGGCGCGGCGAGCGCCGATGGATGGGAACCGCGTGCTTCAGCGCGCCAAGGTCCATACGAGACCGCATGCCACGGCGGTCACCAGCCAAAAGCGGACCGTCACCTTCGACTCGGGCCAGCCCGACAACTCGAAGTGATGGTGGATCGGCGACATCTTGAACAGCCGCTTGCCGCCCGTGCGACGAAAGTACACGACTTGCAGCACGACGCTCAGAACCGCCACGACCGGAATGAGCGCCGCGATGGGCAGGTACCACGTCCAGTCGTTCATCACGTAAGCGCCCGCCACGAGCCCGCCGATGGCGTGCGACCCCATGTCACCCATGAACACCCGCGCGGGGTGGTGATTGAACCACATGAAACCGAGGAGAGCGCCGATCATGAGGCTAGCCAAGGGTGTCACGCCGAGCAACGGCAGTAGCACGATGATCGTGACGCCCGCCAGCAAACCGTCGAGCCCGTCGGTGAAGTTGAAGGCGTTCACGGAGCCCACCATCACGAGCGTCCACAAGCCGATGTCGAACCACGCTCCCGGACTGCCTGGCACTTGCGCGCCGAGGCGCCAAGCGAAGTACGCGAACGCGCCTCCGACGAGGAACTGCAACGGGAACTTTTCGCGGGCGAGCAACTCTTTCTTGCCGCCGCCCACCATGCGCGAGCGGATCTTGAGCAAGTCGTCCACGAGACCGATGAAGCCCATCCCGAGCGCGGTCAGCATCACCGTGAGGTCACGGTCTGACACGTCGTAACGCACGAAGATCCAAGCGAACACGACCGAGAGGGCCACGACGAAGGCGATGCCGCCCGCCGTCGGTGTTCCCGCCTTCGACAAGTGCGATTGCGGCCCGTCCGAACGAATGGGCTGCCCCCAACCGCGCGCCTTCGACACACGGACGAACAGACCGACGAGAAACCAAGAGAGAAGCGCGGTCGCGATCAAGACCACGACCTACCGAAGAGCAAGCTACCGAAAGAATCGTTCACCGATCGACCTCCGATAGATCGTAGCGGAAAACCCGCAGCCGTCCACTCTCCCCGATCGTCACCACGAACTCCGCGACGAGGCCCGCCACGCCCGGCTCGTGCGGCACACCGGCGCGCACGACGCCCGCCGCGTCGAGGCGCTCCAAACGCCCGTTCGCGATTCGGTACGAACCGCTCGCTCCGAACACCGTCGGAAACAGCGTCGAGACCGCTCCCGCCGAAGTCGCCGCCAAGAAAGGCCCGCGCGCCGAGGCGTCCACCACGACCGCCGCCGAACCCACGCGCAGCACGCGCCCACCTTGCAAGGCGTAGTCGAAGCCATCTCCTCCCGTCACGACCGCGCTCGGCGTGCCGATGAGGCCGCCCGTGGGCTCGCCCGAGTACGTCACGGCGCTGCCGTCCTCGCGGTACACGCGCGTCGCGCTGAGCAGCACCACGCGACCTGCCCGCACCGAGTCGGGTCGGCCCGTCACCTTCCTCACCACGCCCGACAGGGGAGAGGCGATCCAAGCGTCACCCGCCACCCACGCCACGTCATTCACCCCGCTCGGCACCACGCCTTGCGGACGAAAGTCGGGTGCGAGCGCGATGAAGGCGCCGCCGCCCTGCGTCCAGATCACCCCGAGATTCGAGAACGCGGCGCGCACCGGCCCGCGACTCGACGTCCCGGTCCCGGCGTTCGTCGCGCTCGGCGCGCACCCCGCGAGGGCGAGCAGTACCGAGACGATCGCCAGCACGTCACGCCAGCGCACGCTGACGCTCCTTCAACGCTTCCACCACGACGTCCAGACCGACGCCTCGCGACGCCTTCACGAGCACCACGTCTCCCGCGCGCACCTCTGCCAGCAACGCCTCGATCAACGCCTCACGCGAATCGAAAGAGCGCTCGGCCAGCAGCGCCCCGAATTCGCCCACGCCGAACGTCAGGTGCGCTTTCGACCGCGCGTACTCGCCGACTTCCCGGTGCAACTTCGGCGCGGTCGGCCCGAGTTCCAGCGCGTCCCCCAGCACCGCGATTCGGCGGCCTTCACGCACCGCAAGCGCGTCGAGCGCGGCGCGCATCGACGTCGGCGCCGCGTTGTAGGCGTCGTCGATGATCGTGAACGCCCCTGGAAGCACGCGGTTGCGTCCGCCGGGCACGTTCGCGCGCCCGATTCGCGTTGCCGCCGCCGACAAGTCCAACTGGTGCATCTCCGCGAGGATCATGCCCAGCAGCGCCGCCTCCGCCTCCGGTCGGCGACCGTTGGGAACTTGAACGTCCACGCCGCGAAACGAGAACGTCGCGCCGCTCGGCGACACCTGCAACGCCTCGCCGCGAAATGACGCCGCCTGCCCGAAGCCATAAGATGGCACGCCCGGATACCACTCCGCCGCCGCCGCCTCGCCGACGAGCTTGCCTGGCGCTTCGAGGATCACGCCCTTTTCTCGCGCGATCACCGCGCGAGAACCGAACGCCTCGAGGTGAGATTCGCCGATCACCGTCACCACACCCACGCTCGGCGCCACGAGGTCGACGAGTTCGCGCATCTCCCCGACGCGGTCGATGCCCATCTCCATCACGAGCGGCTCGCGGCTTTCCCCGTGCTCGAGTAAGAAGCACGCGATCGCGTTGAGGGTGTTGAGGTTGCCGGGCGTCGTCACACCGCCCAGTCCCGCCGCCGCGAACGTCTTGGCGGTCGTTTTCCCGACACTGCCCGTGACGCCGACCACGGGAACTCCGAGTCGGTCGCGGGTCGCCCTCGCCCATTGCCGTAGGGCCGTCGTCGCGTCGTCTACTTTCACGCCTCGCTCCACGTCCAAGTTCGAGAGGATGAACGGGGCGCCTCGGTCGAGGGCCTGGGAGATGAACGCGTTGCCGTGCATGCGTTCTCCGGCGAGGGCGGCGAACGCGGTGGCCTCGTCGACGAGGCGCGAGTCCCAAGTGATGCGCTGGGCAGGCCGGGCGTCGGGATGGGCGGTGGAGAAGATGTTGGGGTCGATCATGAAGCTCCTTGATTGAATCAGGCCGTGCATCTGGTCATGGCAGAAGGCCGGGAAGGAGCCGAACTCTGGACTCGGCCTGCCCTGCCAGGAACTGGGTCTCGTCGTGTCGCGGCCGGCCCGGGAGTGTCGATGACGAGGAACGCCGATTGGACGGGTGGATCGGGCGAGCAGCGAGAAGGCAAGCTCCTCGTGGCGTTCCCATGGGCACGCGTTCTCCGACCGGTCCGGTGCAACTTGAGCCCCCCGATCCCTGCAAGGGTCGGGGGGTTGGGAGTGGGGGCGGGCCCTGGCGAGCTCACGAGCTGTGCTTCGGCTCCGACCACCCACGCCACCTCACTCCAACGTCACGAGGTAATCGTACAAATCAGGGCCGCCCGGATGCGATTCGACTTCGACTTCCGGCAACTCCTCGCCGATCCGAGCTTTCAGGGCGTCGACTCGTTCCGCCGTCACTTGCGGTCCGCTGAAGATCGTCACGATCTCCTGACCTTCAAACGCCGCTTGCAGCATCGCCACAACGGCGTCCTCCGACGAGCCGCCCGCGTGCACGAGCTCGTCGTCGCGCAAGCCGATGACGTCTCCTTCGTTGATGTCCAGGCCGCCGATGCTGGTGGTTCGGCTGGCGCGCGTCACCTCCAGGGTCGTGACGCGCTTCGCCGCTTCCTCCATGGCGGACACGAGATCCTCGGCGGTCGCTTCCGCCGTGAACGCCAAGGCGGCGCCGATGCCTTGCCCCAGGGTGCGCGTCGGCACGACGACGGCCTTGTCACCGAGAAGCTCGACGGCCTTGCCCGCGGCGAGCAGGATGTTCTTGTTGTTCGGCAAGACGATGACCTTGTCGGCGCTGACGGACCGTACGGCGTCGACGATGTCCTGCACGCTGGGATTTTGCGTTTGCCCGCCCGAGACGATACGGGCGCCGAGCGAGCGGAAGAGCTTCACGAGTCCGTAGCCGCTCGCGACGGCGACGAGGCCCGACTGGGGAACCTCCTCCTCGGCGCGGCTCGCGGCGCCCGCCATCGCGAGAATCTCGGTGTGCTGCTCGCTCATGTCCTCGACTTTCGTGCGCATCATGCGGCCGTGGCGTCCGACCGTGGCGAGTAGGTCGTCGGGTTCGTTCGTGTGGATGTGGCCCTTGACGTATCCTTCCGCGCCGACGACGAGCAGCGAGTCGCCGAACGGCGCGACGAGTTCGCGAATCTGCTCGATGGGCATGGTGGCGTCGGCCATGAGGAACTCGGTGCAGTAACCGAACTCTTCGGTTTCGAACTGCTCGCCCGCGTACGACTCGACTTTCGGAGCCTCGGGCAACTCTCGGCCCTCGAGGTGGCCGAGCATGCCTTCGATGACGTACAGGTAGCCTTGCCCGCCCGAGTCGACGACGCCCGCCTGCTTGAGCGCCGGGAGCTGCTCGGGAGTGCGCGCCAGGGCCTCGCGACCCGCGTGCAGAGCGTTTTGCAGGACTTCCGTGACGGTACCGCCGCGCGCGCCCTTCGCGGTTTCGCGGGCGACCGTGAGGATCGTGCCTTCGACAGGCTTCATGACCGCGCCGTACCCGCTTTTCTGCGCGGCTTCGAGGGCGTGCGTGAGCTGCTGCGCGGACACGTCGCGCAAGTCGCGAATGGCTTCGGAGAAGCCTTTGAGAAGCTGGCTGAGAATCACGCCCGAATTGCCGCGCGCGCCGAGGAGGGCGCCGTAGGAGATGGCGCGGGCGACGCTTCGCATGTCGTTCTCGTCGCAGGTGTCGAGTTCGCGGCGCACGCTTTGCATCGTGAGGTGCATGTTCGTGCCCGTGTCACCGTCCGGGACGGGGTAGACGTTGAGAGCGTTGACTTGCTCGCGGAACACGCCAAGCCAATCGGTGGCGTACCGCAAAGCTCCGGCGATTTGAGAAGCGCTGAGATTAGCCATGGCTGACTCCGACGGCGTGCACGCGCGTGGCCTTGAGGTCGATGCCCGCCATGGTCTTCACGGCGTGCTCCACGCGATCGGTGATGTTTCGGGCGACGGTGGGGATGTTCACGCCGTACGCCACGACGATGTAGAGGTCGGCGGTGAAGCGCCCGTCTTCCTTCGCGATGACGACGCCTTCGCGCGATTGCGCGCGGCCGAGAACCTTGAGAATGCCGTCTCGGAAGTTCGCGGGGGCCATGCCGACGACGCCTGGGACTTCGTGGGCCGTCAAGCCGATGAGAGAGGCGAGGGCCGCCTCCGTGATAATAATTTGTCCGTTCAAGAGGAACCCTCCAGGTTACAGGGCAGTATACAAAAGCGTATCGACGCTCATTTGTACCGAGTCGAAATAGTAGCAGGGGCGCCGAGAACGCGCCGCAGGTGGGTCGATCAAGGCGACGCCCCCTCCCGCTTGACGCGGGAGGGGGCGAACTGCGCCGAAGCGCCTTAGGCCAGCGCAGCTTCCGGCTCGACGCTTTCCAAGCCGAACGCTTCGCCGACGCCCGCGAACGTGAGCTTGCCGCCGCGCGTGTTCAGTCCCTTGCGCAGCGCTGCGGAGCGGGCGAGCGCGTCGAGGCCCTGGTCGGCGAGCATCGCCACGTACGGAAAGGTCGCGTTCGTGAGCGCGAAGGTGGACGTGCGCGGCACGGCGCCCGGCATGTTCGCCACGCCGTAGTGGATGACGCCGTCGATGGTGTACACCGGATCGTCGTGCGTGGTCGGCTTGATCGTCTCGACGCATCCGCCTTGGTCCACGGCGACGTCCACAATGACGCTGCCTTCTTGCATGAGGCTCAGCATGTCGCGCGTCACGAGGTGCGGGGCCTTCGCGCCCGGAATGAGCACGCCGCCGATCAGCAAGTCCGTCTCGGGCAGCAAGGCGCGGATGTTCGCCTCGGAGCTCATCATGGTGGTGAGACGCCCGAAGAACACGTCGTCGAGGTACGCGAGGCGCTTTTGGTTCACGTCGAGGACCGTCACCTTCGCGCCGAGGCCCATCGCCATCTTCGCGGCGTTCGTGCCGACGACGCCGCCGCCGATCACGAGAACGTGGCCGGGTTGAACGCCCGGCACGCCGCCGAGCAGGACGCCTCGCCCGCCGTTGGGTTTTTGCAGGTAGTACGCGCCCGCCTGCACGGCGAGGCGGCCTGCCACTTCGCTCATCGGGGTGAGCAGGGGCAGCGAACCGTCCTCGACTTGCACCGTTTCGTAGGCGACGCTCGTCGTGCCGCTTTCCAGCAGCCGCTCGGTGAGGGGGCGGTCGGCGGCGAGGTGCAGGTACGTGAAGAGCAGCAAGTCTTCGCGCAGAAAGCCGTACTCCGCCTCGATGGGCTCCTTGACCTTCACGACCATCTCGGCCGCCCACGCCTCGGCGGCCGTGCCCATGGAAGCGCCCGCCGCTTCGTACTCGCCGTCTTGAAAGCCCGACCCGATTCCCGCGCCGCGCTCCACGAGGACCGTGTGTCCTCGGCGGACGAGCGTGGCGACCCCACCGGGCGTGAGGGCGACGCGGTTCTCCTTGACCTTGATCTCTTTCGGCAAGCCAATTTTCATAAGTGAGACCAGGGTAGCAAAACGCTCGTTAGGTAGGATTGCGCCATTGCCCTCTCCACGCCTCCTTCGCGCAACAGAGTTGCCGAAGATAGCATATCCTTAGAGACATCATGGCCGAAGTCAGCCTCGACGCGATCGACCGTCGCATTCTCGACATCCTGCAGGAACGCGGCCGCATCCCCAACACGGAACTCGCCGACGAGATCGGCCTCACGCCCGCTCCTTGCCTTCGGCGCGTCAAACGTCTCGAAGACGAAGGCGTCATCTCACGGTACGTCGCGCTGCTCGACAAGCCCAGGGTCGGCCGTGACCTCACCGTGTTCGTGCACGTCACCCTCGACAAGCAGACGAAGCAAGGCTTCACGACCTTCGCCGAAAAGATGCGCGCCCGCCCAGAAGTGCTCGAGTGCTACTTCTGCCTCGGTGAATACGATTTCCTGCTGAAAGTCGTCGTCGGCGACCTCGAAACGTATCAGCGCTTCCTGGTCGACGTTCTCGCCGCCATGCCCGAAGTCAGCAAGACGAACTCCACCATCGCCGCCAAGGAAGAAAAGCACACGACGAAGCTGATTCTGGAGTGAGGGCTCCTCAGGCCCACGCCCGCACGACCCGCAACCGCTCTCCATCCCCGTCCACCACGGCGACGAGCGCTCCGTCGCACGTCACGATGTACCGACCCGTCAGAAGCGACTCGGGCTTCTTGCCGTCCCGCAAGGCCTTGGCAAGCCGCGCGTCCGCCTCGATGCGCGGCAAGTTCACCGCGTCGAGGTCGCCGTGCGGCGCGGCGCTCGCCAAATCGTCGAGTCCGCTCGCTTGCCGAAGGTGGAACTTCCCAGCGCGCGTTCGCACCAAGCCGGCGAGGTGGGCGGGCACGCCCAAGGCGGCTCCAATGTCGCGGGCGAGCGAGCGAATGTACGTGCCGCTTCCGACGCTCGCGCGCACGAGCAGGGTGG
This sequence comes from Deinococcus yavapaiensis KR-236, assembly GCF_003217515.1. Lineage (NCBI taxonomy): Bacteria > Thermotogati > Deinococcota > Deinococci > Deinococcales > Deinococcaceae > Deinococcus > Deinococcus yavapaiensis. The sequence continues at coordinate 85,429 of NZ_QJSX01000001.1, read as the reverse complement.
GGAAGGCCCCGAGCGCTTCTGGCAACGCGAACGTTCGGCCGTCGAGATTCCTCGGGCTGGCGTCCAAGTTCTCGAACACGCCGAGCAGGGCGAGGTCGTGAATCTCGACGTGACGAGCGGGCAAATCGAGCGTGCCGCCTTGACGGGCGACGTCGTACGCACGTCGCCCCCCGACTTGAAGGGCGCTGTACTGAGGCGGAACTTGCTGCTGCCGTCCCAGGAACCGACCGAGCACTTCACGTACGCGCATCTCGCTCGGTACGTCCACGCTCACCCGCTCCTCGATCGGTCCCTCTGCGTCCAAGGTCGGCGTGCTCGCGCCGAGACTGATCCACGCGAGGTAGTCCTTGGAGTCGTGCTCCATGAACTGCACGAGCTTCGTCGAGTCGTTCACGCACAAGACGAGCACGCCCGTCGCCAGCGGATCGAGAGTTCCCGTGTGTCCGACGCGCTTCGTGGACAGCGAACGGCGAGCGCGGCTCACGACGTCGTGAGAGGTGAGGCGAAGCGGCTTGTCGACGACGAAGATCGGCACGACCTGAGAGTAGCGCGTTCCGAGGCTTTACACTGACCGCGTGCTTCGCTTCGTGTTCTTTCTCAGCGCCGTCTTCTACCTCGTGGTGGGCGGCGCCTTGTATTTCCTTCCCGCGACGGGCGTCGCCGGAATCACGTTCTCGCCCGCGTGGCTTCCGAGGCTGGCGGGCGCCGTGCTCGTCGCTTGGGGTCTTCAACTCGCCGTTTCCTCGAGCCGCCCCTCGGTCGGATTCGTCACGGGACTCGTCGCGGGCAACCTCCTCGTCGCCGCGACCCTCGTGCCCGCCGTGTTGAGCGGCGCGCCTCTGTTCGGCGATTTGCCTTTGCTCGCGCCGCTCGTCGTAGCCGGCCTGCTCGCCGTACTCGCCGTGCTCGCCGTCGTGCTGCCCAAGGAGCGCACCCGCTTATGAGCGAACGATTGCAAAAGCGACTCGCGCGCCTCGGCGTGGCGAGTCGGCGCGCCGCCGAAGACCTCATTCGCGAAGGGCGCGTCACCGTCAACGGAATCGTCGCGACCCTCGGGGCGAGCGTCACGGACGCCGACGACGTGCGCGTCGACGGCCACCTTCTCGACACGCCCACGGGACAGCACACCACCTTCGCCTTGTACAAACCCAAGGGCGTCGTCACGACCGCGAAAGACGAACTGGGCCGCGCGGGCGTCCTCGACAAGATGCCGCGCGTGCCCGGCCTGCACCCCGTCGGACGTCTCGACCGCGACTCGGAGGGACTGCTGCTCCTCACCACGAACGGCGACCTCACCTTGCGCCTCACCCATCCGCGCTACGAACACGAAAAGCAGTACCGCGCGTGGACGGACGTCGATCTCGCCGACCGCGACCTCGAACGACTCGAGCGAGGCGTCGATCTCGACGATGGTCGCACCTCGCCCGCCGTGGTGGAGCGCGCCGCGGGCGGCTTGTATATCACCCTCCGCGAAGGCCGCAACCGACAAGTGCGCCGCATGGTCGAAGCGCTTGGCGCCGACGTCACGCGCCTTGTTCGCGTTCGCTTCGGAGGCTTGTGGCTCGGCGACCTCAGGCCCGGCGAGTTCGACGAACTTCACGCCGAGGATCTGAGCGCCCTCGAGACCATCGATCGCGCCTCGCCTCGCTGGCGCCGCGCCGAAGAGGACATGCACGCACGTTGGGACTGAACGGCGCGTGCATGAGCCGGCCCTGCGCAAGTCTTCAAACGGTGCGCATGCTGACCGACCGGGGCCGCGCCCGCACCTTACGCTCCAACGCATGAGCCAGACGACGCACAAGATCATCTTCCGCACCCGCGCCACCGCGCACGGCGGCCGCGCGGGACACATCGACACGCCCGACCATCACTTCGCCGCAAAACTCAGCGTTCCGCAAGAACTCGGTGGCGGTGGCGGCGTCGGGACGAACCCCGAGCAATTGTTCGCGGCAGGTTACGCCGCGTGCTTCCAAAGCGCCGTGGGGGCCGTCGCACGGCGCGACAAAGTCCAGCAGTTCGGAACGACCGAGGTCACGGCGGACGTGGGCCTCGCGCGCGACGACCTCGGGTACATGCTTGACGTGGAGTTGCACGTCAAACTGCCCGGGTTGCCTCGAGAGCAGGCGCAGCACGTGATGGAGGAGGCGCACAAGTTGTGCCCGTACAGCAGGGCCTTGCGCGGAAACGTGGAGGTGCGCTTGCACCTCGTGGAAGACGAGGGGCAGGCGTAACGAACGTTGGAGTCGAGACGCACCCCGCGAGGTGCGTCTCGGCTCGTCGCGTCGCCTATCCGCCCAACTTCAGCACGCTTTGATTTCCACGCAAAACGAACACCAGCACGCCACTTTCCGCCAGCACGCCGGCTCGCCGCTCCAACGCTCGAATCTCGTCAGGCGGCGCCGAGCGGATCGGACGGCCTTTCTCGCCGGGCTCCAAGTAGAACCCTTCGGGCAAGGCGACGATGACGACGCGGCTCGCGCCCGACCTCGCGCCGAGGGCTTCGCGCACGAGGTCGTCGGAAGCGGCGCCCGTGATGATGACGACGTTGCTGCCGAGCTTCGGCGGCGGAACGCGTTGCGGGCCCGTCTCGGCTTTCGCTTGGGCGAGCTTTCGCAGGGCGAGGCGAAGCGCTTCGGGTGTGTGACCCGTCTCGGTGGCGCCCGAAGCGTCGCTGACGCTGACGGGCAAGCCGAGGTCGAGCGCTTCGCCGACGAGGCTCGCCGCGAGACGCACGGCGCTCTCGACGTACGTGTCGTTGCCGTGCAAGTCCAGGTGGACTTGCAAGCTGCTGCTCGCCGTGCGTTCGAGTTCGCGAAGCATGAGTTCGCCCGAGCGGGCGGAAAGCTTCCACGAAATGCGCGAAGGGGCGTCGCCCGGCACGTAAGGGCGTGCGCCGCGCAAGCTCATGGGATCTTCGAGGCCGATGGTACGCGTCAAGTTACCTTCGCTGAGCAGGGGCCGCAGGAGGTTCGGAAGGACGAGGCCGTGCGTGCGCGGATAGACTTCGACGACCGAGCGCACGGGAAGCGTCACCGAGCGCCACTTCAAGCCGAACGGATCCGCCCACGCGAGCTTGACGTCTTGCCATTCGAAGACGCCTCGCCGATTCGCGGTGAGTTTCACGCGAAGCTCGTGCTCGCTGTCGCCGAGCAGCAAGCCGCCGAAGTCGACCGTGGCGTCGGGAACGATCGTTCGCGGCGGCGCGTCCTCCAAGTGAACGCGCGTCGGAAGCGAGGCGCGCACCCGCACGCGCACGGCGAGCTCCATGCTTTGATTGGCGAAGATGCTGCTCGGCAACGTCCGCGTGACGTCCACCTTCGGAGGGCGGCGGTAAAGCAGAAGCGTCGCCGTCACGATCAGCGCTAGGACGCCCAGCCACAGCAGGTACGTGATCAAGCGGTCGTCGCCTCGACGGGAACGGGCACTTGCCCGAGGACGTTGTCCACGACCTCGGCGGACGTGAGGCCGCGCAGCCTCGCTTCGGTGCGCAGCACGAGTCGGTGACCGAGGACGCTCGACGCGGCGCGCTTCACGTCGTCGGGGATGACGAAGCCGCGCCCCGCGAGCATCGAAAGGGCTTGCGCGACGCTTTGCAAGGCGAGGCTGGCGCGCGGTCCCGCGCCGAGGGCGAGGTCGGGGTGCTCGCGCGTCTTGGCGACGAGCCCGGCGATGTAGGCGCGCACTTCCGGCGCGACGTGCACGTGGCGCACCGCCGCGCGCCCCGCCTCGAGTTCCGCCGCGTCGCTCACGGGTCCGAGGCTCTCGATGGGATGGCGCTCTTGCAAGCGGCCGAGCATCTCGGCTTCCTCGACTTCGCTGGGATAACCGACGGAAAGCTTGACGAGGAAACGGTCGAGTTGAGCTTCGGGCAGCCGGAAGGTGCCTTCGTGCTCGATGGGGTTTTGCGTGGCGATCACCACGAACGGTTGCCGCAGGCGGTGCGTGACGCCGCTTTCCGTGACTTGCCCTTCGCCCATGGCTTCGAGCAGGGCGGACTGCGTCTTGGGAGTCGCGCGGTTGATCTCGTCGGCCAGGAGGACGCCCGTGAAGATCGGGCCGGGCACGAACTCGAAGGTGGCGGTCGCCGCGCGGTACACGCTGACGCCCGTGATGTCCGACGGCAGCAGGTCGGGCGTGAACTGCACGCGCTTGAACCCGAGCCCGAGGCTCACGGCGAGGGCGCGCGCCAGCATCGTCTTGCCCGTCCCGGGCGCGTCTTCCAACAAGAGGTGCCCGCCGCCGAGAATGCCCGCGAGGGCGAGGCGCGTGACGTCCTCCTTGCCCACGAGGACGCGGGCGACGTTGCCGAGAATACGGCTGGCGAAGTCGTTCGTGGAATTATTCATGTTGGTCATGCTGCTCCTTGAGGCGCTGTTCGAGGTCGCGTTGCTCCTCGAGGCGAGCGGTGATGCTGCGCGCCGCCCGCTCGGCCGTGTCGGCGTCCTGCTCGGTGAGGACGCCGCCGTACCGCACGGGTTCGTACAGCGAGGTGAGAACGGCGAGGTCGTTGGCCACGCCGGGATACGCGGAGGTCACGCGCGAAGCGAGTTCTTCAGGCGTCTCGTCCGCGCGACGTCCGAGGCCGAGGTGTTCGAGGGCGACGAGCAAGGCGCGGTACGCTTCGCGCACTCGGTGAAGCGGCGGGGGAATCACGGCGGCCGCGTCAGGTCCGTCGGCTTTGAGTTTGGCGACTTCGTCGTCGGCGCGCGAACGCAGGATCACGATCGTGAGGACGGTCAGCAGCACGATTCCGAGAAGCGTTCCGACGATTCCGAGCCAGCCGAGCGTCGCGAACAGCGCGTTCCAAGGCGGCGGTAGATGGCGCGCGCCGTCCACCGCCGAGGTCGTGAGGTTCGTTACCGCGTTCGCGCCGCTCGCCCTGCCCGCCGCTCCACGATTTTGCAGTCCGGCCCACGCGACGAGCATCGCGAGTCCGCCGACGAGCGCAACGACCGGCAAGGCGTCGCTCCAATGGGGTTTCGCGCCCAGCCGTCGTGCGCGCACACGCCACGTTTGCCAAGCGATCGCGAAGGCGAACAGGGCGAACGAGCACAGCAGCACGTTCACCAGGACGTCGAGGCCTGGGCCCGTCCGGTTTTGCGCCAAGACGGGCGGCGCGTCGTCCGCGCGCCTCGTCGTCGTCACGACGTTTCTCGAACTTGGCGCCGCGGCGGGTTCGGCGCGGCCGTTCGCGCTCGCCACCGGGGTCGGGCGGGCGAAGGACCAGGGAACGGGCCGCGGCAACGCGAACGCCAACAGCGTGACGGCCGCCGCCGCGACGCCGAGCGCGATCGCGGCGCGTGGCGCCGAAACGACCCGGACGCCACGCTGCTTGATGCCCCCGAGGCCCAGGCCGCCGAGCGCAAGTCCGAGCAGGCCAAGGGGAGTGGGCGTTGCCAGCCACACGGCCGCGAACAGCAGCAGGCCGCTTCGGCGACGCTCCTCGACCGCGTTGAGGCCGAAGTGCAACGCCAAGCCCACGAGGGCGAGCCGGATGAATTGATTCGCGGTCACCAAGAGGTCGGGCCAGGAAGCGAGCGCGCCGATCAGCGCGACGACAATGGGGGCGGTGACGGCGACGCGGCTCGCCGTCTCGGACGTTCGCACGCTCCACAGCAAGAGCGCCCACACGAACACCAGCCACCACGGCCCGTGTCCGTACGCCACGAGCGACGCTCCGATCACGGCGAGCCCCAGTAGCTTCACGCGTCGCCCTCCATGCTTCGCAAGGCGGCGCTGGCCGCGTCGAAGACGTCGCGCGACGGCACCTCGCCGTAGCGAACCTCGTGGTAAGCGCGGCTCAGGTCGTCGATCGCGCCGCTCCACGCCGGGTGGCGCGACTTGACACGCGCTTCGAACTCCAAGCTCGTCTCGTCCGCGCGCCGCGTGAAGCCCTCGGTGCGGGCGATGGCGAGAAAGCGGGCGTAGAGGCGCCTCACGCCTTCCGGCGACGGCGCGCTCGGCGGCGGCGCTTCTTCCAAGGTGGGCTTGGGTTTGGCGAATCGCAACTGCCAATCCTCCAAGGCGGTGCGAGAGTACGCGAACAGCGTCCACAAGAGCGCGGCGAGGCCGAGCAGCACGAAGATCACGACGAGGGCGTAGGCGGCGTTCGGTAGCCACGACAGCCACTGGGGTGGATTCGAGCGAATTTCGCTCGGCCATCCGAAGCGGAAGCCGGTGAAGGGCGACGCGGTACCGCCCGGATCGCGGTACGTCACGTCGACGCGGGCAAGCGACACGAGACCTCCGGCGAGACCGAGGGCGAGCACGCCGACCAGCAGCGGCCCGACGCCGCGAGGCACGACGAGCGCTCGGTCTTGACGCGCACGGTGGCCGACTTCCGCCGCGAGGAAAGCCGACGCGAGCAGCGCGCACAGCCCGACGCCGCTCGGAGCGCTGAGCCACACGACGCCGAGCGCTCCGAGGCCCCACGCGAAGCGGTTGGGCCGAGAACTCGTCACGATCCTCAAGCTCGACGACAACAGGTACCCGGTGATCGCGAAGCGCAGCACGAGCGTCGTCGCCGGGAACCAAGGAAGCGCTTCGTAGAAGGCCACGAACAAGCCGAGCAGCACGAACGCGAACTGCGCGACGTCGAGCGCGCGCACGTTTTTGCGCTCGTGCCACAGCAGCAAGCTGGTGACGGGCAAAATCCACAGCAGGGGAGGAGCGAACGCGCCCCACCACACGAGCGGCGCGACGACCACGAGGGCGGGCAGCGGAGCCGAGAGGACGTCGAAGGGACGACGAAGCACCATGAGTCGAGGGCAGCTTAGCGTAAAACCGACTTGCTGGAAGACGAGGGGGAAGGCATCATGCCTTCCCCCTCGTCTCGTGACTTGTCGCTCGTTACTTGAGGCTGGCGAGGAGCCGTTTCGCCGCGTCGAGGTCCCGCTGCTGCCAAAAGCCCTTCGCGTCGAGCTTCACGGCGCCTTCGAGAACCGCGATCGCCTTGGCCTTGTTCTTGTTGCGCGCGTTGGCGAGCTTCAACAAGGCGTTGGCATACTCGAAGCGGTGAGTGGGATTTTGAGGTTCGAGCGAGATGGCCTTCTCGAAGTTCGGCGCGACGTTGTTGGCGTTCGCGCCCGTCGGGAGCGTCGCGATGAGGCCCTTCGAGGCGAGCTCGGCGTTCCACAGGCCCAGCGCGACGTAGGCGCCCGCGAGGTTCTTGTCGAGGCGAAGGGCCGTTTCGAGCTCGTTCTTGACGCTTCCGGCGAGCCCGAGGCTTTCGATGATGCCTTTGTACTGCGCGAGGCGGCCTTGCGCGCGCGCGAGTTCGAAGTGCGCGTTGGCGTTGTTCTTGTCGGCGGCGATCGCCTTGTTCGCCAAGTTCACGGCGCGGTCGAACATTCCTTGACGGCTCGACTCGGCCGAGATGGACGCGCCGAGCGTGACGGCTTGTGCGGCCAGGGCGAGGCTATCGGACGTCGCGAGGTCTTCGCCCATCTCGGCCGCTTCGCGGAACTTTCCTTGGTCGAGCAACGCTTGAGCTTCGTTGAGGCTGGCCGCGAAACCCACGGTCGAAACCGCCAAGATGGCGGTCATGATCAGTTTGTGCATTTCGGGAGTATAGCTTACGTTTGCCCGTGGGGCGCAAGGGCGCGCCGCACCTTTGCGCGCGGACGTTCGTCACAAGCGAGACAACTTCGGGTACTTCATGATCGCCTCGTCTTCGCTGAGGAACTCGCCGGGCGCGTCGGGGCTCCACACGACCTCGGCGCGCACCAAGTCGCTCGGCGAGATGCCCGTGATGCCCAACAGGGCGTCGCGCGCCGCCGCCGCGTTCGCCGCGCCCTGCTGCGGCACGGTCGGAAGGGCGTAGGCGGCCACGGCGATCGTCACGGCGAGGTACAACCCGCCCTGCTTCGCTTGGTAGTCGCCTCGATGTTGAAAGCCCGTCGTGAGGCTGTTGTCTTGATAGTTGCTCGTCGTCTGCTCGGTGAAGGCGGCGCGCGCCTCGGTCGCCCAAGCCCCGACTCGCGAGGCGGCGCTCGTCGGATCGAGCCGCTGGTACTCGACGGCGCCGTACGTCCAGCGCTCGGGGTGGCGCAGCACGACGAGCGCCGCCTCGGCGAGCATGCGCGCGAGGCCCTCGTTCGAATCCGGATCGCCGCTGCGCGCCACTTGCTGAAGCGCGGCCTTCACCTCGTCCCCTTCCGTGAGGATGAGTTGCGCCTTCACCGCGTGCGCCGCTCCGCCGCCGGAAAGTCCGCCGCCGAGCGCGCCGCGCGAACCGCCCGAGAGGGCGCGGCGCATCGCCCCGAAGACGACGAACAGAATGACGATGACGAGAATCGTGCCGATGAGGCCGCCTCCGCCACCGCCGCCGCCGTAGAAGACCGGGACGCCGAATCCGAAGCCGCCTCCGCCGAAGCTTCCGCCGTAGCCTCCGTACCCACCGCCGTAACTCCCGCCTCCGCCGCCGAAGCTGCCCCCACCACTTCCGCCGCTGCTTCCCCCGCCGCTTCCGCCGAAGCCGCCGCCCGATTGAGCGAGGGCGATGCCGAGCAGCAAGGCGAGCAGCAGCACGATCCAATCGCGTCGTTTCATGCGGTCAGTTTATGCGTCTCGTCGGAAGCATGCGCGAAGCAATGGTTGAAGGTCGGGGCGCGGTGCGTGTTGCTAAAGTGACGGCATGATCATCGAGCTCAGTCCCGACGACTTCGACGCGTTTCTCGGTCGCCTGCGCCAGCGCGACGACCGCCTCGAGTTCGGCGAGCCCGCCAACAAAGACGAAGCGGTCAACGACTACGTCTTCAGCGGCCACGCCGAGGCGTTGCGCTCCGACAGCATCGACGGCGAGGTCATGGAAACCTTGGCGGACCTCGAACTCGAAGCGGACGGCGAGGACGAGGCGTGGGAGAAGATCAAGACGTGGTACCTGACGCGCGGTTGCGTCGTGCTGCGCGTCGAGGACGACGAGTACGTGCTCGCCGAGAACCTCGCGGAGCGCCTCGGCCTGCTGGGCGAGTCTTCCTGAACGAATGTGTCTGAAGGCTCACCTCACCTCATGAGAAACGGCCGCTTCTAGGCTGGCACTATGACGAAGCACCATGAAGTGGAAGTCGATTTGGAAACGAAGCGTGGCGGATCCTCCTTTTTGTCGCTCGCCCTGCTCGCCGGCGCCGCCGCCGCCGCGTACTACCTCATGAAGCCCGAAAACCGCGAGGCGCTCATGAACAAGGCGAACGAACTCGGCGTCGGCGACGCCGCCAAGAGCGTCGCGAGCGCCGCTACGAGCGGAGTCCAGAAAGTCAAGGAAGCCGTGGCGAGCAACGCCGACAACCTCCAAAAGACTGCGCAGGACGTGAAGAGCGCCGCCACGGAAGCGGTGGGCGACGTGAAGTCGGCCACGCAAGACGCCGCGAAGGACGTCGCCTCCCAAGCCAAGGACCAAATGCAGCAAGCGCAGGGCGACGTGCAACAAGCCGTCGACGAAGGCAAGCAGCAAGCCCAGACGGCCCTCGACGGAGCCAAAGACGCCGCCGACAAGACGCAGTCCACCGCTCAGCAAGTCGTGAGCGGCGGCCGTGACAAGGAACCCGCCGCCGACCTCAAGGAGAACATCCGCAAGGCGATGCGCGACGCACACAACCACGGCAAGGACGCGACCGACGACGTCAGGCAAGGCGCGACGGACGTCGCGAACGATCTCAAGAAGTAAACCGTGAAGCGAGGAGCCGACCGCGAACGCGGTCGGCTCCTCGCTTCACACCTCGCCGCCCCAGTGCGTTCCATGCGATTCGAACGCGTTCATGACGCGGCGCACGTCGCTCTCGGCGAGCGCGCCCTTCTCGACGATGCGCGCGTTGTTGCGCAAGTTATCGATGCTCGCCGTGCCGACGATGACGCTGTGGACGCAAGGCGCGAAGGCCGAGAAGCGCAAGGCGAACTCGTCCCACGGCAAGTCGCCCGGCGTGAGATTCATGGTGCGCGCGCGCTCCCAGTAGACTTCCACGTACTGCCCCACGGGACGCTCCGCGTACCTCCACGGAGCGTTCGCGATCGGCCGCTTGCCGATCACGCCGAGGCCATGCCGCTCGGCGTCGGGCAGGACGTGGCGCGAACTCCACTGATCGGCGAAGTTCACGCTCGTTTCCACGCTGCCGAAGCGACCCGAGTCGACCGCCCAGCGAAGCTCCTGGTTCTCGCCGCTGTAGGCCGCGACTCGGATTTGACCGCGCTCCCGGGCTCGGTCGAGCTCTGCCAGCAAATCCTCGCGTTGCAGCGTGTGCAAGGGCGGCGAGTGCAGGTGGAAGACGTCGAGGACGTCCGTGCGCATGACGCGCAACGCCCGTTCGACTCCGAGGCGCACCGCGTCGGGCGTCCAGTCCTCCACTCCTTCGATGCCGTACCCGCCCTTCGTGGACAGCACGAACTCGCCGCGCCGAGACGAAAGGTACTTGCCGATGCGCTCCTCGGAAAGCCCGTAGCCTCGCGCCGTGTCGATCAAGGTCACACCGAGGTCGAGCGCTTCGTGAAGGAGACGCTCGGCGTCCGCTTCCGGCAACTGCTCCGCGCCGACTTGCCCCGCGCCCAACCCGAGAACGCTCACCTTGAGTCCCGTCTTGCCGAAGTCTCGTTGCAACATTGGCGCATCCTGACAAAAAAACCGCGCCCTGTCGAGCGCGGTGGGTTCGTCATGAGTTCATTTCAAATCGACGGTCTTGTTTTCCCCGATGTCCGTGGCGGGCTTGTGCGTGACGGCGGCCTTCACCATGCCGTAGAGGTGCACCATCTTCGAACTCGGCGAGTCCCAGTACTCGGCGCTCTCCACGTCCACGCGAATGAGGGCGATGTTGGGGTCGTCGAGGCCGTCGGGAAACCACGCTTTGAGGGGCGGCTCCCAAAGCTCCTGCATCTTGGCCTTGTCGAGCACGAGGTTCGCGCGGCCCGAGACGGAGACGTACGTCTGCTTGCTCGGCTCGCTGTACGCGACGTTGACGTGAGGATTGTGCTGAAACTCGTCGACCTTCTCGGTGTTCTTCCACGTGAAGAACCACAGTGTTCCGTCGAACTCCGCCGACTGGGTGCCCATGGGCCTCGAGTGCAAACGGCCGTCCTCGCTCACGGACGTGAACATGGCGATGCGAATGCCTTTGACGAGTTCGGCGATTTTCTCGATGCCTTCTTCGCGCGTCATGGAAGACTGCTGGTTCTGCGTCATGAGCCGAGTCTCGCCAGTCACGGCGCTTCCCTTCTGCTGCATCGTGCACCTTCCGAAGAAAGCGTGAAGCTTCGAAAAGACTTCGCCGCCACCCCCCTTCGCTTCGCCGGGAACGTGAAGGCGCGGTCGGTCAGGTGCCGCAACACACGCGGATCGGGCGGGGTCAACGAAAAGCCTCCTCTTCCGGCGGGAAGAGGAGGCGCGGCGAGGAGGATCAGTTCACGAGCGCCGTGTCGAAGCTCAGCCGTCCGTTGACGTAGTCCATGGTGAGACTGCTGCCGTCTTGCAGGTCACCGGCGAGGATCTTCTTGGCGAGCGGCGTCTCGATTTCGCGCGAGATCGCGCGCTTCAGGGGCCGCGCGCCGAAGCTCGGGTCGTAGCCGATCGCGGCGAGGTGGTCTTTGGCAGCTTCCGTGAGGTGCAAGGTCACGCGGCGCTCGGCGAGACGGGACCGCAAACCGCCCAGCTGGATGTCGACGATCTTGTGCAGATCGGCGGGCGTGAGCGCGTCGAACACGATGATGTCGTCCACGCGGTTGAGGAACTCGGGGCGGAAGGCGCTTTGCAGGGCGCCCAGGACGCGCTCGCGGATGACTTCGGGGTTTTCGCCGCGCGCTTGAGCCTCCAAGATGATGGGCGAACCGATGTTCGACGTCATGATGACGACGGTGTTTCGGAAATCCACCGTGCGTCCTTGACCGTCGGTGAGACGACCGTCGTCGAGGACTTGCAGCAGCACGTTGAACACGTCGGGATGCGCCTTCTCGATTTCGTCGAGCAGGATGACGCTGTACGGGCGTCGGCGCACGGCCTCGGTGAGCTGACCGCCTTCCTCGTACCCGACGTATCCCGGAGGCGCTCCGATGAGCCTGGCGACCGTGTGCTTCTCCATGTACTCGGACATGTCGAGGCGCACCATGGCGTCCTCGGTGTCGAACAAGAACGCGGCGAGCGCCTTGGCGAGCTCGGTCTTGCCGACGCCGGTCGGCCCGAGGAACATGAACGAGCCGATGGGCCGCCGGGGGTCGCCGAGACCCGCGCGGGCGCGCCGCAACGCGTCGGAGACGCTCACGATAGCGTTGTCCTGCCCGATGACGCGCTTGTGAAGCTCTTCTTCGAGGCGCAGCAACTTCTCGCGCTCGCCTTCCATGAGGCGGCTGACCGGGATGCCCGTCCAGCGGCTCACGATCGCGGCGATGTCCTCTTCGGTCACTTCCTGATGCGCGAACTCGGCGCCCTTGAGCTTGGCTTCGAGATCGGCGACTTCCTTTTCGAGTTGCGGCAGCTTGCCGTAGCGAAGTTCGGCGGCCTTGGAGAGGTCGTAGTCGCGCTCGGCCTGCTCGATCTGGACGCGCACCGAGTCGAGTTGCTCGCGCTTTTCTCGCAGTTGGGCGAGTTCGCCGCGCTCGGCTTCCCACTTCGCCTTGAGGCTCGTGAGCTCGTCGGTGATGGCGCGCAAGGAGTCCTCGATGTCGAGGAGACGTTGCTGGCTGTCCTCGTCCTTCTCCTTGCTGAGGGCTTGGCGTTCAATTTCGAGTTGCAGCTTGCGGCGTTCGAGCGAGTCGATCTGCTCGGGGCTGGACTCCAAGGCCATGCGCAGTCGAGCGGCAGACTCGTCGATGAGGTCGATCGCCTTGTCGGGCAGTTGACGGTCGGCGATGTAGCGCTTGCTGAGGGTCGCCGCCGCCACGAGGGCCGAGTCGGTGATCTCGACGTTGTGGTGCAGTTGGTAGCGCTCTTTGATGCCGCGCAGAATCGAGATGGTGTCCTCGACGCTCGGCTCGTCCACGAACACGGGCTGGAAGCGGCGCTCGAGGGCGGCGTCCTTCTCGATCTCTCGGTACTCGTCGAGGGTCGTCGCGCCGATGAGGTGCAGTTCGCCGCGCGCGAGGGCGGGCTTGAGCATGTTGCCCGCGTCGACCGCGCCTTCCGCTTTGCCCGCGCCGACGATGGTGTGGATCTCGTCGATGAACAAGATGACTTCGCCCGCCGAGTCGACCACTTCCTGAATGACGCCTTTGAGCCGCTCCTCGAATTCGCCGCGGTACTTCGCGCCGGCGAGCAAAGAGCCCATTTGCAGCGAGACGATCTTCTTGCCGCGCAGGCCTTCGGGCACGTCGCCCTTGACGATGCGCTGCGCGAGCCCTTCGGCGATGGCGGTCTTGCCGACGCCGGGCTCGCCGATCAGGACGGGGTTGTTCTTCGTGCGGCGCAGCAGAATCTGCATGGATCGACGGATTTCCTCGTCGCGTCCGATGACGGGATCGAGCTTGCCTTCACGGGCGCGCTGGGTGAGGTCGAGCCCGTACTTGTTGAGGGCGTCGAAGGTGCTTTCGGCGGATTTGTTGTCCACTTTCTTACCTCCACGTTGCTGAGTGAACGCTGTTTTGAGTCGATCGGGGGTGGGAAGGTCGTTGCCCGCCGCGCCCTTGTACTGCCCGCGCACGGCGAGGAACAAGGTGTCGATCGCGACGAAGGCGTCGCCGAACTCGGTGGCGAGCTTCTCGGCTTCACCGAGGGCGCGGGCGAGGGCGGGGTCCATGTACAACTGGCCGCCGTCTCCCGACACGCGCGGTTGCTTGGCGAGGTCGGTTTCGAGCGCGGCGCGGGCCGCTCGGACGTCGCCTCCGGCAAGCTCGACGCCGCTCACGGCGGGAGAGTCGGCTTGGGCGAGCGCGGCGAGCAGCACGTGCGCGGGCATGAGCTGTTGGTGGCCCTTGGAGAGGGCGTCTTGCTGGGCGGCCGCGATGGTTTGCAGGGCGGCTTCGGTGAAACGGTCTGGATTCATGTCAGTCGTGCCTCCGGCAGAAGGACGTTTGCCTTAACTGACACGAGTTTACAAACTTGAGTGCGTATGTGTCAAGTTTGTTGAATGAAGATAGTTAGGAGAGAGGAGCGGGTCCACGCGAGAAGCATGGACCGAGCGCGGCGGCACGGACACGCTCCTACGCCTTCATCACGGCTACAAGCCGAGGAGCGTCGCTCCGACCGCCTCGACGTCCTCGTCCTTCACGGCCGTCTTCACCTCGTCCTTGCGCGTGGCGTACGCCGGAAAGGGAAACTTCACGAGGACCGGCGAGGGCAGTTCGGGTTGCGTCACGAGCATCGTGCCAGGTTGCAGAATGCCCGCCCGCAAACGAAAGCTCTGCGGCAAGAAGCGATACTCGGGCCGCTCGGCCTCGGCGACGTCGAGGCGACCCACGACGCGAATCGCGGCGTTCGACGTGATGCGGCGCTCGACTTCCGACGCCGTCTGCTGCGCGCCGATGAGGATGATGCCGAGGCTTCGCCCGCGCTCGGCGATGTCGAGCAAGACGTCCTTGATAGGGCTCTCGCCATCGCGCGGCGCGTACTTGTTGAGCTCGTCGAGAACGATGAACACCGGGCTACGGTCGCCGGTCTTCTCCTTGTACTCGAACAAATCTCGCAGCAACGCCCCGACGACGAACATCTGCGCGTGCGCCGACAGGTCGTGAATGTCGACGACGCTAAGCTGCACGCCTCGGCGCATGGGATTCGGAAACGACGCGTCCGCCTGCCGTTGCGAGAGGTCGCCGCGCACGAGCTTCGCGAGGTGCTTCTGAACGCCCTTGAGGCGACGAATGAACGCCTGCACGGTGCCCGACGTGTGCGAACCGACCCAGCGGCGATCGCCCGCGCCGTCGTTTTCCACGGTGAGCTTGTACTCCAAGTAGGCGACGAGCTCGCGAAAGCCGGTGATGCGCTTCTTGCCCATGTCGTCGAACTGGATGTCGAGGTCGAGGGTGTCCTCCTCGTCGGCGTTCCAATCGGAGACGGTGAGGTAAGGCGTTTCCTTGCCGCTCAAGGCGAGGCGATACAGCTTGTCTTCGATCGACCCGATGATGAACCCGAGGTTCACGCTCGCGTCGCGGTCCGCGAAGCAAAAAGGCAGCAGACGCTTCGCGCAGAAGTCGCGCACCGTCCACGCGAACGGCGTCACGCCGTCATTGCGCTGTCCCGTGGCGGGCACGAGCGTTCCGCCTTCGCTGAGAGGCGGCGCCAAAAGCTGCACGTCCTGAAAAGGACGCTTCGGCAAGCCGAGCGCCTCGTACCGATCGAACTTCGCCGCTGCCTCCTTCTCGTCGAGCTTCGCGTTCGGCAAGTCGAGGAACATCAAGTCCTCGCCCTTCACGTTGAAGATGAGCGCCTTGGCGTTCGCGCGGCGTGTGCCGAGCGCTTGCGAGTTGAAGATGGAGTACAGCAGGAACAGCGCGTAACTCGTCTTCGTGGCGACGCCCGAAACGCCCGAGATGTTGACGTGCGCGCCGCTCGAACCGTCGAGAAACTCGAAGTTGAGCTCCAGTATGCCGCCGTTCGGCAACAAGCCCGCCGGGACACGCGGCACCTCCTGCTTGTCCTGATACAAGGCCTTCTTGAAGTCGTCGCCTTGCGCGAACGACACCGTGTCGCCCGGCTGGATCGGAATGAACTCCTCCGGATCGAGGCGAATGACGCGCACGTGCGCCGAGTAGGCGGTGTTCACGGGAAGCAAGCCCGCCTTGACGTCCTCCACGTCGCTTTGGAAGGTCACGCCCTCGTGCTTCTTGACGACCTCGTCCACCATGCCGTAGAAGGCGACCTCGCTTCCGTCGGGTTTGCGAGTTCGCGCGACGACGACGTCGTCGAGCCGCACGGTCACGCCCGCCGCGACCAGAAACCAAAACTCGTACGGCGTCGCGCCCTCCATGCCGAGGACGGTTCCGATCGTCACGACGCCACCCCGAGCTCGGCGCCGATGTGCGCGCGAATGCGGCGCATCACGAGCGACTGGTCGCCCATGGCGCGGCCCATCGCCTGCTCCAAGGCGCGCGTCGGAATGAGGTTTTGCGGCGCCCGCGGGTCCTTGAAGCTCTTCGAGCCCAGACGGCACAGCAAGCTGCCGCTGAGGTCCGCGATCGCCTTCACGATCGGCGGCAGGAAGTCGGGCTCGAACGGCGCGTGCATCTCGAGGCGCATCACGCCCGCGTACGGATGCTGGTAGAACTCCGCTTCGCACAAACGCACGTACCACGTGAAGCGCGCCTCCTCGGCCCGCCCGCCTTGCTTGTCGTAGCGGAAGTGCAAGATCGGCGAGCGCTCGCCCGGCTTCAACTCCGCCAGCAGATACGCCCGGTCCGCCGAGACGTACAAGGTCTGCATCGTCTTCACGCACCCGACGACCGCCCCGCCGCCCTTGCCGGTTCCGAAGCGCAGCGGTCCGTCTTGCAGCGTCAACACGGCGAGGGCTTCCTGCTCGTCGTCCTCGTCGAACGGCACTTGGGAAGCGTAGCGATGAGAGAGTTCCTGCTCGGTCTTGAGCATGATGCTTTGCAGGAACTGCTGCGGCGCGTTCTGGTCGCTTCCCGGCACCTTGTATGGCGTGTACAACAGCTCGCCCGAGTGTGGATCGCGCGGCACGAGGCGCACGTCGTCGCCCTTCCACTCGCCGCACACCGCCAGGACACGCCGCGCCTTCACTTCGTGCAGCCTCGCCTCGCGGCTTCCGTGCGGGCAAAGCTCGACCGCGCCGACGGCGTACGCGCCGTACCCGCCGAAGATCGCCTCGCCGTCGTCCTCGACGAGCAGGCGAGCTTCCATCCTCGGCTTGCCGTCCACGACGTACACCGTGTGCAGATTCGTCGGAATGGGGCGCGCGTCCACGGCGGCCCAGCGGTCCTGCTCCACGTCCACGACGTCGCCGGGAAAGGCGTTCTTGAGGCTGAGCTGCGCGTCCAGCGTGTCGATGGGCCAAGGGTCGAGGCGAATCCGCATGGAGGTATGGTAGCCCGGAATCAGGTTCTTGTCATAAAACGGTCGCGAATTATGAGGAACGACAAGCTGCCCGCGCCCTTGTCCTCGGAAAGTTCCACGCTCATAGTGAGCCTCATGACGACCTTACCCGGCCGCTCCACCCCGGCCGTCCAACCCGATCGGCCCGAGGCCACCCCCGCGCAGAACCTCGTCACGATCCTCGTGAGCTGGTGGCTGATGATCGGCATCTTCATCGACGGATGGGCGCACAACACCCTCGGCGAAGAACTCGAAACCTTCTTCACTCCTTGGCACGCCGTGTTCTACTCGGGCTACCTCGTGACCGCCTTGTGGATCGGCTCGCTCGTGTGGCGTCGCTGGCGCGAAGGTCGTCGAGGACTTAGCGCCGTTCCCGTCGGGTACGGCATGGCCCTGCTTGGCATTCCCGTTTTCGCCTTCGGCGGTGTCGGAGACATGCTGTGGCACATCGCGTTCGGCATCGAAGTGGGCATCGAGGCGCTCTTGAGCCCCACGCACCTCCTGCTGTTCCTCGGCGCCGAACTCATCGCCGTTTCGCCGCTCGTCGCTTCGTGGCGAGCGCGCACGTCCAGAAAGGCGCCCGCCGCGAACGTGTGGCCCGCCGTGTTGTCCGCGACGGCCGCCTTGTCCTTCGCGTCGTTCATGAACATGTATTTGTGGGCGCTCTACCGCGTTCCGCAGGGCTACGGCGAGAACGCGTCGAGCGGCGATCTCGCGTCGATCCTGCTCACGGCCGTGATGCTCGCGGCGCCCGTCTTGCTGCTCGTGAAGCGCTGGCAGCTTCCCTTCGGAGCCGTCACCGTACTGTACGGAGTGAACTCCGCGTTGATGATCGTCCTCGCGCCGTGGCTCGGCGACGCGCGGTGGCGCGTCCTGCTCGTCGGGCTCGTCGCGGGATTCTTGACGGACGTGCTGATCGCCGTGCTGCGCCCTTCTCCGAAGCGGACCGTCGAGCTTCGAATCTTCGCGACGGCCTTGCCGCTCACGGTGTGGCTGCCTTACCTCGGAGGCGCCCAAGCGCTCGGCTTGTTGTCCATCAGCCTCGAACTCTGGCTCGGGGTGTGCGTCATGGCGGCCCTCGGCGGCCTCGCCCTGAGCGGCTTGATCGTGCCGCCCGCCCTGCCGAGCGAGGCCGAAGGCTGAGCGTCACGCGCGAATCAGCAAGGCCAGCGGAAAGTGCGCGAACACGTCGGCGAGCCTCAGGATTTTGCCGCGTCCGACCGCGTGCTGTTCGCCCGTGAAGACGTTGACGTAGGTGCCGCTCGTCGGCATAGGCACGGACAAGTCACTCCACCCGTCGCCGAGCGCCCACGGCGCTTGCCCTTTGGTGAGCGTCAGGGTGAGGCGCGGCGCGAGAACCACCGCCGCTTGCTTTCCGAGGGCGCGCGCGAACGCCACGACGTGCTCACCCGCGTCGAGCGGCACGTAATCGCCTTCCGAGAACAACGTCGCGTGCTCTCGGCGCGCGTTGAGGGCGACGTGCGACACGAGCAGCTTCACGCCTCCGTCTTCGTACGCCTGCAACAAACGGTCGGCCAAGCCGATCTTGTCGTCCTGACCCC
The DNA here is from genome assembly GCF_003217515.1 of Deinococcus yavapaiensis KR-236. Taxonomy (NCBI): domain Bacteria; kingdom Thermotogati; phylum Deinococcota; class Deinococci; order Deinococcales; family Deinococcaceae; genus Deinococcus; species Deinococcus yavapaiensis. The sequence continues at coordinate 66,910 of NZ_QJSX01000001.1, read as the reverse complement.
CGTCGATTTGCCGCGTGAACTCCTCGAGCTTCGCGTAATCCACGGGACGGCGGTTGTCGGGATCCACGAGGCTCTGGTTCCACACCTCGCTGCCTTGATACGTGTCCGGCACGCCGGGCGCCGTGAACTTCACGAGCACCTGCGACAAGCCGTTTTGCGCTCCGTACGGCGAGACGCGCTCGTGCAAGGCGGTCATGTCGCGCGTGAACGCCTCGTCGGCGAGCATGCCGCGCACGAACGCCTCGACGCCCTCCTCGTACTCGACGTTCTGGTTCGTCCAACTCGTGAAGCGCTTCGCCTCGCGAATCGCCTTCATCATGTAATCCACGAGGCGGTCGGCGAAGCCGTCGAAGTTGCCGTCGAGCGGCCACGCGCCGAGAACGTTTTGGTAAAACAAGTACTCGTCGGCGAGGCTCGGCGCGCGAACGTCCTCCACGTCGCGGGCGTACGAACGCGCGAGTCGGCCCCACGACGACAGGTACGCCACCCAAGAGTCGTGCAACTCCGTCAAGACGTTGATTCTCGCCCGCGTGTCCTCGCCACGCTTCGTGTCGTGCGTCGACGTGGCGATCATCGCGTGCGGCCACTTGTTCGCGCGCCGAGCCGCTTCCTTGTGAAAGTCTTCGAGCGGCATTCCGAAGTGGCCGGGGTCGCCGCCGACCTCGTTGAGCGACACGAGGCGGGCGAAGCGGTAAAACGCCGTGTCCTCGGCGCCCTTGGCCGTGACGGGTCCCGTCACCTGCTGAAACTTCAACGCGAAGTCGAGGTAGCGCCCGTCGCGCGCCCGAAGCACCTCGGCGAGAAAATCGAACACGGCGGGCGAGAGTTCGCGCGCTCGTCGCTTCGCGCCCCGAATGGCCTTTTCGATGTGCCCGTTGTCGGCGCGCTCGCGCGTGCCGTCGGGTCGCACGTACGTGCGGTACACGGGGAAGCACGCGATGGTCTCGATGATGGCCGTGCGAAGCGCCGTGAGGGTGAAGTCGCGTGAACGGCGGTCGGCTTCGGCGAGGCGCTCGAGGCGCTCGGCGAGAACGTTGATCTCGGACGCGAGGGCCGAGCGCATGATAAGGCGCTTGCCTTCGTAGAGAAGCTCCTCGTACGGCTGGGTTTCACCCGTGAACCGTCGGTACAACGCCGAGAAGTCGCCTTCGACGTCGCGCTTCACGAACACGCCGTTGAGTTGCGCGAGAAAGTCGTATCCGGTCGTTCCGTGAATCGGCCAGCGGTCCGGCAGCGTCTCGCCGGGCTCCAGGATCTTCTCGGCGACGACGTAGAGCGGCAAGTCGCGCGCTTCCTCGCCCGCCTGCCTCGCTCGGCGCTCTTGCAGGGCGCGGAAGTAGCCCAACGGATCGTACAAGCCGTCGGTGTGGTCGAGGCGCACCCCGGTCACGAGTCCCTCCTCGACGAGGTCGAACAGCAAGCCGTGCGTCTCCTCGAAGACGGCGGGGTCCTCCATGCGAAGGGCGGCGAGATCGTTGATGTCGAAGAAGCGACGGTAATTGATTTCCTCGCCTGCCACGCGCCAAAACGCCAAGCGGTAGTTCTGCCGCTGGATGAGCTCGTCGAGAAGATCGACGTTGTCGGGCGCGTTGTACTCGGCGATCACCGCGTCGAGCGCCGCGCCGACTTCCGCCGAGGATTGCGACAGCGTCCGCAACCGCCGCCGCAGCACCTCCTTTTCGCGGGCGCGCGTCCGCCGCGCCGCGAGATCCGAGTCGGCCGCGTCGGGCAGATTGCGCGCGCTGAGGGCAATGCTTTCGAATTCCATGCGGTCGGGGTGATCTTCGGGCAACTCGGTGAGTCGCGTCGCGCGCTCCAACAGGGGCGTCAGCGATTTCGGCGACACGGGAAAGACGCGTTCGTAGTAGCGCAGCAAGATGCGGCCGTGCGTGCGCTCCAACTTCAACTCGCCGTTTTCCAGCACCCGACCGTACTGATCGCCGAGGGTCGGCAGCAAGACCTTGCCGTCGAGGCTGCGCTTGAGCGGTTGCCACTCGATATCGAAGAAGTCCGCGAAGCGGCTCGACAGCCCGTTTTCCAAGACGTCTTCCCACAAGCGGTTCTCGCCGCCCGCGATGCCCATGTGGTTCGGCACGAAGTCCACCACGCAGCCCATGGCGCGCGAACGAAGCTCGGACGCGAGCGCCCGGAAGTTCTCCTCGCCGCCCAGCTCGGCGCTCAAACGGTCGTGCGCCACGAGGTTGTAGCCGTGCGTCGAGCCCGCCACGGCTTGAAAGGGCGGACTGAGGTACACGTCCGAAATGCCGAGCCGCTCCAAGTAAGGCAAGATCCGTCGAGCGTCGGCGAACGTGAAGTCCTTGTGGAGCTGCAAGCGATACGTCGCTCTGGGAATCCGCGCGGGCATCAGCGCGCTCCTACCAAAATCGTCGCCGAGCGCGCCGCGAGGCCGCTGCCTTCGTGCGTCGCCGCGACGGGGGAGAGGTCGCGGAAGCGCGCGGGAATCTCGACTTCCTCGTGGCCGAAATTCACGAGCAGCACCCGCTGCTGATCGTCGTTCCAACGGCGCACCCACAGCACGTCCCCTTCGGTGCCCGCCGCGAGGTCACGCCGCGAGCGGTGCGTCAGCACGGGGTCTTCGCGGCGCAGGCGCAGCAGCTCTCGGTACAAGCCGAGCGTCTTGGCGTGCACGCCGTCGTTCGCCTCGTCCCAATCGAGCTTCGACGAGTGAAAGGTCGTCTCGTCTTGCGGATCGGGAATCTGCGCGCGCAACTCGGGCTTCTGAAATGCCTCGAAGTGCCCGAATTCTTCCAAGCGGCCCGTGCTGACCGCGTGCCCGAGTTCGCCTTCATGGTCGCTGAAGAACGCGAAGCGCGTGCTCGCCATCCATTCTTGGCCTTGAAACAGCAAGGGCACGGTCGGCAAGAACAGCAGCAGCATCGACGCCGCCAAAAAGCCGTCCTCGCCCGCCGTTTCCTGCAAGCGGTCGCCGAAGGCGCGGTTGCCGATCTGATCGTGGTTCTGGACGAAGTAGATCAAGTTCGACGCTTCGAGCTCGTCGGCCGGCTTTCCGCGAATGAACCCCGGCTCCAGCGGCCACTCGCACTGCCCGTAGTACAACCAACCCTCGGCGATGCCTCGGGCGAGCTCATCCACTTTGGGCGCGTAGCACCGGAAGTGTCCGTCTTGCTCGCCCGTGAGGCACACGCGCACCTGATGGTGGAAGTCGTCCGCCCAGATGCCGTCCATGTGAAACTGCGTGACGAGGTCGGGTAAGTTTCGGTAGTCCTCGCAGAACAGGAAGTGCGAGCCGCCCAACGCGTGCACCTTGTCGGCGAGCTCTTGCAGGATGTGGTACTGCGAGTCGTCTTGGATGCTTTGGGTGGCGTCGAGACGAAAGCCGTCGAAGCGGTACGTTTTCAGCCAATGCTGCGCCGAGTCCGTCACGAGCGCGCGCAAGTACGGATTGGTGTAGTCCAGCGCGTCTCCCCACGGCGTCTTGTGCCGCGCCGTGAAGTAGCGATCCGAGTACACGGGCAGGTAGTTGCCGCTCGGCCCGAAGTGGTTGTACACCATGTCGAGCAGCACGACGAGGCCGAGTCCGTGCGCCTCATCGATCAGGCGCATGAGGTCCTCGGGCGAACCGTACTCCTTGAAGGGCGCGAAGTGCGCCACGCCGTCGTAGCCCCAGCCCCAACGGCCCGGAAAGGCCGAGAGCGGCAGCAACTCCAGGCAATTGACTCCGAGGTGCGCGAGGTACGACAACTTCTCCGTCGCCGCCGCGTACGTTCCCTCGGCCGTGAACGTCCCGACGTGCAACTCGTAGATCACGAGTTCCTCGCGGCGTACCTTCGGGTGGTCGTGCTTGAATTCGTACGAAGGCGCCCACACCTCGGCGGGGCCGTGCACGCCGTACGGCATCCAACGCGCGTACGGATCGGGCCACGCGTCGCCGCCGAGCGCGAACTTGTACAGCGCGCCTTCCTTCACGTCCTCGAAGGTGCCTTCGAACAACCCGTCCGCCACGCGCCGCAGCGAGCGGCGCTCCAGCTCGTTCTGATCACGGTCGAAGAGCACGACGTCCACGGCGTCCGCCTGCGTCGTCCACGCGCGAAAGGTCGTGCCGTTCGTGTCCGCGTGCGCGCCGAGCAGCGGAACTTGCCGTTGGCTTGCCGATTGGATTTGCGTCATTGGTAAAATCCTTCACTCCAACCCTCTCCCGCGCGGGGAGAGGGAATGTTTTTCGTCGGTTGTTCCGCGTCGACCGCCTCTTCGGGCGTCGCCGAGCGCTCCGCCTCCTCGTGGTTGCGTGCGAGGAAGGCAAAGCGTCGCGGCGCGAACGTCAGCGGACGCAGCGGTACAGCTTCAAGCTGCGGTTGATCAATTGTGTTTCGGTGCCGGCGGCCACGACTTCCTGCGCTTCGTCGTTCGACGTGTCGAGCAGGAGTTCCCACGCGGTGCAACCGCCGAAGTCGGGCACGGTGAACGGCAAGTTCTCGCTCGACGCCGACAGCAGCAGCAGGAAGTGATCGTCTTGCAACGGTTGGCCGTCCTCGCCGACGTCGGCGATGCCGTTGCCCGCCAGGAACACCCCGAGGCTTTGCGTGCCAGGATTTTGCCAATCCTCGTCCGTCATCTCGGCGCCGTCGTGACGCAACCACATGATGTCGCGAATGTCCGTGCCGCGAATGGGCCGACCGGAGAAGAACTTGCGCCGATGCAACGCGGGATGCGATTGGCGCAGATGGATGAGGCGCCGCGTGAACTCCAGAAGCTTCTCGTCGACGCTCGACCAGTCGTACCACGAGATCTCGTTGTCTTGGCAGTAGGCGTTGTTGTTGCCGTGCTGGGTGCGCCCCATCTCGTCTCCGCCGAGCAGCATCGGTACGCCTTGCGACAAGAAGAGCGTCGCGAGCAAGTTGCGCTGCTGGCGCGAGCGAAGCGCTTCGATGTCCGGGTCGGTCGTGGGGCCTTCGGCGCCGAAGTTCCACGAGAGGTTGTGGTTGTGGCCGTCTTGGTTGTTCTCGCCGTTGGCCTCGTTGTGCTTGTCGTTGTACGAAACGGTGTCGCGCAGCGTGAAGCCGTCGTGGGCGGTGACGAAGTTGATGCTCGCCCACGGCTTGCGACCGTCGTCCTTGTAAAGGTCCGAGGAGCCCGTGAGGCGGTAGCCGATTTCGCTCGCGAGGCCGCCCTCGCCTTTCCAAAAGGCGCGCATGTCGTCCCGGTAGATGCCGTTCCACTCGGCCCACTTCACCGGGAAGTTCCCGACTTGATAGCCGCCCTCGCCGACGTCCCACGGCTCGGCGATGAGCTTGACGTGGCTGAGCGTCGGGTCTTGGTGGATGATCGTGAAGAAGCTGGAAAGCTGTTCGACTTCGTGCAGACCTCGCGCCAAGGTGGACGCGAGGTCGAAGCGGAAGCCGTCGACGTGCATCTCCGTCACCCAGTACCGCAACGAGTCCATGATGAGCTGCAGCGTTTGGGGATGACGAACGTTGAGAGAGTTCCCGGTGCCCGTGTAGTCGAAGTAGTGGCGTTGATCGCCCGCCACGAGGCGGTAGTACGTGGGGTTGTCGATGCCCTTGAAGCTCAAGGTCGGCCCCATGTGGTTGCCCTCGGCGGTGTGGTTGTAGACGACGTCGAGAATCACCTCGATGCCCGCCGCGTGCAACGCCTTGACCATCTCCTTGAACTCCGTCACCGCTCCCACCGGATCTCCGGCGCGGAAGGCGGCCGAGTAGCGCACTTCGGGCGAAAAGAAGTTCAGCGTGGAGTAACCCCAGTAGTTCGTGAGGTTCTTGTGCAGCAAGAACGGATCGTCGAGGTGCGCGTGGACGGGCATCAGTTCGATGGCGGTGATGCCGAGGTCCTTGAGGTACGACACGACCGCCGGGTGGGCGAGGCCCGCGTACGTGCCGCGCAGTTCTTCGGGCACCTCGGGATGCGTCATCGTGAGGCCTTTGACGTGCGCCTCGTAGATGACGCTTTTGTGGAAGGGGACGTTCGGCGAGTGGTCGCCGCTCCAGTCGAAGCGGTCATCGATGACGACGCCGAGGGGCGCGCCGCGCTGATCGTTCGTCTCCATCGTCAAGTCGTCTTTGCCCATCTTGTAGGCGAAGACGCCCGCGTCGAACTGCTCGGTTCCCGACAGGGCCCGGGCGTACGGATCGAGCAGGACGACGTTCGGATTGAAGCGCAAGCCGCGCTCCGGAGCGTACTCGCCATGAACGCGGTAGCCGTACATCTGCCCGGGCTTGAGGCCGTCGATGTACAGGTGCCATACGAACGCCGTCTGCTCGCGGACGGGCACGCGCGTTTCGACGCCCGTTTCGTCGAACAGGCAAAGCTCCACGCCCTTGGCGTTCTCGGAGTACAGCGCGAAGTTCACCCCCTTTCCGTCGTAGCGTGCGCCGAGCGGGTAAGGTTGGCCGAGTCGAACTTTGAGGGGCGTCTTCGTGAGGGTCATGTTCTCTCCAGGGTGAAGGGTCGGCGGTCGAGCTGGAAAAGCGTCGAAACAAGGTCGTCTTCACAGACGACCTTGGGCTTGAGGCAAGGAAAAATCGAGCCCGCCAGGGCTCGATTTCAGATTAGTGCCGGTCTATAGGGCTTGGTGTACATACAACATTAATTCACTCACGACAAAACCTTAAAAACCCAGCCGTCCTCTCGGACCTTGCAACTCGGCGAGCTTCTCGGGCGTCCACAACTCGTAGTGGTACATCGGAAACTGCCGTTTGAAGCGGCCGACCTTGTCCCAAATCTCGGCGTTGTCGCGGCCCACCACGAGGACGAGGCGCAGAATCTGGTCCATGTTGTCGTACACGTAGAAGTCGAATTGAAACGCCTGCTCGTTCCCCTTGTCGGTGAAAAGCGGAAAGGAAAACGGACGATAGCGCCAAGGCTTTCGGCGCTCCGTCAAAATCGCGGCCGCGACGCGCTTGAGGCTGGACTCGGGAAAGGAGTGCGGTCGCCCGTCACGATCACGAAAGACCGCGTCGGGCGGCGGCGCCTTGAGTTGCACGGGCGTGAAGCGCGGTCCGGAGCGACGCGGTTTGTCGGCGCTCTTCACGCTCGTCGGTCGATCTGTCTTGGCAGGCTTGCCGGGCCGCGCCGCGGTCTTGGAAGGTCGTTTCGGCCTCGTCATACCGGCAGTGTAGCGCCCAGGACTTCTCGCGCCACGTCCGGCTTGCCGAGCGGGTACAAGTGCACGCCCGCCACCCCGAGGTCGCGCAAGTCCTCCACGAGGCGCGCGCTCCACTCGATGCCCGCCGCCTTGCCTCGTTCCTCCACGCGCGTCAGCAGTTCGGTCGGCACCTTCGCCCACTTCGACACGTTCTGCGCCATTTTCGCCGAGCGGATCGGCAGCACCCCGAACAGAATCGGTAAGGGAGGCGTACCGATGACGTCCAAGAAGCGCTCCACGTCGTCTCTCGAAAACACGGGCTGCGTCTGCGCGAAGGTCGCTCCGGCGTCCAACTTCTCGCGCAACCTCACCGCCTCGGCTTGCAAGTCTGGATTCGTGGGATTGAGGGCCACGCCGACGCCGAAATCCGTGTGCCCCCCGAGGTCGCGGCCCGTGAGCGACCGCCCCTCGTTGAGGCCCCGCGCGAGGCTCGCCAGCCCGTCGGCACCGAGCTCGAACACGCCCGTCGCGTCCGGATGGTCGCCGCGCGTCGGCGGGTCGCCTCGAAGACACAGCACGAAGCGCACCCCGAGGGCGTGCGCGCCCAGCAAGTCCGCTTGCAGCGCGAGGACGTTGCGATCGCGGCACGTGAGGTGCGCGATCGTCGTGAGGCCCGTTTCACGCTGAACGATACTCGCCGTGACGGTCGAGTTCATGCGCAGGTTCGCCATCGGCGAATCCGACACGTTCACCCCGTCCACCAACCCCACGAGGGCCGTCGCTTCCGAAATCGTCGGGGTCGGGTCCGGACCGCGCGGCGGATCGAGCTCCGCCGTCACGACGAACGATCGACCGAGTTTGTCCGCGAACTTCACCGTCATGCCGTCACCTCCTCGCGCTCGTACCCGAGCACGGGCGCGAGCCACCGTTCCGCTTCACGCACCGTCCACCCCTTGCGCCGCGCGTATTCCTCGACTTGATCGCGCCCGATGCGTCCCACTGCGAAGTACGCCGCGTCCGGATGCGCGAAGTACAAGCCCGACACGCTCGCGGCGGGCGTCATCGCGCACGACTCCGTGAGCGTCAAGCCGATTTCGTCCGCGTGCAGCAACTTCAGAATCGTTCGCTTCTCCGTGTGATCGGGTTGCGCGGGGTAGCCCGGCGCGGGCCGAATCCCTCGGTAACGCTCCTTCACGAGGTCCTCGGTCGACAGATCCTCGTCGGCCGCGTAGCCCCAGAAATCGCGGCGCACGTCCGCGTGAAGCTTCTCGGCGAACGCCTCGGCGAGCCGATCGGCGAGCGCCTTCACGAGAATCGCCGAGTAGTCGTCGTGCGCCGCCTCGAAGGACGCGGCGAGTTCCTCCGCTCCATGAATCGTGACGCCGAAGGCGCCCACGAAGTCTTCCTCGCCGACGAAGTCCGCCAACGCGATGTTCGGTCCGCGCTGGTCGCGTTGTTGCCGAAGGGTGTGCAACGTCACGTCGGCTTCCGGCAAGTGGACGTCGTCACCGACGCGGCTCGCTCGGTACAAGCCCAGCACGCCTCGCGCACGCAAGCTCTCGTCTTTCGACACCCGCTTCAAGAGCCGCAAGGCGTCGTCGTGGAGTTTGCGCGCTTCCGGCCCGACGACCGGGTCGGCGAAGATCTTCGGATACACGCCCTTCAATTCCCAGGCGATGAAGAACGGTGTCCAGTCGATGTAGGGCACCAACTCGTCAAGCGAGGGACGAACGACGTGCCGCCCTGCGCGAGCGGGCGCCGTCGTGGCCGCCTCGAACTTCGGCGCCCTCGCTCTGGCCTCGGCGAGCGTCAGCAACCGCACCTTCTTCTCGCCGTGGCGAGCCCTCGCCGCGTCGTACTGCGCTTCGACCTCGACCAAAAAGGCGTCGCGGTCGCTGCCGAGCAGGCTCGACGCGGTCGTGACGGCGCGGCTCGCGTCGAGGACGTGCACGACGGGAGCCGCGTATTTCGGCGCGATGCGAAGCGCGGTATGCGCCCGGCTCGTCGTCGCTCCACCGATCAGCAAGGGCACCGAGAGGCCCGCGCGTTGAAAGTCCCCGGCGACGCTCGCCATCTCGTCGAGGCTCGGGGTGATGAGGCCCGAGAGTCCGACGAGATCTGCTCGCTTCGACGCCTCCAAGATCCGCTCGGACGACACCATCACCCCGAGGTCCTCCACCTCGTAGCCGTTGCAGGCGAGGACCACCCCGACAATGTTCTTGCCGATATCGTGAACGTCGCCCTTCACGGTCGCCAAGACGACGCGGCCCTTCGCGCTGCCTTCGACGCGCTGCATGTGCGGCTCGAGGTGCGCGACGGCCCGTTTCATCACGCGCGCGCTCTTCACGACTTGCGGCAAGAACATCTTGCCCGCTCCGAACAAGTCCCCGACGACGTTCATGCCGTCCATCAAAGGACCCTCGATCACCGCGAGCGCCGAGCCGAGCTCGCCGAACGCTTCGTCGGCGTCGGACTCCACGAAGTCCGTGATGCCGTGCACCAAGGCGTGCGACAGCCGCTCTCGAACGGGCAGCGAGCGCCAAGCGGCCTCGTCCACCTTCGCCTTCTTCTCGCCCGCGAACTTCGGCGCGATTTCCAAGAGCCGCTCGGTCGCGTCGGGCCGCCGCGCCAAGATCACGTCCTCCACGCGATCTCGAAGCTCGGCGTCGAGATCGTCGTACACGGCGAGCATGCCCGCGTTCACGATGCCCATGTCGAGGCCCGCCTTCGTGGCGTGGTACAAGAAGACCGAGTGCATCGCCTCGCGCACCGGGTTATTGCCTCGAAAGCCGAACGAGACGTTGGAGATGCCGCCCGACACGAGCGCTCCGGGCAAGTTCGTCTTGATCCACCTCGTCGCCTCGATGAAGTCGAGCGCGTACCGATCGTGTTCGACGAGACCCGTGGCAACGGTGAGGACGTTCGGATCGAAGATGATGTCGGTCGGCTCGAAGCACGCGTCGTTCACGAGGAGGCGGTAGGCGCGCTCGCAAATCTCGGCGCGGCGCTCGAACGAGTCCGCTTGGCCGCGCTCGTCGAACGCCATCACGACGACCGCCGCGCCGAGCCGCTTCACGAGCGCCGCCCGACGCAGGAATTCCTCCTCGCCGTCCTTCAGCGACAACGAGTTCACGACGCCCTTGCCCTGCACCTTCTTGAGGCCGGCGGCGAGCACCTCGAAGCGGCTCGAGTCGAGCATCACGGGCACGCGCGCGATGTCGGGCTCGCTCGCCACGAGGTTCACGAAGCGGCCCATCGCCGCCTCGGCGTCGAGCAGGCCCTCGTCCATGTTCACGTCGATGACTTGCGCGCCGTTCTCGACTTGCTGTCGCGCGATTCGCAAGCCCGTGTCGAAGTCACCCGAAAGGATCGCCTTCGCGAACTTCGGGCTGCCCGTGACGTTCGTGCGCTCCCCGACGTTCACGAACCGAGCCGCCTCGCCGGCCCGCACGACGAGCGGTTCCAAGCCCGACAAGCGCAAGGCGGGCGGCAGGGGAGACGGCCGACGCGGCTCGACGCCCTCGACCGCCGCCGCAATCGCCGCGATGTGCTCGGGCGTCGTGCCGCAGCAGCCTCCGACGATGTTCAGCAGCCCTTCGCGGGCGAAATCGCCGAGGATGCGCGCCATGTAGGCCGGGCTCTCGTCGTAATCGCCGAACTCGTTCGGCAAGCCCGCGTTGGGGTGGATCGACACGAACGCCGACGTGTTCGACGCGAGGGCGCGCAGGTGCGGCCGCAGCATGTCCGCGCCGAGGGCGCAGTTCAGCCCGAGGCTCAGCAAGTTCGCGTGCCCGAGGCTGATCGCGAACGCCTCGGGCGTCTGACCGCTCAAGGTGCGTCCCGACGCGTCCGTGATCGTTCCAGACACCATCACCGGAACTGCCACGCCGCGCCGCGCGAACACTTCCTGCGCGGCGAACACCGCCGCCTTGGCGTTGAGGGTGTCGAACACGGTCTCGATGAGCAGCAAGTCCGAGCCGCCGTCGAGCAGACCCTCGATCTGCTCTTGGTACGCCTCCGAGAGCTCGTCGAAGGTCACGCCGCGAAAGCCGGGATCGTTCACGTCGGGGCTGAGGCTCGCCGTTCGCGCCGTCGGCCCGACGGCGCCCGCCACGAAGCGCGGCCGTCCGTCGCGCGCCTCGAACTCGTCGGCGACCCGTCGCGCGAGCCGCGCGCCCTCCACGTTGAGCTCGCGCACGAACGCGGCCGTCTTGTACTCGGCTTGAGAGACGCTCGTCGCGTTGAAGGTGTTCGTCTCGACGATGTCCGCGCCCGCCTCGAAGTACGCACGGTGAATGGCCGCGATGAGGTCGGGCCGCGTGAGATTCAGAAGGTCGTGGTTGCCTTTGAGGCGCGTGTCCGGAAAGTCCTCGCGGCGATAGTCCTCCTCGGTGAGGACTTCGCGCTGAATCATGGTGCCCATGGCGCCGTCGAGGATCAGGATGCGCTGCCGAAGCTGCGCTCGAATATCTCTGAGTTGTTGCAAGGAGACTCCAAATGAAAAAAGCGCGCGGGCCGCCGGGCTCGTGCGCCATGGGACGCGAATCGACTGGCTCCATCGTTCTCGCGCGCCTCCATGCCATCGTCGGCGACCGCGCGAGTTGGAAAGCACCGTGCCGCGATGAGGGTCGGTTGCCGCGCCGTCGCCGGGCCAAGTCCCTCGGGCGCTCGAGATGAAACCGCGCGAATCGAAACGAAACGCGTCGCGCGATACGCGTCATTGTGTCAGAGTGACGCCAAGTCTTCAACGACGTCCGTGACACTTCTCCTAGGCAACACCTCTACGAGCCTAGAAGATCACGCCCCGCCGGTCGTGACCTTCGAGGCTCGGCGCTTCAAAGAACGCGTCGCGCGGTCGTCACGGCGTGGTCGAAGGCTCCACGAGAGTTCGAAGCTCTTGAATGGCGGCCTTTTCCGCGTCGCTCACCTGCACGCCGCCCAAGCCCAGAAAGCCGCCTTCCTTCGCCGCGCCCGCGACGCGCTCGGCGACGCGAAGAAGCAGGGTCTTGTACGCTTGGACGTCCTCGGGCGTCGCCTTCGTCGACACGGCCCACAACGCTTGACGCACCCCTTCGAAGGCTTGGGTTTTCGTCTCGTCGAGGTTGCGCGCACGCTCGGCCGTCTCGGTCGCCTGAAGCTGCTTCAGCTCGTCACTCGTCGTGTGCTGATACGCCTCGGCCATCGCGGCGAGCAACGGCGTCGTCGGATGCGACGCGATCATCTCCTGAATGACGTCGGAGATGGCCCCCGTCTCGGCGAGCAGGCCGGTGAGGCCGCTGGGACTCGCCGCGATCACGGCGAGCCCCGCGCGACCCGGGCCGTTCATGACGCGAAACCACTCTTGCGGGCTGAAGCTGTCCTTGACGTTCATGTCACGAGCTTAGCGCACGCGTGGAACAATCCGTATTTCGCCTCACTTTTATCTTTTCCGGTAGTCTGATCCCCATGCCGGATTGGATTCAAGCCATCATCCTCGGGATCGTCGAAGGCGTCACCGAGTTCCTCCCGATCTCGTCCACGGGTCACCTCATCGTCGCGTCGGACTTGTTGCGCTTTCAAGAGCCCGCCGGAACGCAAGGAACCTTCGAGGTCGTCATTCAAGGCGGCGCGATCCTCGCCGTCCTCGTCTACTACTTGCGCGACCTGCTCGGCCAAGCCCGCTCGATTCGCAGCGACAAGAACGTTCAGCGCCTTTGGCTGACGGTGATCGCGGCGTCCGTGCCCGCCGTCGTGATCGGCTTCGCCTTCGGAGACCGCATCAAGGAAACGCTCTTTCGGCCCGATGTCGTCGCCACCGCCCTGATCGTCGGCGGCGTTTTGATGTACCTCATCGAACTGCGGCCGCGCACCGCCACGACGACGCGGTTGGAGGGCGTGAACCCCGTGCAGGGCTTTTGGATCGGCCTCATCCAGTGTCTCGCGATTCTCTGGCCGGGTTTCTCGCGCTCGGCGAGCTCGATTCTGGGCGGCATGTTCTTGGGGCTCGACCGACCCACCGCCACGAAGTTCAGCTTCTACCTCTCCATCCCCACCCTGGGAGGCGCCACCCTCTACGACTTGTTGAAAAACGCCCACAAACTCGGTCAGGCGGGTCTCGCGAACGTCTTGATCGGATCGGCGGTCTCGTTCGTGACGGCGTACCTCGTGATCGGTTGGCTGCTGCGCTTCGTCGCCACGAACGACTTCAAGGGCTTCGCGATTTACCGCGTGCTCGCGGGCCTCGTGATCCTCGCCCTCATCTACTTCGGCGTGATTCAAAACACGCTGCGGACCTAAACTGACGTCATGACGCGCGCCGACACACTTCTCGACCGCGAGCCTCTTCGCTACTATCCGTTCGAGACAGGCCGTTACGACGTCTCGGCGGGTTTGACGCGTCTCGGCGAGCAACGCGTGCACGGACGCATCGAGTCGCACGTGTTCGCGTTCGACGCGACGTACGAGCGCTTCCTGACCGCCAAGATCGAGGCGCGGCCCAAGCTGCACTTCTTCTACCAGCAGGCGGCGTTGTCGCCGATGTTGCGGCGAGCGGTGCTCGCGGCGATGCTGCCTCGCCTCGCCGAGGACGCGCGCGAGTTCGTTTCCTGGAACGGCGAGACGCTTCGCAACGATCTCCTCGGTTGGTCGGCGACGCTGAACCTCGACGAGGGCAGCATCGGCGCCCTCACCCGCTTTCCCGCCCGCTTCTCGGCGTCGGTGGCGAACGTCGAACCGCTCGACGCGCTCGACTTCCTCGCCTTGAACGTTTCCGAGGATTTCAGCATCGTCGCGCGCTCGAACGACACCGGAGAGGACTGGCTGGCGGCCCTTCATGTTTGCGCGCCGCAGCATTGGGATCCGCGCGAGAAGATCGGCCGTTCGTTCGGTCCCGTTCACGCGCCCGTGGGTGGAAGCGCGGCCCTCATCGCGACGGCGCCGCGCCTCGTGCACGCCTTGACGCACAAGGGGCCGTTCGCGCGCTTCGCGTGGGGTCTCGCGACGTCAGACCGCTTGGAGCACCACCCGGCGACTCGCGACCACGAAGACCGCTCCGAGCGCCCATTCGATCCCGAGTCGACCTTCGTGCGCGTCGAGCGCCAGACGCTCACGCCTTTTCCGGACGAGCGAGGCGCCTTCTTCACGATTCGCCCTTACCTGTATGCGCTGCGCGAAGTCGCCGCCGACGCCGATCGTCGCGCTCGACTCGCCGCCGCCTTGCGCTCCATGACCGCCGAGCACCTCGCGTACAAGGGCATGACGAGTTGGCGTGACGAGGTTGCCGCGTGGCTGGAGACGTGAAGAAAGGGCGGAACGACTTCATGGTCGTTCCGCCCTTGGCAGTCCGTCAGCTGTCGAGCAACTCCGGGTAGTTGATTTGCATTTCGTTCCACGTCAAGAGGCGCATCGAGCCGCTTTCCTCGTCGACGAGCCAGTACCGAGGCACGCTGTCCTTGTAGATGACGGTGCCGTCGCAGGCGACGAGAGCGCGGGCGCACTTCTTGAGGTGATCTTGGCATTCCGTGCCACTGAGGATAAGTTCCTTGATCACACCACTCCTTGAGGTCCGCGGCCACGCTGCGAACGCGAAAGTGCAGGCGCGGCGCTTTCCTAACGCCTTTTCATGGTAGCGCGGGCAGTGCCCGACTCCATGAGATACGTCTAAGTTTGTCGCATCTCCTCACGACTTTTCAAGCTCGTTTCGTGTGACGCTCCTCATTCGTCGGTGCAAGCGCTACAATGTCCGTCATGCCAGATTCTCTGGAAGCGCGCTCCCCGACCGAGAACGCGCCCGCCGCCGAGCCCGCGCGCCGCGGCCATCACAAAATCTTCGTCGGGATGGCCGCCGGAGTCGGCAAGACCTACCGCGCCCTCGGCGAAATCCGAGAGCTCTTCTCGCTCGGCAAGAACGCCGTCGTGGGCATCTTGGAAACGCACGGACGCGCCGAAACGCAAGAGGCGGCGCGCGGGCTGCCAGTCTTTCCCCGGCGCGAACTCGAGTACAAGGGAACCCGACTCACCGAACTCGATCTCGACGGTCTGCTGAAGCTGCATCCCGACGTCGTCATGGTCGACGACCTCGCGCACGCCAACGCGCCCGACAGTCGCAACGCCCGCCGCTACGAGGACGTACGCGAACTTCTCGACGCGGGTATCGACGTCATTTCCACCGTCAACATCCAACACCTCGAGAGCCTCAACGACCTCGTCGCCAAGATCACGGGCGTACGGGTCAAGGAGAGATTGCCCGATCAAATCGTGGCGGACGCCGACGAGGTCATCCTCGTGGATGTCACGCCGCAACTGCTGCGCGAACGCATCCGCGCCGGGAAGATCTACTCGCCCGACAAGGTCGACCAGGCGCTCAAGAACTTCTTCACCGACGAGAACCTCACGGCGCTTCGTGAACTCGCGTTGCGGCAAGTGGCCGACGCCGTGCAAGGCGAGGATGCCGACCAGGCTCAACTCGTGCGCGAGCGCATTCTCGTCGCGATCAGCGCCGAACCCGAGTCGGGCCGCCTCATCCGCCGAGGCGGTCGCATCGCCTCACGCTTCAACGGCGACCTTCACATCGTGTACGTCGAAACGGGCAAGCTCGGCCGCGACGAAAGCAAACTTCTGGAGGCTTTCAAGGCGTCGACCGAGGATCTCGGCGGCACCTTCCACACCCTCAAGAACCGAGGGGGCGTCGGCCGGACCCTCGTGCAGTTCGTGCGCGAACATCACGTCACGCAAGTCGTGCTGGGCGAATCGAGCCGCTCGCGTTTTCAAGAGCTTTTGCGAGGCTCCGTCATCCACACGGTCCTGCGAGAAACCTCCGGCGTGGACGTGTACGTACTGACGCGGGAGTGACGCCGAAGGGCGACGCCCCCTCGCGCTTCACATGAAGGCGAACCGCACCCGCACGAAGGACATTCCCGGTTGGCCGAGACGGTGGTTCAAACGCGGCCCTTCTTGCCCGGCAGTCACGCCGAGCCGGGCGAAGGCCTCTAAGGCGGCCTGGCACTCAAACCGCCCGAAGGAACACGGACGTCGGCGACTTTCTGGGCGTAGGAAAGCATTAACGGACCGACTGCTCCCGCGTAGCACCGAACGCTATGAAGCGCGACTTGCTCGTCACGTCCCTTGAAGGGCGCTCGAGATTCTTCTCGGTAGCCGAACACGAACTCGAAACGCACCATATAGGGATAGGCCTGGCCGAAAACTAGCCTTTCGGGCCGCGTTCACCTCGACTTGAGCGTGGCCCGATTTCTCCCGTCGCCTCCGACCGCCTCCTTGAGTCAGCGCCGTCGCCTGCGGCTGGGCTCGCCGCGCTTTTCCTGGCGCGGCTCGGGCGTTCGGCGAGGTCGGTCTTCTCGCAACGTGGCGTCGATCGGACCGAAATCGGTGGGCTGCACGAGCCTGAGCAGACGGCGTTCCGGCGCGTCCTCGACGTGAACGAGGGCCCCGCCCGGGCGAATCTCGTAGACGACGGCGGCGACGCCGTTCACCGTGTCGTTCGCGAGGCGCCGCACGATGGCGCGGCCGCCGACCATTCGGACTTCCGCTCGGTCCTCGTCTTGCAAGGACCGCAGCCACCACAGCAACGAGATGGGGTCGTGCAGGTCGGTCACGAGCGGCGCGCTCGCCTCGTCGCGTCCTTGTCGCACAGTGAGCAGCGCCGTCTTGTCGTCCGGCAGGGACTCGAAGGTCGCGCGCTTTCCGTCTCCCTCCGCGTAACCGAGGGAGACGAGTCGCTGAGGATGCATCTTCGACGTCTGCACGCGCCGTAAATCCGGCAGGACCCCCCCGAAGTCCGTCGTGACGCGCGCGACGAGCAGACCGCGGTCGAGGGCCACGTGCCACGCCATCTCCCCGGCGGGACGACCGCCGAGGGTGAGGACGAGGGTGAACGTCTCGGGGCGCACGTCGCGCGTCAATTCGCGGGGCTCTTGTGGACGTGCACGACTCGCCATTCGCCCTCCCTTCGCTCGAGCACGCGCGTTTCGTTCGTACTCTTGTGGACGATGCCCGCCTCGCCCGCGACGCTCAAGACGAGCGTGTACGTCACGACGACGACGCTTCCGCTCGCCAGCACTTGCACGTGCGGCTCCAAGATCGACACGTGATGCGCGCGTCCGTTCGTCGTCGCCCAACTGTTTTCGATCATGAATCGGTGGAAGTCGAGGCCAAGTTGACGGTGCGGCGTCACGAAGTGCTCGTACAAGCTCAAGTCCGGCGCGGTCGTCGCTTCGTACGTTTCCCAATCGCTCGCGAAGATCGCCTCCAAGTGGCGCCGGAGAAACGCCAGGACCTCCGCGTCCGTGACGACGATCGGCGCGTTCACCGCAAGGCCTCCGCGAAGCTCTCGCCGGGTCCCGTCCAAGCAACTCCGTGCCGCTGAGCGATCGTCGCACCGAGATCCGCGAACGTCGCCCGCTCCCCGAGGAAGCGCGGCGTGAGATTCGGCGCGTACGCGAGCAGCAAACCGTACTCGCGCGTGTGGTCCGTGCCTCTCCACGTCGGGTCGTTGCCGTGGTCGGACACCAAGATCAGCACGTCGTCACGCTCCAAGGCGCTCATGAGGTCGGGCAGGGCGGCGTCGAATTCGTTGAGGCACGCCGCGTACCCCTCCACGTCGCGTCGATGGCCGTACTTCGCGTCGAAGTCCACGAGGTTCGTCATCAGCAAGCCGTCGAACGGCTCACGCATGAGACGCAACGTTTCGCGGATGCCCTCGGCGTTCGAGCCCGTGTGCACCTCCACGGTGAGGCCGCTGTGATCGTAGATGTCGCCGATCTTGCCAACGCCGATCACGTCACGCCCCGCGTCGGCGAGGGCGTTCAAGACGGTGCGCGGCGGGGTGAGGCTGAAGTCCTTGCGAAGTTCGTTGGCGCGCTCGAACGGATGCGAACCGCGAAAGGGCCGCGCGATGACGCGCGCGACGGCGAACTCGCCTTGCAGAATTTCACGCGCCGCCGCGCACCATTGGTAAAGCTGCTCGATCGGGACGACGTCGAGGTGCGCCGCGATCTGGAAGACCGAGTCGGCGGACGTGTACACGATAGGATCGCCCGTCTCCAGGTGCGCTTCTCCGAAGTCACAAATCACGTCGGTGCCGCTGTACGGCTTGTTGCACAGGTAGCCGCGACCGGTCGCGGCCGTGAAGCGGTCCATCACTTCCTTTGGAAAGCCGTCGTGGAACGTTTGGAAGGGATGTCGAAGCTGCACGCCCATGAACTCCCAGTGCCCGGTCGACGTGTCCTTGCCGGGCGACACCTCGCGCAGGCGACCCCACGCCCCGATCACCTCGGTTTGCTCGTCGCTCGCGGTGAGGTGCACGCTGGGAACGCGCCCGAGACCCAAGCGCGCGAGGGCGGGCAGCTGAAGGTTCGTGCGCTCGACGATGTGGTTGATGGTGTGCGCGCCCGCGTCGGTGAAACGCGCGGCATCGGGCAGTTCGCCCACCCCGACGGAGTCGAGGACGACGACGATGGTCTTCATGGCGTCAGTGTAGCTTCCCGTGGCCTTGCAGGCGCCTCATGAACGCTCGTGCTAGACTCGCCGCAGTCATGACGGCCACCGAAACGGTTACCCGCACCTTCGTTCAAACACCGACGCTGAGCGCGCAAGGCTTGTTCAAGACCTACGGTCGGCGTTCCGTCGTGAAAGGCGTGGATCTCGAGATTTCGCGCGGGGAGATCGTGGCTTTGTTCGGTCCCAACGGCGCGGGCAAGACCACGACGTTTTACATGATGGTGGGCTTCGTGCGGCCCAACGCGGGCCGCATCACGCTGGGCGGTCAGGACGTCACGAAACTGCCCATGCATCGCCGCGCCCGCCTCGGGTTGGGCTACCTTCCGCAAGAGCCGAGCGCCTTTCGGCGCATGACCGCGCGCGACAACCTCCTGGCGATCTTGGAGTACCAAAAGCTCGCGAAGGCCGAGCAGGAGCGCCGCGCGGACGAACTCCTCGACGAGTTCGGCTTGACGCGAGTGGCGAACAACCTCGCCTTGTCGCTGTCGGGCGGCGAGCGTCGCCGCCTGGAAATCGCGCGGGCGCTCACGACCGACCCCGACTTCATCTTGCTCGACGAGCCTTTCACCGGCGTCGATCCGAAGAGCGTGCGTGAAATTCAGCGGCTCATCCGCGATCTGCGCGAGCGTCGCGGTCTCGGCGTGTTCATCACGGACCACAACGTCCGCGAGACGATGGCGCTGACCGACCGCGTGTACCTCATGTACGACGGCGAGGTGACCTTCAGCGGCACCCCGGACAGCTTCGGACGCAACGCGGACGTGAGGGCGCGCTACCTCGGCGACGACTTCGAACTTTAAAGCGGGGCGCGGCCGTGTTCCTGCTGTTCCTCGGCTTCGTCGTCGTCTTGTCGGGATTCGTCGCTTACGCCGCCGACAACATCGCCCGAAAAGTCGGTCGCAAGCACGTTCGGCTGTTCGGACTTCGGCCGAAGACGAGCGCCTTGATCGTGGCAGTCGTGAGCGGCATGGGCATTTCGTTCGCGTCGGTCCTCGCGTTCGGCCTGCTCAATCGACAGGCCCTTCGCAACATCGAGCAGGCCGACCGCTTGCGCGCCGAGTTGAAGGTGCTGCGCGGCGAACTCGATCCGCTGCGGCGCACCGTCGACGAGACGCGCCGAGCCTTGACGGTCGTGCGCGGCGAACGTGACGAAGCCGAGCGGCAATCACGCGAACTCGAACGCCAACGGCTCGCGGCGGTCGCCGAACGCGACCGCGTCGCCGCGCAGGCGGCCAGCTTGCGCTTGAGCGTGGACACGCTCACGAAACGCCGCGCCGAACTCGAAGCGCAAGCGGCAAGAAGCGCCAAGAGCTTGCGAAGCGCGAACGAACGCCTTCAGCACGCCACGGGAGACCTCGAAACGGCCAAGGCGGACCTCGCTCGTCTCGAAGAGGCGCGCGCCAGTTTGGAATTGGCCGCCGAGCAGGCGTCGGCGCGCGTTTCCAAGGCGCAGCGGCAAGCCTCGGACGCTCGGGCTCTCGCGACGCGCGAGCAGGCTCGCGCGTCCGAGGCGAGCGCGACCGCCGAGCTCGCCCAAGCCGACGCCGCGACGGCGAAGGACGAAGTCGAGTCGGTGCGGGTCGAGGTGAGTGTCGTGCGTGAGCAGGCCCGCTTGGCTCAAGCGCAATTGAAGTCGGCGCGCGCGCAGTTGCGAGGGGCCGAGGCGCGCGTTCGCGCGGCGCGCGAGCAGGTGGCCGTCGCCAATCGTCAAGCCGAGGACGCACGCCGTCAAGCCACGCTCGCGCGGCAGCAATCGACCGAGGCGCAGCGCCAAGCCGCGCTCGCGCGTCAACAAGCGTCGGACGCGCGCCAGCAAGTCCGAACCATCACCTCGCAAGCTCAGGCAGCTCGACTCGACGCCGAGAACGTGGCCAAGGCGGCGTCCGAGGCGGCCAAGCGCGCGGCGATCCTCGGCGAGCAGACGCAAACGCTCCTCGTCGAAGGCCAGCGCTTGACGCGCGAGCGCGACCGCCTGCGCGCCGAGCGTGACGCCGCCTTGCAAGAAGCGCGCGCTCAGCAGCAAGTTCGTAATCGCCTTCTGAGCGACAACGAGTCGTTGCGCCTCGATTTGCAAAGCGCGCAGGTGCAGCAGCAGCGATTGCAGGACGACGTGCGCCGCGCGCAGACGGAACTGTCGGACCGTGCGCGGGGTGACCTCGCTTACTCGAAAAACGACCTCGTCGACGCTTACGTCGTGGCGTCGGTCCTGAACTTGCCCGAGGCGGTCGCGTCCGCGCAAGCCAAGGCGTCCTCACGAGGCGCGCGAGGCGCGCCGCCCGCCTTCTTGCCCAGAGACGTGCAGTCGCAGTTGCAAGCGAGATTGCGCGGTCTCAACACGTCCGCGCTCGTCGTGTTTCGCGCGGCGACGAACGTCGTTCCCGGCTACCCCGTGGAACTCGCGGTCGAAGCGTACCCCAACCGTTTGCTGTACCGCCGCGCCGCGCCGATCGTCACGACGACCATCGACATGAGCGTCGGTTACGCCCGTGCGCGCCAGCAACTTCTCGACGCCGTCACGGACGCGGTCGTGACGCTGGAGCGCAGCGGCGTTCCCTTCGAGAACATTCGCGGCGGCGGTCTGAGCGACACGGAAACGTTCGAGTTCTTGTCGAACCTCGGCGGGCGAATCGGCGTCAAGGTGGCGATCGCAGCGCGCGGCGACGTGCGCCCCGGCGCGGACGTCGACCTCTACCCGCTGGTGGTGCCGTGACCTGAGACACTTCGACGAAACGAACGGAGGAGGCGCGACGTCGCGCCTCCTCCATTCGTTTCGCTTAGAAGAAGTTGCCGAGGCGGAAGCTGAACTTGCCGCGCGGATTGGCGGGGCTGAAGCCGTAGTCGAAGCGCAGCGCGGGCAGCAAGGTCGAGCCGATGCCGAGGTTGAGCTGCACGCCGACGCCGTACCCGACGTTCAAGCCGAAATCCGAGGCGTTGTTCCAGGCGTCGCCGACGTCGGCGAACACGACGCCGTACAAGCCTTGCGCGAAGCCCGCGTTGAGGTTGAAGTTGTAGCGGTACTCGGCGCTTGCCGAGATGAAGTTCTTGCCGGCGAAGGTGCCCGCGTCGTAACCGCGCAGCGTGAGCGCCTCGTTGGTGTTCGAGCCACCGAGGATGAATTGCTGCGACGCCGGAGAGGACCCGATGATGGTGCCGCCGTTGACGCGCAGCGCGACCGCTTGCTGCTGGGTGCCGTCCGGAAGGGTGTTGCCGAGCCCGAAGTAGGTGCGGGCGCCGCCCGTAAGTTGCGTGAAGCTCAGGCCCGTGGTGCCTTGCGAGCCGAAGCCGTACCCGGCGCTGCTGTTGGCCCGCACGCCCGACGTGGGAAACTCGGGTGAGTTGGCGTTGTCGTAGTTGGCGCTCACGCCGAAGAAGGTCGTGAGGCCCGGCTCGGGCACGAGGGCGCTCGCCTGCTCGTTGGTGTAGTCGCTCGTTTCGCCCGTCGCGAGCGGCTCGAGGCGGTTGGTGGTGTACTGCGTCGAGACGTTGAAGCCCACGGCGAGCTCCGGCGTGATGCTGCGCCCGATCGAGATGCCTCCGCCCGTCGCGCGTTGCGTGTACTCGCGCCCCGTGCGTTGCTGCGCGGCAGGTTTGCTGGGGTCGTTGATCGGATTGTTCGCCGTGACGGTCGTGGCGAGATTCACCGTGAGGGAGGTGCGGTTGCGGCGGAAGTCGAGGAAGTCGAAGTCCAACCACGGAATGGTGAACTGCGCGTTCGCCGACAGCACTTCACCGACGGGATTCGGCGCGGCGCTGACGCCGACCGCGTATCCGTAGCCGAGGCCGAACAAGTTGTTGCCCGACAGCGCGAGCTCGCCCGAGAAGCCGTTGATGGTGTCGTACGACAACGAGGGGGTGAACACGCCGGTCTGCTGCTCTTGCAACGCCAGCGTGAAGATGAGGTTCTCGGGGTTGAGGGGGTCGACGCGGCTCGTGACTTGCGGCGGCTTCACGAGGCCCGTGCGAATGAGACGCTCGATGCCACGCCGGAAATCGTTCGCGTTGAACACCGTGCCGACGTCGGGCAGTTCGCGCAAGATCACGCGGTCTTGGGTGTTGCGGGTGCCTTGAAAGCTCAACTCGTACCCGCCGATGCGCACTTCGCGAATCGCGAACGTCAAGACGCCGTCTTGATACGAGATGGGGTCGCGGGTGCTAATTTCGAAGCCGCGCGAGTTGTACAACCGCTGGATGTTGCGGTAGTCGAGCTGCGCGATTTCTTGATTGAACGTGTCGCCAACGCGCACGGACAGCACGCGCGCGATGTCGTCGACGGGCACGGCCGTCGCGCCCGCGATGCGAATTTCGCGCACGGGGCCGCTTTGCTGATCGCTCACGACGAACGCGACGTTGGCGAGGAAGGGATTTTGCGCGTCGCCGCGCACTTGGATCGTCACGGGTTTGCCGACGGCGTTGGACAAGCTGCGAATGTCGGCGGCGAGGACGTTTTGGTTGAGCAAGCCGCCTTGGCGCGTCGTAAGGGTGACGCCCGCGACGTTTCCGAGCGCGCTCGTGTCGACGCTCGCGACTTGCACTTCGCGTAGCGCGATCTTCAGCACGCCGTTTTCGAGGGTGACTTGCGAAGCGTCGGGCCCACTGCCCGCGAAGCCTCGGTCGGAGTAAGCGCGGGCGACGGCCAAGAGGCCTTGCTGATACGCCTGCGGATTGAAGGTTCCGCCTTGCACGAGGGGACGGAAGGCTTCCTGCACGACGTCGTTCGGCAACTGGGTGTTGCCCGTCACTTCGACGCGTGAAACGGGGGCTTTCTCGTCGATGATGTAGTTGACGGTGACGCCCGCGTCGCTCGGTCGAACTTCGGCGGACACTCCCGGCGAGAACGGAAAGCCGTTGTCTCGGTACGCTTGACGCAGCAGGTCTTTGCTTTCCTCGATGCGGGCCGTGTTGAGGGTCGCGCCCGAGGCGATGTTGAGTCGCTGCTCCAAAAAGGCGGTGATCTGCTCGATGGGAATGAAGCTCGCGCCGGTGATCGAGACGCTCGAGATGGAGGCGTTCGGCACCACCGTGATTCTCAGGACCTGCCGTCCGTTCTCCGTGCGAAGTTCTGCGGTCGCCGAACGGAAGAACCCGGAGTTGACGGTTTCGAGTTCCACGGCCCGCAAGTTCACGCTCGACAACGGTACGCCGGGCTGAACGCTCAGCGACACGCGCAGAAAGTTGGCGAGCAGGTCGTTCGCACCGACGACGACGATGTCGTCGAGTGTCGCTTGCTGAGCTTGGGCGAGGGGCGCGCTCACGAGCGCGGCGGTCAAGCCGATTGTAATGAAATTCCGCATGAGTCTCCTAGCTTGTAACGATGTTGAATAAAGCTCTGAGAAGCGTGAACGGTCCTTGACGTCGAATCAACGTTCGGCTTGTTAGCGACGCCGACGTTCGTCAGAATACGTGACGTGACACGACGCAACGTTCCCGCCGCTCTCCAGGTGAAGGTTCCGTGAGCCTTCCTGAAGTTCTGAGCCGCATTCGAGAAGCCGAGCTTGTCGCCGAGCGTCCCTCCGAAAGCGTGCGTCTCGTCGCCGTGACGAAAGGTCGCACGCCCGACGAGATTCGCGCGCACGTCCTCGCCCACGGTGAGTTCGCCCTCGCCGAGAACCGCGGGCAAGAGCTCAGAGACAAGCGGGTCGAGTTGCCGAACGTCGAGTGGCACTTCATCGGCACGTTGCAGACGAACAAGCTGAAGTACCTGCGCGGCGTCACCCTCATCCACACGTTGACGCGCGCCGATCACGCCGCCGAACTCGCGCGCCTCGCCGAGTCTTGGGGAAGCGCGCCCGACGTCCTGCTTCAACTACACAACGGTGAGCCTCAAAAGCACGGCGTTCAGCTTTCCGAGGCGTCTTCGTTGTACCATCAGGTGTCTCTCATGGGCTTGCGAGTGCGCGGTGTGATGATCATGGCTCCGGAAGGAGACCCGGAAGGCGCCGACCGCACGTTCGCCGACGCCGAGCGCCTCGCGGGCGACCTCGGCTTGAGCGAGCTCAGCATGGGCATGAGCGACGATTTCCCCCTCGCGATTCGGCACGGCGCGACGCTCGTGCGCGTCGGCCGCGCTCTCTTCTCGTGAGCTTCGCCGTTTCCCCGCTCACATCAAGGATGACATCATGAAACTGACGCCGCTCGACATCCGACACCAAGAGTTCGCCACGGCCATCACGGGCTACAACCGCAAAGCCGTGCGAGCCTTCCTCGCCGACGTCGCCTCGCAGATGGAGGACTTGCTGCGCGAGAACCTCGCGCAGCAAGAGCGCGTGCTGGACCTCGAGCGGCGCGTCGAAGCGTACCGAACGGGCGAGGAGGAGCTCAAGCGCACCCTCGTGTCCGCCGAGCGCATCTCGGCCGAGATGCGCTCGTCCGCCCAACGGGAAACGGAATTGCTGCTGCGCGAAGCGGAAGCCGAACGCGACCGAGTCCTCGGCGAGGTGCGCGTGCGCTCGGCGGAACTCGAAGCGCAACATGGCGCGCGCATCGTGGAACTCGAAAGCGCCTCGCGCGCCCGCGCCTCCGAACTCGAAAGCGGGTTCCACGCGCGGTCCACCGAACTCGAAAACCAGTACAACACGCGCTTCTCCGAGCTCGAAAGCAGCTACGCGGCCCGCTTCGCCATGCTGGAGCAGACGTACTCGGCGCGCGCCGCCGCCGTCGAACACGAGGCGATGGTTCGCCGCACGACCCTGGAGAACTCGCTCGCACGCCTCAAGGCCGAACGCGCGCAGTTCCTCGCGCAGTACCGCTCTCTGCTGGCGGGATTCGCGGAGCTCGCCCGTCAACACGAGGCCGACCTCGACGACGCCGCCGACCTCGCCGCCCTACGAACCAGCGCCATGCCGACCGTCGACGCCACGCCGCGCTCACCGCTTCGCGATCTGGTGACGGACGAGCCTCACGCGAACGAACTGCTGCCCGAGTTTTCCCACTCGATGTGAACCTTGGCCCGAGAGGTGGACGTTCGGCCAGAACGTCCACCTCTCGACTTGCAACGCCGCATGCGTTGCGCTCGTATACACCGAAGTCTACGCCGTTCGTCGCGCGTCCCGTCCTTCCATCCGGTGTAGAACTTCGTAGGAGGAAGAACGAACATGCTTACCATCACGAACCTTTCGAAGCGCTACGGAAGCTTCCAGGCGCTTCGAAACATCTCCTTCGCCGCGTCCGAAGGCGAGATCTTCGGCCTGCTCGGTCCCAACGGGGCGGGGAAGACGACGCTGCTCCGAATCCTCGCGACCCTGCTCGACGCCTCGGACGGCACCGCGACCATCGCGGGACGTGACATTCGCAAAGACCCGGAAGGCGTACGGCGCTCGATCGGCGTCGTGAACGGCGGGATGGGCTTGTACGACCGCCTCACGGGCCGCGAGATCTTGAGGTACTTCGCGGGCTTCTACGGCATGACCGACGCCCAAACGGACCGCCGCATCGACGAACTCGACGAGGTGCTCGGCCTTCGCGAAACGCTCGATCGACGCACGGGCGAGTTCAGCACCGGCATGAAGCAAAAGATCGTGATCGCCCGAGCCGTCATTCACGATCCCGCCGTGCTGATCCTCGACGAGGCGGCGTCGGGCTTGGACGTGCTCGCTCGGCGAGCCCTGCTCGACTTCGTGGCGGCTTACCGCGCTCCGGGCAAGCTCGTGCTGTACTCGACGCACGTCATGGCGGAAGTCGAGGAGGTGTGCGACCGCGTGGCGATCATCGATCATGGCGAGTTGCTCGTGGTGGACGCCGTGCAAGGCGTGCTCGCCCGAACGGGTGAACGCAGCTTGGAGCGCGCGTTCTTCGCGCTGCTGCACGAACGAGCCTCGAGCGCCCTTTCGGGAACGGTGAAGGCGTGAGACTCGCGTTCGTCTGGAAAGTGGCCTCGAAGGAGCTGCTGTCGACGTGGCGCGACCGCCGCACCCTCACCAGCGTCATCCTGCTGCCGCTCATCATGATTCCGCTTTTCACAATCGGCTTTCCGCTCCTCATCGGCCGAAGTCTCACGGGTCAGCAGGAGGCGCGGCAGAAAGTCGGCGTGGTCGGCACCTTGCCGAGCGAACTGCGAACCTTGCTGACGCGCGACGTGAAAGCGCCGGGCGGCGCGGTGACGCAAGCGGGCGTGACGCTCGTGCCCGTCACCGACCCCCTGCGCGCCGTTCGCGACGGGGACGTCGAGGCGGCGCTCGAAGTTCCCGCGAACCTCCCCGTCACCGCCGGAAGCGCGCCTCGCAAGGTCAAGGTATACAGCAACGCGAACAACCAGCGCGTGCAAGCCGGGGCCGCCAACAAGATTCGCGAGGCGGTGCGCGCCTTCAACGACTCGCTCGTCGCGCGCGGCCTCGCGGCGCGCGGCTTGAACGCCTCGTTCCTCGCGCCCGTCTCGACGACGGACGTGGACGCCAGCAATCCGTCCGAGAAGAGCGGCGGCGCCCTCGCGTTCATCATTCCGTTCTTTTTGCTGCAGTTCATCATGTCGGGCGCGATGCCGCCCGCGATCGACTCCACGGCGGGCGAGAAAGAGCGAGGCACGCTCGAAGTGCTGCTCGTGTCACCCGTGAGACGCCTCGAAGTCGTCGTCGGCAAATTGCTCGCCACGACGGTCTTCGCGGTCGTCACCGCGATCTTCGGCACGCTGGGCTTTTTGCTCGCGGGACCCGTCGGTCGGCTCGTCATTCCCCCGAGTCAACTCGAAGGAGCGCTCACGGCGAGCTTCGGCGGAACGCTCAGCGTGTCCGTCGGAGGGTTCCTGACGCTGCTCGCCATCGCCCTCACGAGCGCGCTGCTGCTCTCGGCCCTCTTGATCGCCATCTCCGTCTTCGCTCGTTCGTTCCGCGAAGCGCAGACCTACCTCACGCCCGTGATGCTGCTGCTCATCGTTCCGCTGATCGCCTTGCAGTTCTCGGACTTTCTCACCAAGAGCGCGGCCTTGTACGCCATTCCGATCTTCGGCGGCGCGCTCGCGATCCTCGACATCGTGCGCGGCACCTTGGAAGCCTCCCACGCCGTGTCCGCCATCGCCTCGAACCTCGCGTTCACGCTGATCTTCACGCTGTTCGCGCTTCGCAGCTTCCGCCGCGAACAAGTCATCTTCCGCACCTGAAGCCGCCGCGCCGAGAAGACCGACGACGAACAAGCTCTCCGTGAAGCGCACACCCGCGTGGAACGAGTGACCGCGACCCACGAGGGAGGAGCAACCCTCCTCCCCTCCGGGTCGCGCGTTCCTGTGTATCCTGTCGCATGCCTTTCTCCTTCGACGTCGAAGAATCGGTCGTTCGGCATCCCGCGTCCGCCAAGTGGTCGATGTTCGCCGAGGACGTGCTTCCGCTTTGGGTGGCGGACATGGACTTCCCGGTGGCACCGCCGATCGTGGAGGCCCTGCGGCGACGCCTCGACCTCGGGCTGGGCTACTCGCCGTTCGAGGGTGAGAAGACCCTCGTGGACGCGTTGACGGCGCGTCACGGCGTGGCCCGCGAAGGGTTGATGCTGCTGCCGGGCGTCGTGTCGGGCCTCTACGCGTCGGTGCGGACGTTTGCCTCCCCGGGCGAGGAGGTGATGTCGCACGTTCCGATCTACCCGCCGTTCATGTCGGCGATTCGAGACACCGACCGCGCGCCGATCCTCGTCCCGCTCGTCGAGGGAGCGAATCGCTACGAGATCGACTTCGACGCGATGCAAGCGAGCGTGACGCCCGCGACGCGCCTCTTGATGCTGTGCAATCCTCACAACCCCACGGGCCGCACGTGGACGCGCGAGGAACTGGAGCGGGTCGCCGAGTTCGCCCTGCGGCACCGCCTGTGGGTGGTGTCCGACGAACTTCACGCCGACCTCACGCTCGACGGCGGCTTCGTCGCGTTCGCGAGTCTCGCCGCCGAGGTGGCGGCGAGGACGGTGACGCTCACGGGACCGTGCAAGGCCTTCAACACGGCGGGCCTCGGCATCGGAGCGGCCGTCTCGTCGAACGCCGCGCTGATCGCGCGCATGAAGAAGGTCGCGGCGGGCACCGGACATCCGAGCGCCCTCGCGCAGACGATGTGGCACGCGGCGATCACCGAAGGGGAGCCTTGGCTGCGGGACGTGCTGAACGTCTTGCGCGCCCGACGCGACTTCCTCGCCGACCTCGTGCGCGCCCGCTTGCCCGAAGCGCGCTTTCTCGCGCCCCAGGCGACGTACCTCGCGTGGCTGGACTTGCGCGCCTTGAACTTGCCGACGACGGCCGGCGCGTTTCTTCTGGAGCGCGCCAAGGTCGCCCTCAACGACGGCCCGACTTTCGGGCCGAGCTACGAGGGCTTCGCTCGCCTCAACTTCGCGACGAGCGAGGCGGTACTCGCCGAGGCCATAGAGCGAATCGTTCGGGCGATTCGCTCCTAAGCTTCACGCCGGCGTCTCGATCTTCTCGCGGCTGTACGGCAAGTAGCCCGCCGGGGTGTCGTTTCCATCGGCGAACAACGCGGTGGAGAGGTAGCGGGCGCCCGTGTCGCACGCGATCGTCACGACTCGCTTGCCGGGCCCGAGACGGCGCGCGACTTCCAGCGCCGACCACACCATCGCGCCGCTCGACATGCCCATGAAGATGCCTTCCTCGCGCGCGAGGCGCCGCGCGAGGGGGAAGGCGTCTTCTTCCCACACGACGATGAGGTCGTCGATGACCGAGCGGTCGAGGTTGTCGGGC
This sequence comes from Deinococcus yavapaiensis KR-236, assembly GCF_003217515.1. NCBI lineage: Bacteria > Thermotogati > Deinococcota > Deinococci > Deinococcales > Deinococcaceae > Deinococcus > Deinococcus yavapaiensis. The sequence goes on along the minus strand of NZ_QJSX01000001.1, from coordinate 37,679 downwards.
ACGAATCCCGGCCCCATGCCTTGAAAGCCGTGCTCGCCGCGCTCTCCACCGGAGATGACGTTGCTGCGCGCGGGCTCCACGCACACGACCTTCATGTCGGGATTCATGCGCTTGAGGTACCGTCCCACGCCGCTGATCGTCCCGCCCGTGCCGCTTCCGAACACGAAGGCGTCCACGCGGCCCTCCATCTGCTGCCAAATCTCGGGGCCCGTCGTGCGCTCGTGGGCGGCGGGATTGGCGGGATTGCCGAATTGATTGAGCATCACCGCGCCCGTCTCCTCGGCGATTCGCTGCGCTTCCTCGATCGCGGCGGCCATGCGACGCGCGGGGTCCGTGAGAATCAGCTCGGCGCCGTACGCGCGCAACGTCCGCTTGCGCTCCTCGCTCATCTGCGCGGGCATCGTGAGGGTGAGCTTGTAACCGCGCGCCGCCGCGACTTGCGCGAGGCCGATGCCGGTGTTGCCGCTCGTCGGTTCGACGATGTGCCCTCCAGGCTTGAGCAGGCCGCGCTCTTCCGCGTCGGAGATGAGGCCGAGGGCCGTGCGGTCCTTGATGCTGCCGCCCGGATTGAGGCCTTCGTGCTTCACGAAGACGTCCGCCATGTCGGGCGTGACGACGCGTGAAAGTTGCACGAGGGGCGTGTGGCCGACGAAGGAATCGATCATGCCCGTATGCTACAGGGCGGCGCGGGACGCGTTCGGAAGGCGTACCGCGTTGTCACGTCGATACGCGGCCCTCGCGCGACGTACTAGAATTCCTGTGTGCGCCTCGCGATTCTCGCCGACATTCACGGCAACATGCCCGCGCTTCAGGCGGTGCTCGCCGACATGGCTCGGCTCGGCGTCGACCGCGTGATCGTGAACGGAGACGTCGTGAACCGCGGCCCGGACGGCGTGGAAGTCCTCGAAGCCCTCTTGGCGCTCGACGTCGAGTTCACCCTCGGCAACCACGACGATCTCATGCGCTTGTGGTGGAATCGCCGACCCGAAATTCCGCCAAGCTGGTTTCACGAGGCATTCTTCGATTCGTTCACGTGGTGCGCGTCACAACTGCACGCGGCGGGCCTCTTGGACGTCTTCGCCTCTTGGCCCATGACGGCGAGCGTTGCCATCGACGGGGCGCCGAGCGTCACGATCTCGCACGGAACCCCCGACCATTACCGTGAAGGCATCGGTCGGCGCATGACCGAAGGGCGACTTCGCGCCATCTTCGAGGCGACGGGCGCCGACGTCCTCGTCGGTTCTCACACGCATTTGCCTTTCGAGACGCGCGTGGACGGCAAGCTCGCCGTGAACACGGGCGCCGTCGGGGCGCCCTTCAATCGTGACGTCCGCGCCCAGTACCTGGTGCTGACCTTGACGAACGACGGATGGCAGCCCGAGGTTCGCTTCGTTTCGTACGACGTCTCGGTCATCCTGCGTCGTTATGAGACGAGCGGCTTGTTGCAGGGCGGCAACCTCAGCGCGCTTCTGTTTCGCGAGGAACTGCGCGTCGCGTACCCCATCTACGCGCGCTTTTGGGAGTGGACGGAACGCTCGGAACGCCCGCGCGATTGGACGTCGTGGCGTGAATTCGAACGCGACGTCCTTCCCACCTTCGAGCTGACGTCACTGGTCTGAACGACAAAAACCCCCTCGTCCGCGCGGACGAGGGGGGAGGGGGCCGAGAAGATCGCTTCGCTCAGTTGCCCGGGGGCATGAGAACGGTGTCGATCACGTGGATGACGCCGTTGCTCGCGGCGACGTCGGCTTGCGTGACGGTCGCGCCGCCGATCTTCACCATCGCGTTGTCGACGGCGACTGTGAGGGTCGGTCCGGCGACGGACGTGAGCACGGTCTGACTCGCGATGTCGGCGGCGGGCATCCGACCCGCGACGACGTGGAAAGTCAGGAGGCGGCGCAGTTGGTCAGGGTTGGCGAGAACCGCTTGCAGTTGCGCGGCCGGAATCTTCGCGAAGGCGTCGTTCGTCGGAGCGAACACGGTGAACTCGCCCGAGTTGAGCGTTTCGACGAGCCCCGCGGCTTGCACGGCGGCCAGCAACGTCGAGAAGCGCGGATCGGTCGCCACGATCTGGGCGATGGTGGGCGTGGTGGTCGCTTGCGCCGTGGTCGTCGTGGTCGCGGTCGTGGTCGTCGCCGTGGTAGTGCTGGACGTCGTCGTCGCGGCGGCGGCGGTCGTGGTCGTAGCGGCGGCGGCAGGCGCGGGAAGTTCCAGGCCGGGCGGCAGCAGCACGGTGTCGATGCGGTAGATGATGCCGTTGTCCGTCACGATCGGCTCGCCGACGATGTTCGCGTTGCCGACCATGTTGCCGCCCATGAGTTGGACCGGCTCACCGACGAGCGGCTCGTAGCTGGTGGTCGCCGCGAGGTCCCCTTGAGCGATCTGGTTGCCCGCGACGTGGTACGACAAGATTTGGAAGAGCACGTCGGGATTGTCGATGATCGCTTGCAATTGCGCGGCGGGAATCTTCGCGAACGCTTCGTTCGTCGGAGCGAACACCGTGTAGGTGCCTTCGGCGCCGAAGGCCTTCTCGAGGTTCGCCGCCTTGAGGGCCGCCGCGAAGGTCGAGAGGTCCGCCGTTTGCCCGACGACGCTCGTGACGTTGTTCGTGGACGCCGCCGTGGTGGTCGTCGTGGACGTCGCCGCGGTCGTGTCGGTGGTGCCGCCCGTCGTGCTTTGCGGCGCGTTCAAGGGTAGGGCTGGAATGGCCGTGACGCTGATGGCGGGCGCGAGCGAGGAATCGCTGGCGTTCGACGCTTGCCCTTGCGTGGTGTCTTGCCCTTGCGCGGTTTCCTGCGTGTTCGCCGTGGGAGGCTCGGGCGGCGGCGGCGTGGTCGCTTGCTCTTGCGTCACGTTCTCCACCGGCACTTCCGGCACGGCGAGCGTCACGTTCGGAGGCAGCAGCACCGTGTCGATGACGTGGACGATCACGTCGTTGCACGCCACGATGTTCGTTTGCGTGACGCGCGCGTCGTTCACGAAGACGTTGCCGTTCACCGTGGAAACCGCGAGCGTGAATCCCGCCAGCGTGCCCGCCGAGTCGATCGTCGAGACGTCACGTGCGTTGAGGCGGCTCGGGACGATGTGGAAGCGCAACACGTTGCCGAGGCTCGCCGTGTCCTTCGTGAGGGCCGCGAGCGCGTCGGCGGGGATTTTGGCGAAGGCGGCGTTCGTGGGCGCGAAGATCGTCACTCCACTGGCGTTTCGCAAGGTGTCGATGAGTCCCGCCGCTTGGGCGGCTCCCGCCAGCGTCGAGAAGTTCTGGTTCGACGCGAGGATGTTCACGACGTTTTGGCACGCGGCCGTCGTCGTGGCGGGACGCGTCGTGGGCTGCGCGCCGCCACCTCCACCCCCGAAAGCGGAGGCGACGGAACCAAGCGCGAGGGCTGACGTCAGTGCGAGAAGCACACGCTTATTCATTTCTCACTTCCTTTCGGCTCGAATCTTAACTCATGAGAGCAAGGCGTCCAAACACGCTTTCCCTCGAATTCATTTCCCTCGCCTTATGAGAACCTTCATGCAAGTCGACGTCGAGACGGGGAGTGGAATCACCGTAGTCGCGCGCCCGCGCCGACTCTGCAGCAATGGCTACGGAATCGCGTGCAGGCGCAAAAAATCGCTGTGTCGTCGAGCTCGCCGTCAGCGGCCGAAGTACTCGGGCAAGTCGTCGCGTGAGATGAGGACGTCGCGCGGCTTGCTTCCCTGGTGCTTGCTCACGATGCCCATCGCTTCGAGCATGTCCATGAGCTTGCCCGCGCGGGCGTGCCCGACGCTCAAGCGACGCTGCAGACGCGATACGCTGCCTTGCCCTTCCTCGATGCAGATCTCGGCCGCCTGCCGCAAGAACGGATCGCTGAAGTCCATGTCCTTCGTGCTGGTTGGCGAGACGTCGCTCGACACGAGGCCGTCGAAGTCGGCGCCGTACGCTTCACCGAAGGCGTCCTCGAAGACTTGGCGGCGCAAGAACTCGGTGATACGGACCGTCTCGTTCTCGGAGATGTAGGGACCTTGCAGACGTTGCGGCTTCACGAGGCCCGGTTGGTAGAACAGCATGTCGCCCATGCCCGTGAGACGCTCGGCGCCCACCGAATCGAGAATCGTACGGGAATCGTGGCTGCTCGAGACGGCGAAGGCGATTCGGGCGGGCACGTTCACCTTGATGAGCGACGTCAAGATGTCCACCGACGGACGTTGCGTGGCAAGCACGAGGTGCATGCCCGTCGCACGCGCCATTTGCGCGAGACGCATGATCGCGCTTTCGACTTCCTTCGGCGACGTGATCATGAGGTCGGCGAGCTCGTCGATGATGATGACGAGGTGCGGCAGTTCCGGCTCGCCGACGAGGCGCATCTTTGCGTTGAACTGCTCCAAGTTCTTCGCGCCGACGACGCTCATCATCTTGTAGCGACGCTCCATGTGGGCGACCGCTCCGAGCAGCACGCCCGCCGCGTCCGCCGGATTCGTGACGACGCCGCGCACGAGATGTGGAATGCCGTCGTACGGCGTGAGCTCCACCATCTTGGGGTCGACCATCAAAAAGCGCAGTTCGGTCGGCAGGTAACGAAAGAGCAAGCTCGTGATTAGGGTGTTGACGCACACCGACTTGCCCGAACCCGTCGAGCCCGCGATCAAGAGGTGCGGCATCTTCGCGAGGTCGCCGATCATCATCTCGCCGTCGATGCTCTTGCCGAGTACGATCGGAAGCTTGGCGCGCGTGTTCTTCCACGTCGACGTCGCCATGACAGTGTGGAAGGTGACGGGCTCGCGCTCGGCGTTCGGCACTTCGAGGCCGATGACGCTCTTGCCCGGCACGGGCGCTTCGACGCGCACGCCGCCCACGGCGAGCGCGCGCGCGAGATCGTTGGCGAGGCTGGCGATGCGGCTGATCTTCTCGCCCGGCGCGGGCTCGATTTCGTAGCGCGTCACGGTGGGGCCGCGCGCGAAGTCGACGACCTTGGCGCTGAGTCCGAAGTGCGCGAGCGTCTCGTTGATAAGCTCCGCGCGTCCGCGCGCCATCGCGTCGAGCGCGGCGAGGTTCGCCGCCGCTTTCGGCAACGGGTCGAGCAGGGCGACGTCCGGCCGTGACAGGTCGATCGCGCCGACGGTAGCGACGCCCGCGCCTTTGGCCGACTCCGTTTCCGGCGCGTCTTCCCAGGGAGGCGTGTCGCTCTTGGCGCTCGGCTTGAGGGGGGCGGGCGTGAGGACGACGCGTTGCCCCACCTCGACCGGTTCGAGCGCCTCTTCGCGCTCGTCGACGGTCTCGCCTTGCTCGTCCTCGACGAGTTCGGCCGTTTCTTCAGGTTCGGGCGGCGCCGCGACCACGTCGGGCGTCTTGGCCTTCGTCACGCCGAAGTCGAGGTTGATGAGAAGGTCGGTCGGTTCGGGCAGGGCCGAGACGCTCACGGGCGCCGCCGAGTCGAAGGCCGCGCGCGTCGCGATGGCCGCGTCGAGTTTCGCTCGCCACGCTTCACGCTCGCGCAGCGTCGTCTCCGGATCGCTCGCGAGAGCCGCCGCCATCTCGTTGCCGAGGTCGGCGGGCGCGGTGTCGAAGCGCGAAGCGAGTTCGGGCCAGCCGTCGTAAAAAGCGGCCTGCTCGGTCCACGCGGCGGCGCGCTTGGCGAACTCCGCCCACTCCTTGGCGCGCTCGACTTGCTTCGGCACTTCTCGTGCGAGAATCGCCGCGTCGACCGCTTCGAGCGCCTTCTTGGCGCGCGCACGGTCGCGCTCCAAGTTCGCGGCCTTCGTGGCGAGCCGCACGAGATCCACGGTGAGTCCTTTGCGGACGCGCTCGAGGGTGGCGCAAACGTGGGTGGCGGCGAGCTCGCCCGCCAAGACGTGACGTCCCTTGCGCACGTCGTGCGCGATTTCCTCGATGCTGACGGCGAGGTCGCTGCCTTCCGCTTCGATCGCCGCCGCGAGATCGCGGGCGCTGCGTGACGTGAAGTCGCGGGTGACTTCACGCCACAACTGAAGGTCCTCGCGGCGCGCTTCGAGCGCCTCCTCGTCGATCTTGTGCAAGTCGCGCAGAGCCGCTCGGGTGTCCTTGCGCCACGCCCGCAGCTCTTTCGAGTCGGGAAAGAGCGCGTCGAGCGCGGCGAGCTCGCGTTCGTGCGCCATCAATTCTCCGCGCAGGGCCGAGCGCAGCTTGACGCGTCCGCGCGATCCTTGCTGCGCCTCGACGAGGTCCCGCGAGAAGCCGACCGCGCCGAGCGTGCCGAGGCTGAGGGCCCGCACGAACGCCTTGACGATCGTGAACGGCGCGAGCGTGAAGAACACCTCCACGCCGAGCGTGAGAGCGAGGAGCGGCACGAGGCCCGCCACGTACCCGACGGCCGAGAACATCGGTCCGGTGAGGAGCGCGGCGAGTCGGCCTGCTTCACCGGGGGCGAACAAATCGTACAAGCACAGCGCCGACAGCGAGACGAGCACACCGCCGAGGATGCGGCGCGTGAGGTTGGCGAGATCGCGTCCGAGAAAGACGAGGGCTCCGTAACACAGTGGAGGGATCGGAAGCAGGTAGGCGCCCGGACCGGCCCATAACGTGAGGAAGTTCGAGGCGCTCGCCATGAAGCCTTCGCCCGTGGGAGGCAACGCGACCGTCACGCCGAGAAAGACGCCGAGGGCGACCAGCACGAGCCCGAACGCCTCGCCGTCGAAACGGCTGACGGGAATGGCGGGCCCTTTCTTCTTCTTGGCGGAAGGACTCGCGCGTTTTGTGGAAGGGGGACGTTTCGCGCTCCGCTGAGCCATGTGTGTAGTGTAGCTCAGCTTCGTCTCATTGCGGAAAAGCGAAAACGCCGACGGTGACGCATGAGAAGCGCGGTATACATGAGAGCGTGTCCTGGCTGACGCTTCCGCTCGCCTTGCGCTCACGCTTGTGGGAACACGCGAGCGGCGAGGCGCCGCGTGAGTGCGTAGGTTTGCTCGGCGGCCGAGGACGGCTCGTGACGTCGCTGTATCCCCTCACGAACGTCTCGCCTCACCCCGAGCGCGCGTACCGCGCGCACGACCTCGAATTGCTGCGGGCGTTGCGGGCGATGCGGGCCGAAGCTCTCGAACTCGTCGGAATCTACCATTCTCATCCGCACGGACCGCCTCAACCCAGCGACGAGGACCGCCGCCTCGCCGCGTGGGATGTGCCGTACCTTATCGCGGATTTGCGGACGGGCACGCTGCGCGCGTACCTGCTGCCGAGCGGTCAGGAGATACGCGTCGATTCACAAGTCTGAACGTCAGTGGCCGGCGGCGATGACGGGCAGCAGGACACGGCGCGCTCCCAAAAAGCGCGTGGCGTAATACTTCTCCGCCAACTTGTCGACCGTCACCTTGCCGTTGTACGAGTTGGCGTGCACGAACGTGTCGGCGTCGATGGCGATTCCGACGTGCGTCACTTGCCCCGCGCCCTCGGTGTCGAAGAAGACGAGGTCACCCGTTTCGATCTCGTCACGGTCTACTTTTTCTCCCGAGCGGAACATCGCTGCGCTCGTGCGCGGCAAGCTCACGCCGAGCGGCGTCATGACCTGCAGCACGAGTCCCGAGCAATCGAGGCCGCGCGGCGTGGTCCCGCCGTACACGTACGGCACGCCGAGGAACTTCATCGCGTTGTCCACGACGTTCAAGGCGCGCGCGGCGCTCGGTGCCGAGGGCGCGGGTGCCGGGGTGGCCGACGAAACCGTCGGCGCGGAGGACGACTCGGGGGCTGGCGACCCTGTCGGCGAGGGCGCCGCGCCCGGCGTGAACTGCAACACCTGACCGACTTGCAAGTCGGGCGACGTGAGGTTGTTGAACCTCATCACATCCTCGACTTTCAGCCCGCGTGCGCGCGCGAGGCTGAACAAAGTGTCGCCCGCCGCGACCGTGTAGGGATCGGTCGTCGCGGCGGGCGAAGCGGGCGCGGAGGGGGTGGGCGCCGAAGCGGGAGGTGGGGCGAGGGGGGTCGGGGAAGGTGCCGTGGGCGGCGGAGTCGTGGAGGCCGATTCGGAAGACTCGACCAGCAGCGTCTGGCCCACCTTGAGGTCGGGCGCCTTGAGGCCGTTTTGCGCGAGAAGCGCGTCCACGGTGACGCCGAAGCGTCGAGCAAGCGAGTAGGCGGTGTCTCCGGCGACGACGCGGTATTCGACTCGACTCGCGGTCGCAGCAGAAAACAAGGCGGAATTGGACAACAAAACCAGCAGTAGGGCAGCGCGGCGCACTGGAGCCTCCAATGTGAATCGAACGTTGAGCGGAGTGTAACACAACCTGAGCAAGTTCTCACAGTGAAAAATCCCGCGCCTTCGACTCCTCACGTGCGAGCGTATGCTGAGCCGCATGGCCGCCACCTCTGCCTCTCGCTTCACCGCTTGGCGCGCACGCACCTTCCAAGCTCTGACCATCCCGACGTTTCGACGCTACTGGTACTCGCAACTGCTTTCGCTCGTCGGCGGGTGGATGCAGGGAACGGCTCAGGCTTACCTCGTGCTGGAGCTCACCAACAACGACGCGGGCGCGTTGAGCCTCGTGAACGTCGCCCAATTCGCGCCGAGCCTCGCCTTCTCGCTGTTCGCGGGCGCGATCATCGACCGCTTTTCGAAGTTGCGCGTCCTCCAGATCACGCAACTCGTGCTGCTCGCGTGCGCCTTGGCGCTCGGCGCGCTCATCCACACCGATACCGTCACGCTGCCCTTGCTGCTGCTCGTGGCGCTCGTGGCGGGGACCGCCAACGCGTTCAACATGCCCACGCGTCAAAGCATGGTCGCAGACTTCGTTCCCAGAAGCAGTCTCGCCAACGCCGTCGCTTTGAACTCCTTGTCGTTCAACGTCTCGCGCACGCTCGGCCAAGCGCTGTTCGGCGTCGTCGTGCCGCTCGGCGTGTACCTCGTAGCGGGCGGTCGCTCCGATGACACGTCGCGCCTGGCGTTTCCCTTCTACCTCAACGCGGTGGCCTTCGTCGTCGCGATCGTGCTGCAGATGGGCTTGCCGAGCATCGCGCGCGGCGACGCCTCGAAGCACGGCAACCTCGTCGCCGACACCCTCGAAGGCCTCAAGTACGTACGGCGCAACAAGTCCGTCCTCGCGATCATGCTGTACGTCGGCGGCCTGAGCCTCACGATCATCAACTTCCAGATCATCATTCCCTACTACGCCCGAGTCGTGTACGACCTCAAGGACGCCGGCTTCGGTTTGCTGAACGCCACCTTCGGCGCGGGGGCGATGATCGGCGCGTTGCTGCAGGCGGCCGCGCCCAATCCGCTGCGCAATTTGCGTTACGGAGCGCTCTTGCTGCTCGCGTCGTCGGTCCTGCTGTCCTTGACGCCGTCGCCGCTTCTCGGAGCGCCGCTGCTCGCCGCGTGCGGCTTTTCCATGCTCGCCGTGCTGATTTCGGCGAACTCGACCGTGCAACTCAGCATTCCCGACGAGCTTCGCGGACGCGTCATGAGCTTGTACACCTTCGTCCTCGTCGGCATGGCACCTCCGGGCGCGCTCATTTCCGGGTGGATCATCTCCTCGCGCGGTCCCTTCGGCCCGAAGCTCGGCCTCGCCTTGCTCGCCGGACTCGGAGCGCTCGTCGTGCTGGCTTGCTGGCGCTCTCTACCGCGCCAACTGCCCAAGCGCGTCATGCCCGCCGAGCGTGCGGAGGAGCGGATCGCCGCGGATTGAAGCGCGGCTTGTTCCTCTGGTAAGTCGCGTGATCGTCCGATCGGGAGGAACGGTCACGCCGACCTCGGCGTTCGCGGCGAAGCGGACGTTCGGCGGCGCGACCCTCGCGGGTGTGACGCCTCGTGTCTTCGCGTTTCTAAACGCTCCTTGAGCGCCTTGGCTCTACTGCGGCGTGACCTCGCGGGCGTACACTGCCCTCTATGAGAATCGGCATGATCGGACTCGGCAAGATGGGCGGCAACATGACGGCTCGTCTGTTGCGCGGCGGACAGGAAGTCGTCGCGTACGACCTCACGCCCGCCAACGTCAAGAGCGTGCAGGACATGGGGGCCATTCCCGCCCTCGACCTCGACGCGCTGATCTCGAACTTGGCGGCGCCGCGCGCCGTGTGGATCATGGTTCCCGCCGGAGCTCCGACCGAGAGCACCATCCAGTTGCTCGTCGACCGCCTCTCGCCGGGAGACATCATCATCGACGGCGGAAACTCCAAGTGGACGGATTCGCAGCGCCGCGCCGAAATGCTCAAGGACAAGGGCCTGAACTTCGTGGACGTCGGCACGTCGGGCGGCATTTGGGGGCTCACGGAAGGGTACTGCATGATGGTCGGCGGCGACACCCAGGTCGTGGAATCGCTTCGACCGATCTTCGAGGCGCTCGCGCCCGCTCCGAGCAAAGGATGGGGCCACGTCGGTCCCAGCGGAGCGGGCCACTACACGAAGATGGTTCACAACGGCATCGAGTACGGCATGATGCAAGCCCTCGCCGAAGGCTTCGAATTGATGCGCGCCCGCCACGAACTCGTCGGCGACGTGTCGCAAGTCGCCGACATCTGGCGTACGGGCAGCGTCATCCGCTCGTGGTTGCTCGACCTCACGGCGGACGCCTTGCTCGGCAATCCCGCGCTCGACGAGCTCAGCGATTACGTGGCGGACTCGGGCGAGGGACGCTGGACCGTGCAGGACGCCGTCGAACTCGGCGTGCCCGTACCGGTCATCGCCGCGTCGGTGCAAACGCGGTTCTACACGCAGCAACCCGTAAGCTACGCGGGCAAGATGTTGTCGGCCATGCGCCGCGCGTTCGGCGGTCACGCCGTCAAGACGATTCAGCAGCCGAAGGTGGAAGGGCACGTGCCGGAAGTCGATCCGCTCGCGACTCCTGGCGAGGCGTCCACTCCGGCGGGCCTCAAGGGAGAGAAGCAATGACGCAGACGCTCGCCAATCCTTTACGAAGCGGGATGCGCCGCAAGCGCGCCCCGGAGCCGTGCACCCTCGTCATCTTCGGCGCGACCGGAGACCTCACGAAGCGTAAACTCCTGCCCGCCGTGTTCGGCTTGTGGCAAGACGGTCAACTCGGAGCGGGGTTCAGCGTCCTCGGCGTCGGGCGCAACCCGATGAGCGAGGAAGAGTTCCGGACCCTCGTGCGTCAAAGCCTCACGACGAGCAAGGAGACCGACGAGATCGAGGGCAACAACCTCGAGAAGTTCGCGGCCGTCGCGCACTACGTCGGCGGAGAGTTCGGCGAGACGGGCACCTACGACGCGATCGGGGCGAAGCTGCGAGAAATCCAAGAGGCGCGCGGCGCGGGCGACAACGCCTTGTTCTACCTCAGCACGCCGCCGAGCTTGTTCGAGGTGATTTCGCAAAGACTCGGCGACGCGGGCCTCGCGTCGGAAAGCGACGGGTGGCGTCGCCTCATCGTCGAGAAGCCTTTCGGGCGCGACCTCGCGTCCGCCGTGGCCCTCAACGACGCGTTGCACGACGTCTGGAAAGAGCACCAGATCTACCGAATCGACCACTACCTCGGCAAGGAGACGGTGCAGAACGTCCTCGCGATTCGTTTCGGCAACCTCATCTTCGAGCCGATCTGGAACCGCAGCTACGTGGAGCACGTGCAGATCACGGCGGCCGAGGATCTCGGCATGGAAGGGCGCGGCGGTTACTACGAGGAAGCGGGCGTGGTACGCGACATGCTGCAAAACCACCTCATGCAGCTGTTCACGCTCGTCGCGATGGAAACGCCCGTCGCGTTCGACGCGAACGCGATTCGCGACGAGAAGGTCAAGGTGCTGCGCTCGACGCGGCCCATTCCGGTCGAACGCGTCTCGCAAGTCGCCGTGCGCGGCCAGTACGGCCCCGGCACCTTGTACGGCGAGCGCGCCAAAGGCTACCGCGAGGAGGAGAAGGTCGCGCCCGACTCCAGCACGCCGACCTTCGTCGCCGTGAAACTCGAAGTCGACAATTGGCGGTGGAGCGGCGTGCCGTTCTTCTTGAGAAGCGGAAAGCGGCTGCCGAAGAAGGTCACGGAGATCGCCGTGGTCTTCAAACGCCCTCCGCTCGGCCTCTTTCCGGGCGGCACGGAACGCAACGTCCTCGCGTTCCGCATTCAGCCCGACGAGGGCGTGAGCTTGAAGTTCTCGTCGAAGACGCCTGGTCAGGAGAACATCTTGCGCGAAGTCGTGATGGACTTCCGTTACGATGCGTTCGGCGCGGAACTCGAGAGTCCGTACTCGCGCCTGCTGCTCGACGCGATGATCGGCGACGCCACGCTCTTTCCGCGTGAAGACGAGGTGCAGCAAGCTTGGGAACTCGTCTCCGGCATTCTCGAGGCGTGGTCGCAGCCCGACGCGAACTTGCCGAACTACGCGGCGGGCACGTGGGGACCGGACGCGGCCGACGAACTGCTCGGTCCGGATCGACGTTGGAGGCACTTGTAATGCCCGGCAACCTGCAACCCCTCGGGCCCGTGAAGACCGACGTGCGCGGCGCGACGAACGCCCTGGAGAGCTTGTGGGACGAAACGCACGTGGAGTCGCGCGCTTACACGGGCAACATCGTGGCCCTCACCCGATCACGGTCGCTGCCTCGCGTCGAGGAAGCCCTCGCGACGCTCGGGGGGCGCTACGCGGGACGGCAGATCATCGGCGTGATGGACGGTGACGAAACGGTGGACGTCACCGTGAGCCTCGTGCCGCAAAAAGGCGGATACGTGGAGCGCCTCGTGCTGGACGCGAACGAGGAGCAACTGCAAGGCGCCATCTTGCCGCTGCTGCGCCCCGCGACCGTGAACCACGTGTGGTGGGCGACGACCGAGCGGCCCGGCGGCGCCCTGCTCGCCGAGCTCGCCGAACTCGCCGATCAAATTATCGCGAACGCGCTGAGCCTCGACCTCGGACCGCTCGGACCGCACTGCAGCCTCACCGATCTCGGCTGGGCCCGAACGTCGGGTTGGCGCGAGGCGCTCGCGCAACTGTTCGATCCGCACGAAGCGGCGGCGGCGCTGCCCGCCTTGCGTCAGCTCACCTTGCGTTACGCGGGCGACAACGACTTGCCCGCGCGTCTGTACGCGGGCTGGGCGGCCACGAAGCTCGGCTGGCGCGACGCGGAGGGTGTCGTCATCGAGGCGGACCCGGCGTCGAGCCGGGAAAACGGGGATCTCAGCTTCGTGCGTTTGTCGGGCGATGGCGCCGAATTTCAACTGACGTCCGATCAAGGCAACCTCGTGCGGTCGACGAGCGTCTACGGTTCGGTGCGCCGTGAGGCGGAACTGTACCTTCCTGCGCTCAGCATCGGCGAAGGGCTCGCGTTCGTGATGGCGCAACCCGAACAAAACGAGAACTTCGTCTCGGCGCTCGACTTCGCGCGGAGGCTGCCGTGAGGACGCGCGTCTTCACTTCGCCAGCCGACGTCGGCATCGGCGGCGCGGACGTGTTCGAGCGGGCGGCGAGCGAAGCGATTGGCGAGCGCGGCGCCTTCCACGTCGCCTTGTCGGGTGGCAGCACCCCGAAGTTCATGTACGAGGCGTTGCGAGCGCGCCAAGTCGATTGGGAGCGCGTTCACGTGTACTTCTCCGACGAGCGTTGCGTGCCGCCCGACTCGAACGACTCGAATTTCAAGCTCGCGCACGACGAACTTCTCGAGCACGTGCCCATCCCCGACGCACAAGTGCACCGAATGGAAGGCGAACGCGAGCCCGAAGAGGCCGCGAGGCGCTACGAGGACGTGCTGCCCGAGCGGCTCGATCTCGTCTTCCTCGGGATGGGCGACGACGGCCACACGGCGAGCCTCTTTCCCGGCACGACGGCCCTCACGGCGGGCGGGCGGACGACCGCGAATTTCGTCGGGAAGCTGGGTGTTTGGCGCCTCACCTTCACCTTCGGTGAAATCAACTCGGCGCGCGAGAAGGTTTTGCTCGTCGCGGGCGCGAGCAAGGCGGGCGTACTGCGCGAAGTGTACGAAGGCAAGCGCATCTACCCCGTGGAGGACGTGGACGCTCCGCTGTGGCTGCTCGACGAGGCGGCGAGCGCGTCGCTCAACCGCACGGCGTGACGGCGAGCGTCGTGCCCGCGACGACGACGCTGCCGACGAGAACGGTGACCGCGTACGCTTGCCACAGCACGAGGGCGGCGGCGCCCGAGGGGCGGCGCACGAACCACCCCGCGCCGAGCGCGGAAAGCGCGACGGCCACGACGACGAGGACACGTTCGGGCGTGGAGCTGCCGCAGTTGAGCTGAGGCGTCGTGAGGCCGAACAGCAGCAACGTCTGCGCCGCGGCGACCACTGTTCCGACGCGGCGAGCCCTCGTCAATGCCAAGGCTCGCCGCGTGCTGCTGTGCGCGGCACTGCTGTACGTGGCTCGGTCGGCGAGCCACGACAGCACCCCGAGCGTTGCGAGGACGAGCAGTAGGACTTCGACGAAGAGGTTCACGTTCCGAGCGCCACGCCGCGTCGAGTGAGCATGAGCCGCACTTCCGCCGGGGACGTCGCGGCGGACAAGGCTTCCTCCAGCGTGATGACTTTGTCTTCGTACAACTCGGCGAGGTGCTGATCGAACGTGCGCATGCCGCGCACGTTGTCTTCCATCAAGACTTCCTTCAACAGCAGCGTCTTGTCCTCGTCCTTGATGTAGTCCTTCACGAGGGGGGTGGCGACGAGCACTTCGGACGCCAAGACCCGCCCGCCGTCCTTGCGGCTCAGCAGTCGCTGGCTGTGAATACCGACGAGCGCCTCGGCGAGCATCAAGCGAATTTGTGGGCGCTCGTGCGGCGCGAAGAAGTCGATGACGCGGTTGACCGTGCGCACCGAGTCGAGCGTGTGCAGCGTGCTCAGCACGAGGTGGCCCGTCTGCGCGGCCGACAGGGCGGCTTCCACCGTCTCCTTGTCGCGCATCTCGCCGATGAGGATCACGTCGGGATCTTGGCGCATGGCGGCGCGCAGGGCGACGCGGAAGTCGGCGGTGTCGCTGCCGATCTCGCGCTGGGCCACGACGCTCTTCTTGTTTTGGTACAGCACCTCGATGGGATCCTCGATGGTGATGATGTTGTGCGCGTGCATACCGTTGATGTAATCGATGAGCGAGGCGAGCGTCGTCGTCTTGCCGCTGCCCGTGGGGCCCGTCACGAGGATCAGGCCGCGCTCGTGGTTCGACCACTCTTGCAAGACCGGCACGGGCAGACCGAGCTCTCCCATGGAGGGGATGTGATCGGAGACGACGCGCATCACGACGGCGACCGAGCCGCGTTGCCGAAAGGCGTTCACGCGAAAACGCGCGATACCCGAGAGGCTGTAGGCGAAGTCCGCCTCGTTGCTGCGCTCGAACAACGTCCACTGCTCGTCGCTCATCATCTGCTTGGCGATGGCCAGCGCCGTCGAGGCGCTGAGAAGATTCTCTCCGAAACGGCGCAGTTCGCCGTCGACGCGGGCGAGGGGAGGTGAGCCCGCGCGAAAGTGCAAGTCGGAAGCGCGCATCTGGACCATGTGCTTGAGGAGATCGGGCAGTTTCAAGGGAAGGCTCCTGGAGGGCAGGGGAAAGCGAAGGGCGGCCGAGAAGACGAGAAGGAGGCGACGCCTCGAACGCTTCGAGCTTATCGAGCCTTTCCTCACAAAGTCCTTACAAGGCCTTCAGACGCCTTCTCGTCGTACCTGCGACAATGGCGGGTCGTGGACGCCGCGTTACATCTCCAAGAGTTCGCCTTGAGCCTCGGCTTCGACGTGGCGGGATGGACGACGGCCGACGTGCCGCGAAGCGCGGTGGACGAGTACGCGTCGTGGTTGCGGGCGTCTCGTCACGCCGGGATGGAGTACCTCGAGCGTCAACTGCCGCGCCGCGCCGACCTCTCGTCGACGCTTCCGAACGCGGCGGGCGTGCTCGCCCTCGGGATTTCGCACGCCTTTGAGGATGTCACGGCGCCGCCCGGTGGCGTGCGGCTCGGCAACGTCGCTCGCTACGCGTGGACGCCCGACTATCACGAACAACTCCAACCGCTCTTGAGCGCGCTGGAGGCGGAGGCCGCGCGGCTCGGCATCACGGCGCGCGGCACCGTCGATCATGCGCCCGTGATGGAGCGCCTCTTGGCGGGGCGGGCTTTTCTCGGTTGGCGAGGCAAAAGCGGCATGCTCGTCTCGACGTCGCTCGGCGCGTTCACCACGCTCGCCGTCTTGCTGACCGACTTGCCGACACCGTCGGTCGACGAGGCGCACCCGGATCGTTGTGGACGCTGCGCTCGGTGTGTGTTGGCCTGCCCCACGGCCGCCATCGGTTCCGACCGCGCGATCGACGCTCGCCGCTGCGTCTCGTACCTCACCATCGAGCACCGCGGGCCGATTCCGCACGCGTTGCGCGAAGGCGTGGGATCGTGGCTGTTCGGCTGCGACGGGTGCTTGGAGGTTTGCCCGTGGTCGCGCAAGGCGGGGCCGCTCGCACAGACCTTGCGTCCCGATCCGAACCTCGCGCACCCTGACCTCACCCCGTTTTTCACGCTCACGAGCCGCCAGTTCGACAAGCTCTATGCGGGCACGGCCTTCTCGCGCCCTCGCCGCAAGGGGATGGCGCGAAACGCCTGCGTGGTGATCGGCAACACGCGCGCCGAGCAGGGACGCCCGCTGCTCGACCTCGCCGTCCGCGATCCCGCGTGGGAGGTGCGCGAGGCCGCCGCGTGGGCGCTGGCACGCTTCGAGGCTTGGCGCGAGCTTGCCTTGCTGGAACATGACGAGCACGAAATTGTGAGGAGGACCGCACGGCACCGTGCCGCGAGTTTCTGAGAACCTTGAAAGAATACCCTTCGTTCGGTTATGCTTTTATGAAACAACCATCATGAAACGCTACGAATGCCTCTCATGTCGCCACTTCCGGTTCGACGAAGGCGAACCGACGTGCATCGAACCGCGCAACGCCCTTCGCCTTTCCGGGACTTCCTGGTCGTACCATCCGCCCAGCAGCGCGCACACCTGCGAGCTGCACTCGGCCAAGCCCGCCGCCGAGTTCGCCGCCTTGCATTCCCTCGCCGCCGACTGACGCGGCGCGGACTCCATAGAGGAACTGCCATGGCTGACTTTCGCCGCATCGGCCGCCACCAACTTCTCAACGTCGACCTCGTCGTGCAACTGCGCGTCAAGAAGCAAGGCCTCGCAGCGTGGGTACCGCAAGCCCAGCTCATCACCGGCGAGTGGGTGGACGTCGCGCCACCGTGCGACACCGCGCACGCCGCCGAGGCGCACTTCCAACTCTTCACGAGCGACGTCGACATCGTGCCCGTCTGAAGCTCACCTTCGCAGCCTCAAGATTCGCGCAAGAAGCGAGCCCCGAACGGTTCGAGGCAGCCCGGGTAAGCTGTGCGCATGCCGAGCGAAGTGACGGCCGCGTTCATGCGGGCCCTGCAAGAAGCCGAAACCAGCAACGATCCCTCGCCGCTCGTCGCACTCTACGCCGAGGACTCTTCCACCGAAAACCTCTCGGTGGGTCCCTTGCACGGCCTCGAAGGCGCGCGCGACTTCTGGCGCCGCTACCTCGACGTCTTTCAAGACATCCGCAGCGAATTCTTTCATCAAAGCGACGACGAGCGAACCGGAACGATGGAGTGGGTGGCGCGCGGCCACCTCAAAAGCGGCAAGCCCATCGAATACAAGGGAATCAGCGTGATCGAAGTGGAAGGCGGCAAGGTCAAGAAGTTCCGCACGTACTACGA
Source organism: Deinococcus yavapaiensis KR-236 (assembly GCF_003217515.1). Lineage (NCBI taxonomy): Bacteria > Thermotogati > Deinococcota > Deinococci > Deinococcales > Deinococcaceae > Deinococcus > Deinococcus yavapaiensis. The sequence continues at coordinate 20,083 of NZ_QJSX01000001.1, read as the reverse complement.
CTCGGCCGCGTTCGTTCACGAAGCGCCCGCCAGCGGCACCTGAAGCCCGGCGGCCAGAAACGCTCGCGCTGGCGCTCCCCGGCCCTTTCCCTGGCCGTGACGCCGCTCGCGTTCGCTTAGCGCGGCGTGCCGTATCCTGCGTCCCGATGACGTACCGCCTCGGCCTCACCGATACCATCGTCGCGATCAGTACCGCTCCGGGAGCGGGCGGCATCGGCGTCGTGCGCCTCTCGGGGGCGCGCGCACTCGACGTCGCCGACGGCCTCTTTCAAGGACGAGGACGGCCGAGCGCCACCAAGGGCGGCCGATTTCTCTTCGGCCGCTTCGTGGACGGCGCAGAGGAGACGATCGACGAGGGACTCGCCCTCGTGTTCCGCGCGCCGAAATCGTACACGGGCGAGGACGTCGTGGAACTTCAATGCCACGGCTCGCCCGCCGTGCTGCGACGACTGCTGGGCCGCGCGGTGGAGCTCGGCGCGCGCCTCGCACGGCCCGGCGAATTCACGTTGCGCGCCTACCTCGGCGGGCGCATGGACCTCGCGCAAGCCGAATCCGTCCTCGGCCTCGTGCACGCCGCCACGGACACGTCGCGCCGCCAAGCCGCCCTCGGTCTCGCCGGAGCGCTCGCCAAGCGCGTCGACGCGATCTCGACGCGCATCACGCGAGTTCTGGCGGGCCTCACCGCCTTCCTCGACTACCCCGAGGAGGGCGTGCCGCCCGAGGAGCGTGACGAGCCCCTCGGCGACGTCGAGCGCGAACTGCTCGCCTTGCTGAGCACCGCCGACGCGGGCCGCGTCGCGACGAAAGGCGCGCGGCTCGCCCTGCTCGGCAAGCCGAACGCAGGCAAGTCCAGCTTGCTCAACGCCCTGTTGGGTTACGAGCGGTCCATCGTCACGCCGATTCCCGGCACGACCCGCGATTACCTGGAGGCGACCTTGGAACTCGCCGGCGTGCCGATCACCCTGGTGGACACGGCCGGTTTGCGCGACACGCCCGACGAGATCGAGGCAGCGGGCGTGCGTCGCGCTCTCGACCTCGCCGCCGACGCCGACCTCGTGCTCGCCTTGGAGGACGGAAGCGCGCCCCGCGAGGCCCTCGGCTTCGATCCTCCGGCGGACCGCACCCTGCGAGTACGGACGAAAGCCGACTTGACGCCCGCGTGGAGTGACGACGACACCCTGAGCGTCTCCGTGTTCAGCGGTGAAGGGCTTCCTGAGCTTCGCGAGGCGATTCGCGCCAAATTGCTGGGCGACGCGGCGCGCAGCGAAGTGTGGCTTTCGAACGAACGCCAGACGGACGCGGCTCGCCGCGCCCTGGAGTCCGTGCGGGCCGCGCGCGACCTTCCCGACGATCTCGCCGCGTGGGAGTTGGAGGCGGCCTTGCGCGCCCTCGCCGAATTGACAGGACGCGACGTGTCCGAGGACGTGCTCGACGCGGTCTTCGCGAACTTCTGCGTCGGAAAGTGAGCGGCGGAGCGTGCACCTAAAGCGTCTCCTCGCGCTGAGCGCGCTGTTGAGTCAACCGGCGCTCGGCGCTCCGGCGGTCTTGCTCGACCGCTTCTCGTACCGCGTCGGAACCCTCGACGTCAACGCCCTCGTGTGCCGTCCCGACGGCCGCGCCAAGAGGCCGCTGCTGAACTTCGTGCACGGCGGGCTGGACACGAAGTACGACGTCGCGAACTGTACTCGCTTCGCGCGCCTCGGTTGGGTCGTCGCTCAGAGCGGCTTGCGTGGGCAAAACGGCAGCGAGGGACACCCCGAGCTGTGCCTCGGCGAAGTCGATGACGTGCTCGCCCTCGCACGGGTCGCCCGAGAGAAGTACGACACGGACGTTCGGCGCGTGTCGTACCTCGGCGTGTCCCTCGGCGGATGCGTCGCGCTGAAGGCGGCGGCGCGCGATCCGAACGCGACCGCCGTCGTGACCTTCGTCACCCCGACGGACTTCGCGCAGCAACTCGACCTTCTGAAACGCACCCGTCCCGACGCGGTGTCCGCCCGAACGGCGATCTTCGGCGGATCGCCGAGCGAGGTGCCGGGCGCGTACGAGGCGCGCCGACCGTTGAACGTCGTGGGCCGCGTGCGAGCGTCGCTGCTCACCGTCGCCGCCGCGCAAGACCCGCTGATTCCCCTCGCGCAAAGCTGTCAAGTGCGCGACGCTCGCACGGCGGCGGGGCGCGACGTCGCGCAAGTGCGCCAGAAGAAGGACGGCACGCCCGCCGCGCTTCCACCGCAAGCGTGGCGCCGCTGCGACGGCGAGCGCTCGTCGGGCACGCTGCCGAATTTGCGACGCCGTGACGTCCTGTTGATCTACGACGACTTGTGGCACACGTCCACGCCTCGAATGTGGCGTGTCGCCGAGGCGTACCTCACGGCCAACCGCGAGCCGCCGAGCGTGTTCGAACGTCTCGGCGACTTCTTCCGTCGTCTGTTCTGATCGAAGAACCGGCGTGGTTCGCGTGCTCGGCCCCGTCGACGAGGCGCTTTCAATGACGAGCTTGTCGGAAGCGCCGTGTCGGACACGGGCCGGGACGAAGGGCGTCATGACCGCCGATCCGAGCGATTCGGGGTGACGCGCCGTGTGTCACCGCTCGGCGAGCGCTTTGCGTTGTGCGTCCTGCAAGGCGGTGCGTGCGGGCACGCCGTTCTTGATCGTTCGTTCGATCGCTTCCTCCAGAAAGGCCCGCCACGCCGCGTAGCCCGCCACCTTCGGACGCGCGACCGCGTCGTCAAGCTGGCCGAAGACCGCCGAGCGGTACGGATTGGCGCTCAAAAACGGCTTGAGGAGCCCCATCACGCTTTTCCTCGGCGGAACGTAGAAGGTCTGCTCCACCCAGCCGCGCAAGCGCTCGCGGTCCATCAGAAAGCGCCAGAAGGCCACCGCGCCTTGCTGCTCGCGCTCGGACGCCGAGTTCAAAACGACGAGTTGCGCGCCGCCGATCGCGACGGCACACGTCTTGGCGCACGGTAAGGGAGCCGCGCCGAGCGGAAAGAGCAGCGCGAGCTTTTGGAAATCGGGCCAATTGGCGACGCTCGCGAGGGCCATGTTGTTCGCGCCGCGCACGAAGTCGAACGCGGCGCGCGGCGCTTCCGAAAGGCTGCGCCCCACCGCCGAGCCATTCGAGACCATTCTCGCGAGGCTTTCGAGGGCGTCCACGACTTCGGGCGACGTGAAGTTCGGAGCGCCGTTCGCGACGACGCTGCCGCCGCGCGCGGCGACCATGCTTTCGAACGTCCAGGCATCGGCCACGCTCAGCAGCGAGCGCCGTCCGCGTCCGCTGAGTTTCGCCGCGACCGTTTCGAGTTCCGCGTAGGTCTTGGGCGGATTCACGCCCGCCCGCGAGAGGCTCGACGCGTTGAAGTACAGCGCGGGAAGCGACACGTTCCACGGCAGACCGTAGCGCTTGCCGCCGAGCTCGCCGTAATTCCACACGGCCGGGTAGAAATCCTTCACGAGGTCGTCGGGCAGCGTTCGCTCGAAGCGGTCGAGAACGGCGAGGCGACCGTCGGCGGCGAGCTTGGGGAAATCCGTGAGCTCCGCCTGGAACAGCACGGGCTCCGACTTCGTCTTGAAGGCCGCGTCGAGCTTCGCGAGCGCCTCGCGGTAATTCCCGGCCACGACTGGCACGATTTCGAACTCGTCTTGGGACTTGTTGAAGTCGTCGGCGTACGACTTCACGAGGTTCGCGACGCTCTCCATGGAATGCCAGAACGGAACCTTGAGGGGCGCGGCGCTCGCCGAACCGAGGGCGAGCGTGGCGAGAAGGATCGAAAGGCGCATGACGGCCAGTCTAGCGTTCCGTCACCTTCACGAACGACTCTGGCGCGAAGGTTACGCGCTCGGCGCGTGTGTCGAGCTTCACGTACGTTCCCCGACCGAGGTACACGGGCGCCTCGTCGCGCAACAAAAACTGCTCGTCGTACGCGCGTGGATCGTACACGACGTCGCGCACCCGACCCACGAACAAGTCGTGGTCGCCCGTCGTGACGATGTCCGCCACGTCGCACACGAACGTGAGGTACGCGGCCTCCAGTACCAACGTCTCGTCCGCGTCCTCTCGAAGGCCGAACGTCTCGAACTTGTCGGCGCCGTCCGCGAGGCTCAGCACGCCCGCGCCTTGCACCACGCGGGCGTGCGAGGCGTTCAGAAAGTTCACGCCGAAGCGCCCCGACGCCGTCACGAGAGGGTGGGTGGCGCGCTCGCGTCCGATCAGGACGCCGTACAACGGCGGGTCGACCGACAAGGCGGTGTGCCAACCCGCGCTCATCACGTTGCGGTCGTCTTGGTGCCGCGCCGTCACGAGGGCGACGGTGCCGGGATAGTAGCCGAAAAAGCGCGGCGTGCGAAGTTTCGTCACGCCGCGCAGTATAGACGCGAGTTCAGCGGGTCACGGTGGCGACCTTGGCGCTCTTGTCGCCGCAGGTAACCGTCGCTTCGTTCTTGGCGCCCGTCGCCACGGTGCACTGCAACGACCGCAGGGCCGTGACGGGCACGAACACGTTCCCGCCTTGCGCGTAAGGCGCGCTCGCGAGCGTGACGGCGCCGCCGTTGAGCCGCGCGCTCGTCGCCCCGACCGTCAACGCGAGGCTTTGGCCCGTCCGGGCGAGCGTCACGGCGTTCGTACTCGGCGTGACGGTCAAGACTCCCTTGAGGCTTTGCGCGCTGGCGTAGACGACGGGCGTGGCGGCGGCCTTGGCCGCCGGTGCGTCGATCACGGCGACCACAGCGTCCTTGCCGGCGGAAGCGACGAGGACGTAGGTGATCGCGTCTCCCGTGCGGAACAGCAAGTTGGCGCTCGTAGAGCCGGGCCGCGAGGCCCAGTCCTCCACGACCCGGTTGGCGAGCTTCGCCTTGATCTTGGGTTTCGTGGTGTCCAAGGTTCCTTTGGCGACGAGACAAACGGCGCTGCTGGACACGTTGAGGGTTTTCGGGCAGTCGACGATGCGACCGCCGATCGCCCCGCTCACCTCGACGGCAGCGTTCGCCACCGCTTGTGGCGGCAATTGAGCGGCGGCCAAGGTGGAGGCGAGCAGGATGGGCAGCGTCAGAACGCGGAGAGGCACAGTCACCACGGCATGCTAAAGGTGATTCATGAGCTTCGTAGGACGGGCGCGTTCATCAGCGCGGCACGCCACCCGCCTTCCGCTTCTGGTACGCCGCTTCGCTCATCTTGTTCGCGTTCGCGTTCCCCGCTAGGCTGAGCCTCATGTCGTTCGTCACGTCCCGCAGGGTCACCACTCGCATCGCGCCGTCCCCGACGGGCGATCCTCACGTCGGAACGGCGTACCAAGCGCTGTACAACTTCGTCTTTGCCCGTCAGCACGGCGGCAAGTTCGTCGTACGCATCGAAGACACCGACCGCACGCGTTACAACGCGGCGTCCGAAGGGCAGATCTTGGCCATGCTCGACTGGTTGGGCCTCACGCCCGACGCCTCGCCCGCTCGTGAAGACGACCTCGGGCCCTACACGCAAAGCCTTCGCGCCGAGCTTCACCGCGAGCACGCCGTGAAGCTCGTGGAAAGCGGGCACGCCTACCGCGCCTTCGACACGCCCGAGGAGCTCGAGGCGCGCCGCAAGGCGGCGATCGAGCGCGGCGAGGATTACCGTGGCTACGACCGCCGCGACCGCGACTTGCCCCAAGAAGAATCCGAGCGCCGCGCCGCGAGCGGCGAAACGTTCGTGATTCGCCTCAAAGTTCCGCTCGACGGCGAGACGATCGTGAACGACGAACTGCGCGGCGAGGTGCGCTTCGACAACCGCCAACTCGACGACAAGGTGCTGCTCAAGGCCGACGGCTTTCCGACGTACCACCTCGCGGCGATGGTGGACGATCATCTCATGGGCGTCACGCACGTTATCCGAGCCGAGGAGTGGCTCACGAGCACGCCCATTCACGTCCTGATCCTGCGCGCGCTGGAGTGGGACGAGCCGACGTGGATTCACACGCCGCTGCTGCGCAATCCGGACAAGTCCAAGCTCAGCAAACGCAAAAGCAACACGTCCGTGCAGTCGTACCGCGAGATGGGCGTCTTGCCCGAGGCGCTTTTGAATTACCTCGGCATGATGGGTTGGAGCCACCCGGACGGAGCCGAGGTGTTCGGGGTGGACGACATGGTTCGCCTGTTTTCGTGGGATCGCGTGTCCCTGGGCGGTCCGGTGTTCGACCTCGCCAAGCTCAAGTGGCTCAACGGCAAGTACTTGCGCGAGGTGTTGAGCGCCGCCGACGTCGCCGAGCGTCTCCACGCCTTTCTCGCGGCGGGCGGGTACGCCTTGCCGAACGACGAGTACTTCCGAGCGGTCGTCGTGCTCATGACGCCGCGCATCGAGACCTTCTCGGAGTTCATGGAGCGGGGAAGCTACTTCTTCGACGACGCCTTCACGTACGACGCCAAGGCGCAAAAGGCCCTCGCGGACGGCGCGAACGTTCTCGGCGAGTTGCGCGACGCCCTCGCGGACGCGCCCGCGTTCGACGCGGGCACGCTCGAGGCGACGCTGCGGGCGTTCGCGGACTCGGCGGGTCTCAAGATCGGCAAGGTGATGCAGCCGCTTCGCGCGGCAGTCGCCGGAACGATGGAAAGCCCGGGGATGTTCGAATTGCTCGAGACCCTCGGGCGCGGGCGTGTCGTCGCTCGCCTGAACCGAGCGATCGAAGGTCGCGCCGCGTCTTAAGGAGCGCGGCGAAACGCCAAGATCGTTCCGTCGTCCGTCGTGAGGACGAGGACGCTGCCGGAAATCGTCGCGGTGTTGACGCGCTGAAGGTCTCGTAGAAACCGGCTTTCGAGAATCGTCCTCACGCTGGATTCGCACGCCTTTTTCGTCGTGGCGAGCGCCGCGATCGAGAGGTCGCGGCCGTGCATCGTGTACGTACTCGTGAAGGAGTTGCAGCCCGCGAAGCCGCTCGCGCGCCCGTTTTCGAGGCGCAAGGTGGGCGGGTCTTCGCGCTCCACTTCCACCGTGGACTTGGGCTCGCTGAGATTGCCGATGCGCGTCAGTGTCCACGTGACGCCCTGGACGGACTGCGCACAGACGTCGCTCAGCAACAGCAACGTGAGGGAAACGAGAAGGCGAGTCATTCCTTCAGCGTAGCGCGTTCGCGTTTTCCTTCCCTGACGCGCACCATTGCGCGTTTGTCCATCAAGTATTCTGAGCACATGTCCTGGTTCGATCGCTTGCGTCAAGGCTTGTCCAAGACGCGTCAGCAACTCAATGAAATGGCGGGTCCCCTTGGCGTGGACGTCAAAGACGTCTTCACCAACCGCTTGGAGACCCTCGAAGACCTCGAGTACGCCCTGATCGCCGCCGACGTCGGGAGCGCCGCGACCGCCGAGATTCTGGAGGACGTCAAGAACTCGGGCAAGAAGGACCTCCAAGAAGCCCTCATGGAGGCGATGACGTTGCAACTCGAGCCCGACGCGCGACGCGCGCAGTTGCGCAAGCTCGGCTTCACGCCCGACGCTCGGCGGGCCACGGTCGAGCCGCGCGGCAGCGTCATCATGATGATCGGCGTGAACGGCGTCGGCAAGACGACGACCATTGCGAAGCTGGGCCGGTACTACGCCTCGAGAGGCAAGCGCGTGATGTTCGCCGCCGGAGACACTTTCCGGGCGGCGGCGGGCGCGCAACTCGGCGTGTGGGGCGAACGGCTCGGCATTCCGGTCGTGCAAGGCGCGGACGGGGGAGATCCCGCCGCCGTCGCCTTCGACGGAGCGTCCGCGCGAAAATCGCGCGGCTTCGATCTTCTGATGGTGGATACGGCGGGGCGTTTGCACACGAAGCACAACCTCATGGAAGAGCTCAAGAAGGTCAAGCGCGTCATCGACAAGGCGGATCCGGGCGAACCCGCTGAGGTGTGGCTCGTCCTCGACGCCGTGACGGGCCAAAACGGTCTCGCGCAAGCCAAGAAGTTCCACGAGACGATCGGTCTCACGGGCGTCGTCGTCACGAAGCTCGACGGAACTGCCAAGGGCGGCATCGTCGTACCGATCGTGCGCGAGCTCGGCGTGCCCATCAAATTCATCGGAGTCGGCGAGGGACCCGACGATTTGCAGCCCTTCGACGCCCGTGAGTTCATCAAGGCGTTGTTCGACGTCGAGGTTCCCGAACACGACCCTTCTTGAGGAGACGCTGTGTCCGGAGAAGCTTGTAAGAATACTGTGAGATGTGAAGTTTTTCAATTTTAGTGTGGACGCGAAAAGCACTTTGATCTTCCTGCCCGTGCGGTCCCTCGACGACGTACCGAATTTCAAGAGCGACGAGGAAGCTCGCGCGTTTTGGCGCACGCACTTCCTCGACACGCCCTCCATCGATTCGGCGAGCGACAACTTGCCCGACACCTTCGAACTCGAGGACTTCGAACTCGAGCCCGAATAACGCGCCGCTTGCCACCGCCTCGGGGCACGCGGTCACCTACAATCGGCGCATGACGATCGGCACGCCCGAGGTCCTGCGCGAACTCCTCGACTTCTTCACGCCGCTCGCCAAGGTGCGGCGCGTGCTTCGCGGCGCCGCCGTTTTGCACGCGCCCGCCCACCCGGTCTTGGGCGCGAACGCCGCGTACGTCTTCGACGAGCAAGGCGCCGTACGCGCCGACACCTGGTACCGCGCTCAGGGCGCTCCGACGGTGCTCGCGTCCGCGTCGTCCCATCCCGACGGCGACGAGGTCCTGTCGCTGCGCGTCGGAACGTTCCGAGCCTTGCCGCTCGCGTCGACCATCGTCGCCGAGCAAGTTTCGCGCTTGCAAGTCGCGATCTTCGCGGAGGTGTTGTGCGACGCGTGGAACGTGCCCGACTGGGAAGAAGACGTCGCGCGGGCGCTCGCCGCCGCTCTGGAGGGTCGCTCGGACGTCACCCTCTACCTCGCCTACGAAGACCGACCCGTCGGCGCCTTGCTGGAAAGAGGCGGGCGGGCCCACTTGTGGGGCGTGACGAACGAGGCGGCCTTGCTTCCATTGCTGAACGCCGCGTGCGAACTCGGCGGCGGCGAAGTTCGTACGAGCGTTCCGAGCGAGCATCCGCTCGCCTTGCACGCCGCCGCGCCCGTCGTGTTCTCGAGGCTCACCTGATGGGGCTCGACGTGCAAGTCCTGGGCGGCCCGTCGAGCGACAACGCCCTGTTCGTCCGCGTCAACACGGGCCGCGCCACCCACCGCCTGCTCTTCGATGTCGGGCAAGGCGTCCTCGACGGTGTCGCGAGGCCCGAGGTGACGGCGACCGACCACTTGTTCTTCTCGCACTTCCACATGGATCACGTCGCGGGCTTCGACGCGTTCTTGCGCGTCAACGCGGCGCGAGAACGGCCCGTGCACGTGTGGGGTCCGCCGCGCACGAGCGAGTTCGTGCATCACCGGCTGCGCGGCGTGATGTGGAACCTGGCGCCGACTTCGGGCGGCGACTGGCTCGTGTCGGACGTCGACCCGCCGAGGGTCCGCGCCGCCCGCTTCGCCTTGCCCGAGCGCTTCGAGACGCGTCACGATCTCGGCGAGCGTCTGCTCGACGGGCCGCTCGTCTCGCACGCCGACTTCACCGTCGAGGTGCGCCTGCTGGACCACCGAACGCCGAGCGCCGCGTACCTCGTTCGCGAAGCTCCCCGCGTCAACGTGGACGCCCATCGCCTCGCGGCCATGAACCTCGCGCCCGGCCCGTGGCTCGCCCGCCTCAAGAACGGCGAAAGCGGGCTTCACGAAGGACACGACCTCGCCGCGTTGCGAACCGCCCTCCTCACGCAGACGCCCGGCGCGAGCGTCGCGTATCTGACCGACCTGCGTCTCGACGACGACGCGCACGCGGCCCTCACGCCGTGGCTGTCGGGCGTCACGACCCTTGTGTGCGAAAGCCAGTACCGCCACGACGACGCGGATCTCGCTGCCCTCAACCATCACGTCACGAGCGTTCAGGCGGCGCGGCTCGCGCGTGACGCGGACGTTCGCGAGCTCGTGTTGTTCCACGTCTCGGATCGCTACGACGGTGCCGAGCGCGCCGCGCTTTTGCAAGAGGCGCGGGCGATCTTTCCGGCCACTCGGTTCCCGGACGGCTGGTGAACGCGTCGGGCGCGACGAAACTGCCGTAGTCGACGGTCGCGTCTTTCCGCACGCCTTATCATGACCGCGTGGATGTCCTTCGTCTCCTGCTGTCCCTCGTGGCGGGCGCCGGGGCGGCGCTCGTCGCGTACGCGATCGCGTACACGCACGGCAACCCCCACCCGAACGCGCCCGATCCCGACCTCGCCTTCACCCTCCTACCGTTGGAACTCGTCGTGGGCCTCGTCGTGGGCCTCTTCACCTTCCGCGCTTTCAAGCGTCGGCAGCAAGGCGAGCCGCGCTCCGACATCGCCGACCGCATGGTTTTGCGCGTCGCGCACCGCCAAGGCGGGACGTTCACCTTCCAAGACGTCTTGTCGCGGTCTCCGCTCGGCGAACCCCAAGCGCGTCATGCCGTCGACCGTCTGCTGGAAAGCGGTCAAGTGCGCCGCGACGGCGACACGTACCGCCTGCCCTGAGCGCCCTTCCGTGAGCGCTCCCGACGCCCTGTTCGACCTCGCCGTGAACCGCGCGGCCACGCTTTTGCGTGGCGCGCGGCCCACGGACGAAGACGCGGCTTTGCGCGAGTGGCACGCCCGCACACGCTTCGCGCGCCGCGTTCCCCTGCACGAAGTCGTGGCCCGCCTCACGTCGAGACCTCCCGGCGATTGGCACTGGTCGGGAGGTCCGAATGGTGCTTGGCGGCCCGGAAAGGCGCGGTTTCCCTGAGAACCGCGTTCTAGACCTCGAAGCTCGTTCGAGGCGATCGGCTCACGCGCGACACGCTTTCCTCGCCGGCCACGTGACGCGCGAGGAGCGCGAGGGCGACGCCGATGCCACGCTCGATTTCGCTTTGCGGCAGGTAGGGGAGGATCGTCTTGGCGTTGAGGGCCACGTCCTCGTTGGCGGGCAGGTGCACGAAGCCGCACGGCACGCCTTCGCCGAGTTCGTGCCGCGCGAGGTACATCACCATGTTGCACAGGTACAAGCCCGCCGTGTCGCTGATCGCCGCCGGAACGCGCGCGGCGCGCCAAGCGTCCACGAGGGCGCGCGCAGGCAGGGTCGTGAGGTACGCGGCGGGTCCGCTCTCGACGATGGGGTCGTCGGTGCGGGTCACGCCGCCGTTGTCGGGAATTCGGAAGTCGAGGACGTTCACGGCCACGCGCTCTACCGTCAACCAGGGACGGCCCGCCGCGAGGCCCGTCAGCAGGACGGCGCTCGGTCGCGTGTCCCGAATCGCTTGAACCAACGCGCTCGGCGCTCGGCTCGCTTCGACGGGCAGCAACTTCGAGCGGACGTGCACGCTTCCGAAGACACGACCGTCGAGGGCGTGCGCGGCGAGTTGAGACGGATTGACGTGGTCGCCACCGAACGGCTCGAAGCCCGTGAGAAGAATCGTCGTCATGGCTCAGGGTATAGCGCGGCCCGCGCCTTCGTCATCCTTCGTCGCGCGGCAGATGGCTCCAAAGGACCGCGAACGTCGCGATCGCGAGCGTCACCCAAGCCAAAGCGAACAGGGCGCGCGCCGTCGGCGCGGCGAACTCCAGGTGGCCGACACTCGAGAAGATGTTGTACCAGTCGTGCGTGTCCGGATCGTCCGTCAGCAGGGGAAGGGCGCGAAGCGGAGCGTCCGCGACGTACACGGCGACGTCGGCGAGGTTGTACGCCGCCCACAAGCCCATCACGGCGGCGGCGAAGGAATCGCGGCGAAGCGCGAACGACGCGGCGAACCCCACGGGAACCAGCACTTGGAGCGCGCTTCCGCCGAGGAACATGATCAACTCGTTTCCGAACGAGCCGAACAAGACGTGCCCCGCCTCGTGGATCACGAGGTCGATGGCGCTCAGGGGATTCGCGCGGTTCATCGTCGTTTCGGGCCGCACAAGCCCGATTGCGACGAACACCGCCAAGACCGCGAAGCCCCCGAGGCGCCACCAAGCGAAGCGAGGGGAAGAACCCACGAGTTCAGGGTAGACGACACGGCTTCACGCGCGTGAGTGCATCCTGTATACAATCGTTTTTCGTGAGGATTGCTAGGCTGGCTTCGATGCCCGAACTACCCGAAGTCGAAACCACGCGCCGCCTGTTGGCCCCGAGCTTCGTCGGGCGCACGATCGTTCGCGTCGAGCACGACGCGCCGCATCGCTACCGCGACACGCATCTCGCGCACGGACGCACCGTCGAGCACCTCGATCGGCGCGGCAAGTACCTCATCGCTCGCTTGTCGGGAGAGCCCGCCTTGGAACTCGTGGTGCACCTCGGCATGACAGGAAGCTTTCGCCCCACCCACACGCCGCACACGCGCGTCACCTTCCACTTCGACGACGGCACCGCCGCGTACTTTCAGGACGCTCGCCGCTTCGGCAAGGTCGCGGTCGTGCCCGCCGGGAATTACCGAAGCATGCCGACCTTGCAGAAGATGGGCCCCGAACCTCTGTCCGACGACTTCGACGCCGACGCGTTCGCCCGCGCCGCCGCCGCCGCGCCCGCCGTGAAGCCGTGGCTGCTTTCGCAACTGCCCGTCGCGGGCGTCGGCAACATCTACGCCGACGAAGCCTTGTGGATGGCGGGCGTTCATCCCAAGCAAACGCGACTCGAGCCCGACGAAGCCAGGCGCCTGCACGCCGCCCTTCGCGCCGTCATGACCGCCGCCATCGAGTCCGGAGGCTCCACCTTGCGAGACTACGCGCAGCCGAGCGGTGAAGCGGGCGGCTTCCAGTTTCATCACAACGCCTACGGCAAGGACGGCCAACCTTGCCCGAGGTGCGGCACCTCCATCGAGAAGAGCGTCGTCGGACAGCGCGGCACGCACCACTGCCCCACCTGCCAAGTCCTGAGGCAAGATTGAAGGCATGACGGACCTCACGAAGCTCCGCTTGACCTACGCCAAGGGCGAATTGCGCCGCGCCGACCTTCACGGCGATCCCGTCGAGCAGTTTCGCGCATGGCTCGACGAAGCCCTCGCGTCCGACTTGCCCGAACCGTACGCCACCACCGTCGCCACGGCGAGCGCGAGCGGCCGGCCGAGCGCCCGCACCGTCCTGCTGCGCGGCTTCGACGCTCGCGGCTTCGTGTTCTACACGAACTACACGTCGCGCAAAGGCCAGGACCTCGCCGAAAATCCCCAAGCGGCCCTGTTGTTCTATTGGCCCGGCTTGGAGCGCCAAGTGCGCGTCGAGGGACGCGTCGAACAAGTCAGTTCCGAGGAGTCCGACGCGTACTGGCGCTCCCGTCCGCGCGACTCGCAGATTGGAGCCCACGCCAGCGGACGCCAAAGCCACCCTATCGCAGACCGCGACGCGCTCGAAGCTCGCTTCGAGGAACTGCGAACGCAATTCGTACAGGACGTATCGCGACCCGGTCACTGGGGTGGCTACCGCGTAGTGCCCGACACCTTCGAGTTTTGGCAAGGGCGACCGAGTCGGGTGCACGACCGCTTTCAGTACACCCGGCAGGCCGAAGGGTGGAAGATCGAACGACTCACGCCTTGAGACGAGCCGTGGCGCCTTGAGCGTGGAGAGCCTTTCCGGGCCCTCCACGCTCCTCAAGGCTGCCCGACCTCTCTCTTCGACGCTCGGGCCAAATGCTCCAACCTCTCCAAAAAGGCCAGCATCGGCTTCGTGAACTCCGGCCCGAAGTGCGACGCCCCCAAGTGCGGGCCAGTCAAGCGCACGAATCGACTTTCCCGCGAGGTCGTCCGGGCGAACAACGCCTCCCCGTTGTGCAACAGTGACACCGTCTTGTCGTCCGGACTGCCCGCTATGAGGATCGGAAGGCTCGCCTCGCGCGGCCCCTTGTAGCCGTGCAGCGGATCGTCCGCGACGGGCAGCGGATCGTTGGTACGAATTCCGTACGCGTCGGCGATTTCTCGCACGCGCGCCGCGTCGGAACCTTGCCACGCGTCGAGAAGATTCACTCGGCCGTCGAGCAGGACGACGCCCGAGACCGGAAAGACGTTCTTGTAAGCGGCCATCAGAGCCGCGATGCCGCCCATGGAGTACCCGAGCGTGTAGGTGTGGCCGTTGAACTCGAAGAGCTTGCTGGCGTCGGTGCGAATTTCGCCGAGGTAGCGCAGAAAGTCCGGACGGCCCCACGCGCGACCGGTCGGATCGTTCGACACGAGGACCGCGAAGCGGGCGCGGGTGAGTTCCGAGAAGATGCTTTGCAAGTTGGGACGCTCGAGCGCCTTCTCGGCGCTCAGGCCGCGTGAGTTGGCGACGATGATGAGCGGACAGCCCGTGACGGGGCAGGAGGTGGGCCGCAGAAGGTACGCGTCACCGAACGGATTGGGCACGCGGACTTCTTCGTGGGCGAGGGGGGCGGGAAGGTTCGGCGCGGCGAGCGCGCCGCCGAAGAGAAATGTCATGGCGATGGCGGCGAAGCGCATGAAGCAAAAGCTAGCAAGTTCCTTGCGGCCGCACGTGAAAATTTCAGCGCGGCGCGATCGGCGAGCCCGGCAGGGCACCCCCTACGAACTCGCCCATGCCGACGACCTCGACCGGTTCGCCGCGCCAACGGCCACGTCCTTTCATGGGACCTTCCCAGTACGCGACGTACGTCGTGCGTGACCGCAACTCCTGGTCTTCTCGGACGGCTTCGACTTGCAGTTCGAACTCGTCGGCGCTCAAGGTCCAGGCGGTGCCGTACGTGTGGCTCGAGGACGAAGTCCACGTTCTCATCGGCGTGAGTTGCACGTTCGTGGGATTGCGCGCGACGCCCGACGGATCCACGAACGAACCGAACTGCTGAACGACTCGGCCCCGACCATCCTTCACGCGGTACACCATGAGGTCCACGCCGTTCGAGAGGTGCAGTCCGAACCAGTCCCACAGCGCGGCCGTCCCGGCGAGTTGGTCGCCCCACTGGTGATCGAGCCACGCGAGACCCTTCACGGGTCGGCCCGCGATGGTTCCTTCGAGCGTCATGCGGGTGTTCGATTGATAGTAGAGGCGTCCGACCTCGGCGGTTCCCGAGTAACCGGGCGGGTGGATGACGTTGGGCTTCGTGGGCGTGAGGCGAACGTCGATCGATTCGGCCTTCAACGTGTAGGCGCTTCCCTCTTGCCGAAGCTTCCATCGTCCCTGCCCGATCTCGAGCGGAGGAAAGCGGTACGTGACGAGTCCGCGATTTTGCTCTTGGAAGGAGAGGCGATCGGTTCGCAAGTCCGTCACGGCGACGTGTGACGCTGTGTAAGGAATGCCGCGCGCCGTCACCTTGAATTGGGCCCAGTGAAAGGCGATGGCGTCGTCGGGCAGGTAGCCGCTGACGTACCACCATTCCACGCGCGCGGGCTGAGGTCCGAAATCATCAGGATTCAAGGCACGGTTCGGATCGAAGGGCGCGGTCGCTCGGGGCGCGCAGGCGGCGAGCGAGAGCGTGAGGATCGCGGCGAAAACGAGGCGCATACCGCGCACCTTACCAAAGGCCTTTCGGCGTGACTGCGGCGTTCGCCCAGGAAGAAGTGTGACTCAAGCCGACGTCGAGCCGAGACGCGGGAAGCCGTGATGTCGTTGTCGCGAGCCGAGCGGATCGTGCAGTGGATTCCCCGCGCGAGTTTCAAGTCGCGTTTCCGGTGGGGCGGTCACGAAGAGTCTCCGCTCGAAGCACGCGCGGGCCGCCGTGCAACGTTGGTGCACGGCGGCCCGTCGCCCTTGCGTCCTTTCCGGCTCGACATCTCACGCCTCACGCTTTGAGCCTCGACACGGCCCGAACGTAGGGCAGCGTCAACTCGCGGCGGCGTTGGAACGAAGTTGCGCGAGCCGTTCGTACAATTCCCGTTCCTCGGGCGTCAACGCGGCGGGCAGCGTGAGATTGAGCTTGACGTACAAGTCGCCCGCGCCGCCCGCGCGCGGCCAGCCTTGACCGCGGAGGCGCAGCGTCCGTCCGCCGCTGCTGCCCGCCGGAACGGTGATCTCGACGTTGCCTCGCAAGGTCGGCACTTTCACTTTCCCGCCGAGGGCGGCGGTCGTCACGGGAACGTCCACGACGGTCGTGACGTCGTCGCCGTTCAGCTCGAAGCGCGCGTCGTCGAGGACGCGCACCGTCAGCAGCACGTCGCCGTTGCCCGGCGCCTGCCCCGCGAGGCGTAGCCGTGCGCCGTCGCGCGTGCCTGCCGGGATGCGCACGTGAATGCGGCGGTCCCCGACTTGAATGGTCTGCTCGGTGCCCGAGAAGGCTTCCTTGAGGGTGATGTTGAGCTCGCCCTCGACGTTCTGCACGAAGCGCCGCCCTCCGCCGAGGCCGCCGAGCAACTCGTCGAGGTCGATGTTGCCGCTGCGAAATCCGCTGCCACGCCCTCCGAACAGCCCTTGGAAGAAGTCGCTGAACTGGCTGGGGTCGAAGCCGCCGAAGTCACCCGTGCCGCCTCCGTACGCTCCGCCCGGAATGGAGCCCGTGTGGCCGTATTGATCGTAGAGCTTGCGCTTCTCGGCATCGGACAGCACGGCGTACGCCTCGCCGATCTCCTTGAACTTCTCGGCGGCGGCCTCGTCGCCTTGGTTCTTGTCGGGATGGTATTGCTTGGCGAGCTTGCGGTACGCGCTCTTGATGTCGGCCTCGGACGCGCTCTTGGGCACTCCGAGAATTTCGTAGTAGTCCTTGTAAGCCATAGTGACCTCGTCGCCTCTCCTTTCCTTAGTACGACGCGGCGGCCCTGCTCGTTGCCGAACAGCGACCGCCGCCCCTCGAATTCTCAGTTGCTGCCTTGGCTCACCACGACGCGCGCGGGACGCACGAGTCGGTCGCCCATGCGAAATCCCACTTGGTACACTTGCAGGATCACGCCGTCCTGTTCGCCCGGCACGACGCTGAGGGCTTCGTGGAAGGCGGGATCGAAGGCTTCGCCTTCTTTGCCGGTCGGCGAGAGGCCGAGCTTCTCGAAGGTCCGGAGAATGAGCGCGGAGACGCTCTCGAGCCCCGACACGATCTTGGAAGGATCGTTCTTGCCGAATTCCAACGCCCGCGTGAGGTCGTCGTAGATCGGCATCATCTCCTCGGCGGCCTTGGCGACGCCGACGCCTTGCGCGTCGAGAACGTCTTGGTTCGTGCGGCGGCGGTAGTTCTCGAAGTCGGCCAAGAGGCGCGCGTAGCGGCCCTTGAGGTCGCCCAGTTCCCGCTCGAGTTCCTCGGCGCGCTGCAACTTCTCCATCATTTCCTGCACCTGCGCGAACATCGCCGGGTCGAACGCGTCGTCCTCGTCTTCCACGCTCGTCGCCTGCTCCTGCTCGACCTCGACGACCTGCGCCTCCTGCTCAGGGCTGAGGTCGGTGTTGTTCTTCTCGTCTTGCGTCATGTCTTTTCTCCTGCGTCGAAACATCGTCCTAGCCTACGGCACGGGACCTATGAGAAAGGGCGGGTATCAAACCCGCCCCTGAGGGCCGTCGCGGTGCGCGATCAGTCGGCGGGCTTGAAGTCCGCGTCGATCACGTCGTCCTGCTGAGGCTGGCCCGCCGCGCCGCCTTGTCCGCCGCTGCCTTGCGCGGTCATAAGTTCGCGCAAGGCGTCCTCGAGCCGCTTTTGAACGTCGGCGATCTTGGCGTCGTCTTCGTCGCGCACCGCCGATTCGGCTTCGTCGGCGAGGGCCTTGACGCGGTCCTTGAGTTCTTGCGGCGCGTCGGCCTTCTCTTCGAGTTGCTGCAGAGCTTGGACGCGCAGCGAGTCGAGGTTGTTGCGCGCTTCGACCTTTTCGCGGCGCGCCTTGTCGGCGGCGGCGTTCTGCTCGGCTTCGCGCACGAGACGGTCGACTTCGGTCTTGTCGAGCGTCGTGGTGTTCTCGATGCGGATGCTGGCTTCCTTGCTGCTGGTCTTCTCACGCGCCGTGACGTGCAAAATGCCGTTCGCGTCGATGTCGAAGGTCACCTCGATTTGCGGGGTGCCCGCGCGCATGGGCGGAATGCCTTCGAGCTTGAAGCGTCCGAGGCTCTTGTTGTCGGCGGCCATGGGGCGCTCGCCTTGCAGCACGTTGATCTCGACGCCGGGTTGGTTGTTCTCGGCCGTCGTGAAGATCTCGGTCTTCTTGGCAGGAACGGTGGTGTTGCGCGTGATGAGGGGCGCGACCATGCCGCCCTTGACTTCCACGCCGAGCGTGAGGGGCGTGACGTCGACGAGCACGATGTCGCCGAGGGTGGCATCACCTTGGATGATGCCCGCTTGCACGGCCGCGCCGAGCGCGACGGCTTCGTCGGGGTTGACGCTCTCGTTGGGTTCCTTGCCCGTGAGGTCGCGAACGATGCGCTTCACGGCCGGAACGCGCGTGGAACCGCCGACGAGGATCACTTCGTCGATCTGCGAGGCGTTGAGCTTCGCGTCGTTCAAGGCCGTCGTGACAGGCTCGCGCACGCGGCGCAGGAGGTCGCCGATGAGCTCTTCGAACTTGGCGCGCGTGAGGGCGCGCTCGAGGTGCAGCGGCGTGCGGGTCTCGGGATCGAAGGTGATGAACGGAAGGCTGATGGTCGTCTCGGTCGCTTGGCTGAGCTCGATCTTGGCGCGCTCGGACGCTTCGATGAGACGCTGCAGCGCTTGCGGATCTTTGCGAAGGTCGAAGTTGTGTTCCCTTTGGAATTCTTCGGCGAGCCATTTCACGATGCGCTGGTCGAAGTCCGCGCCGCCGAGGTGCGTGTCGCCCGCGGTGGACTTGACTTCGAAGACGCCTTCGCCGAGCTCGAGGATCGTGACGTCGAACGTACCGCCCCCGAGGTCGAACACGAGCACCGTCTCGTTGCCCTTCTTGTTCAAACCGTACGCGAGCGCAGCGGCGGTGGGCTCGTTGATGACGCGCAGAACGTTGAGCCCGGCGATTTCACCGGCTTGGCGAGTCGCTTCGCGCTGCGAGTTGTCGAAGTAGGCGGGCACGGTGATGACGACGTCGCGAATCGACTCGCCGATCTTGGCGGACGCGTCGTTCACGAGCTTGCGCAGCACTTCGGCGCTCACGGCTTCCGGCGCGAGGTCCTTGCCGTTCGCCTCGATGCGAACGGAACCGCCGGGGCCTTCCTTGACGGTGAAGGGTGCGCGCGCGGCTTCTTCGCTGACTTCGTCCCAGCGGCGTCCGATGAAACGCTTGACTTCGAAGAGCGTCGCCTTGGGGTTGAGCGCCGCTTGGCGCTTGGCGATTTGACCGACGAGGCGGTCTTCGCCTTTGTACGCCACGACGGACGGGGTGGTGCGAGCACCTTCGGCGTTGACAATGACGTCAGGCTGACCGCCTTCCATCACGGCGATGACGGAGTTGGTGGTTCCGAGGTCGATTCCGACAGCTTTAGGCATGAAGTGTTCTCCTGGTGCTGAATTTCTGTTCCCGACGTGGAAACAGTTCTGAAACGCATCCATCATAAGCATACAGTTACACTCTGTCAACAGACTTGAGCGTGGTCGTATCAAGTTAAGGAATGCTCCACAGGACGTGCGCCAAACCCCTATCTTCACGAATTTCGTCGTGGAGTTCTCATGGCGCCTCGGCGCCAAGGCCTACACTGAGGGCATGAAGCAGGGAACATGGGTGTGGTGGCTGCTCGGCGCAGTCGTCGCCGTCATTGTCATCGTCACCGTCGCCGCTCCCCGACCCGACAGCGACGCCGTCAGCTTGTCCACCTTCGCGAACGCCCTCGACAAACGTCAAGTCCAAGTCGTCACCCTCACGAACGAGGGAGCGACCGTCGCCCTCACGGGCAACTTCACGACCGAACTTCGAAACGGCGCGCGCTTCGAGACGCGTACCTTCGCCGGAGATCCCCTCATCGACCTCGACAACCTCAACGCCAAGATTCCGCAAGACGGCTCGGTCAACGTCGCGAGAATCTCGCAATTCTCGTGGGTTTCCATTCTGTCCACCCTGCTCACCATCGCGCTCATCGGCGTGCTGCTGATCTACTTGCTGCGCGGCAATCGAGGCGGCGGTGCGGGCGACGCCGCGGGCAACTTCGGCAAGTCTCGCGCGCACATGCTCGCCGAAGGCTCTATCAAGCTCTCGTTTTCGGACGTGGCGGGATGCGACGAAGCCAAAGCGGACTTGGTGGAAGTCGTGGAGTTCCTCAAAAACCCCGAACGCTTCCACTCGCTCGGCGCCCGCATTCC